>JBKBSI010000066.1:0-15740 GCA_046291745.1 Pseudomonas sp. | reverse complement strand
CCGCCGGCCACCTGCTGGCGTTCCCGATCGGCGAACTGCCCGAGCTCGACCGCGGCAAGGGCAACAAGCTGATCCAGGTGCCGCCCGCTAAGCTGAAGTCGGGCGAGGAGACCGTGACCGCGGTGGCCAGCGTTCGCGAAGGGGGCGAGCTGACGCTGTACTGCGGCCAGCGCAAGCTGGGGCTGAGCTGGCGAGACCTCCAGGCCTATGCCGGCAGCCGGGCGCAGCGCGGCAACATGCTGCCGCGCGGCTTCCAGCGTGTGGACGCAATCGAGGCCAGCTGATGGAGCCCGATTTCTGGCACCAGCGCTGGGAGCGGGGCGAAATCGGTTTTCACAAGGCCAAGGTCAACCCCCTTTTGACCCGCTGGTGGCCGTCGCTGGGTAATGTCCAGGGCGTTCTGGTGCCGCTCTGTGGCAAGTCCCTGGATATGCTTTGGCTATGCGAACAGGGTTATCAAGTAATGGGGGTTGAGCTTTCCCGCCAGGCACTGGAGGCCTTTGCTCAGGAGCATGCTGTGCCGCTGCAGTGGCGGCGGGAAGGGCCCTTTGAGGTGACCAGCGCACCCGGGCTGCAATTGTATGCGGGTGACCTGTTTGAGTTGGATATTCAACAAGTGACGGGTATCGAGGCAGTTTATGATCGGGCCGCACTGATTGCGCTACCGCCGCAGATGCGTCGGCGCTATGTCGAACATCTGCGAACCCTACTGCCGTCTGGCTGGCAGATGCTATTGGTAACGCTCGATTATCCCCAGTCCGAACGCGCAGGCCCGCCTTTCAGTGTGCCCGACGCAGAGGTTCAGAGCTTGTTTGTCGGCTGCCAGATTGAGCAGTTGGCAGAGGAGGACGTGCTAGAGGAGCATGCGGTGTTCAGGGAGCAGGGCATGACGCGGCTTTGTGAGCGGGTGTATCGCATCCGTGAAATGCGCTGAGTTATCGCGGTTATGAGCGCCGCACTGACACTGTTTTACACCCTGTTGCCGCTGTACCTGACAGTGGTTTTGGGCTGGCTTGCGGGTCGCTATCTGCAGGCCAGCGGCAGTCATATCGCCGGCATCATGCTGTACATCGTGACGCCATCGGTGATTTTTGCCGGGGTCATGTCCGCGCCGCTAAGTGTCAGTGTGATCATACTGCCGTTCCTGGTCTTCGGATTTTGCAGCCTGGTAGGACTGACCATGTTGCTGGTAGCCAAACGCTGGCTGCGCGTAGCAGGCGCCAACATGATTCCGCTCTCGGTGGGTACCGGCAATACCGGCTATTTCGGTGTGCCCGTAGCACTGCTGCTGTTTGGCGAGCAGGGCTTGAGTCTCTATATCGTCTGTATGCTGGGCACCACCCTCTATGAAAACTCGCTGGGCTTCTATCTGGCGGCGCGGGGTCGTTTTGGTGTGCGCGACTGCCTGCGCAAGGTGGCGAGCCTGCCGTCGGTATATGCTTTTGCGCTGGCGGTTGTACTGAATCTGTCTGGTGTGCCGCTACCTGCTACCTTCCAGCCGTTGTTTGACAACCTGCGGGGTGCCTACAGCGTACTGGGTATGATGATCATCGGCATGAGTATTCTGAGTTTGCGCGGGCTGGCGGGTGATCTGCGCTTTAGCGCGCTCACCTTCTTCGGCAAATTCATTGTCTGGCCGCTTCTGGCGCTTGGGTTTTGGTGGGTGGATAGTCAGATCACCGGGCTATACGAACCGGCCGTTTACCATGCAGTCTTTCTTATAGCCATCACCCCTGTGGCAGCCAATACCGTGGTTATTGCCACTTTGCTTGATACCTTCCCGAGACAGGTCGCGGCCACCACGCTGATCAGCACTTTGTTTGCACTGCTGTATATCCCACTGATGGTTGCCTGGGTGCTGCCAGGCTAACGCATTGATCCTTGAATCATTTACTTCGGCTGCTGTCGTGCAGAATGCAATGCGGTATGTGTGCTGTCGTGCAGTTTGCCAGCTATAACCTCCTTTGCTTTTTTTTAACTAACTGATTTTAAAATATTTTTCTTATCTCTTTGTATGGCACGACCTATGCAATCTCTTATGCTCAGATGACATTGTTCGTAAGCATTTGCTGATCTGGACCATGAATGGAGGTAAGTCGGTATGAAACATCAGGAAGCTGGTCGGGGACTTTTTCTTGCCGGAGCACTTGCCGGCACAGCAATGCTGCTTCTGGTAGGGAATGCAGACTTACACAAGCATGAAGCTGTCGAGAGCGTGCCGAGTGGGCTGTCGGCTGAAATACGCCAGCAAGCCATTATGGGGCTGCAAGCCGAGCGTGTAGCTCAAGGCGAAGTAGGCGACCCACAAGCACGCCGCTGGGTGTTCTAATTCAGGCCTGCGGTGCCTAGGCATCGCAGTAACCAGGACCTTGTAAGAGGGACTAACGATGCTTGGCTGGGCTATTACCTTTCTTCTAGTGGCGATTGGTGCTGCGGTAATGGGCTTTGGTGGCGTTGTGAGCGGTATCGTCGCAGCGCTGGGCAAGTTCTGCTTCCTGCTATTCATGCTGCTGTTTATCACCTCTTTCATTGTCGGCATGGGGCGGCGGTTGTGGCGCCTTTCCCATCACTCGGCCAGATAGTCGCTATTTCCAGTCCGGTCCGTAACAACGGGTTGTAAGTTGCGCGCAAGCCGTTACAATAGCGCGGCCTGCTCAACGCAGGTTCGTTATGGTGGCCCTGTCGGTCCCCTCGCAATGATTCGCCGTTAACCTGGTCAGGCCCGGAAGGGAGCAGCCACAGCGGTTATATCGTGTGCCGGGGTGTGGCTGGCAGGGCTGCCACCCATCTGTTTTGATCCCTTCTTCGCCTATCTGTTACCACAGTGTATCTCGCAAAGTAGCCGTGCTTTGGTTACAGTAGCCGCTCGCCTTCAGATCAGACCGGACAGCAGACATCCAATGAGTTATCAGGTACTTGCCCGTAAATGGCGTCCGCGCCTGTTCCGTGAAATGGTCGGCCAGACCCATGTTCTTCAGGCCCTGATCAATGCCCTTGATCATGATCGCCTGCACCATGCCTACCTGTTTACCGGTACCCGGGGTGTGGGCAAGACCACCATTGCGCGGATTCTGGCCAAATGCCTTAACTGCGAGACCGGTGTGAGCTCTGAACCTTGTGGGGTGTGCTCGGCCTGCCGGGAAATCGATGAGGGCCGCTTTGTCGACCTTATCGAGGTGGATGCAGCCAGCCGTACCAAGGTAGAGGATACCCGCGAACTGCTCGACAACGTGCAATATGCACCCTCGCGCGGCCGCTACAAGGTGTACCTGATTGACGAAGTGCACATGCTTTCCAGCCACAGTTTCAACGCCCTGTTGAAGACCCTGGAAGAGCCCCCGGAGCATGTGAAGTTCCTGCTCGCGACTACTGATCCGCAGAAGCTGCCGGTCACCATCCTCTCGCGCTGTCTGCAATTTTCCCTGAAAAACATGCTGCCGGAGAAAATCGTCGAGCATCTCAAGCATGTGCTTGGCGAGGAAATGATCCGCTTTGATGAAGAGTCACTGTGGCTACTCGGCCGCGCTGCAGACGGCTCAATGCGCGATGCGCTGAGCCTTACCGATCAGGCCATTGCCTTTGGTAACGGCGTGCTGCAGGTGGCTGACGTGCGCTCCATGCTGGGTACCATTGATCATGGCCAGGTATTTGGTCTGCTGGAAGCGCTGGCCCGGCATGATGCCCCCGGTCTGCTTGAAGCGGTGGCGCAACTGGCAGAGCAGGGTGCAGATTTTTCGGGCGTACTGGCTGAGGTGCTGTCTACCCTGCAACGGGTGGCGATTGCCCAGGTACTGCCTGCTGCGGCGGACAACAGCCTTGGGGACCAGGCATCGGTACTGGATCTGGCTGGGCGCATGAGCGCCGAGGATGTACAGCTGTTCTATCAATTGGGCTTGCATGGTCGCCGCGACCTGCCATTGGCGCCAGAGCCGCGGGGTGGCTTTGAAATGGCATTGCTGCGCATGTTGGCGTTCCGGCCAGGGACCTTGGAAAACAGCGGAGCGGTTGCTGCTGATACGCAGCCGCCGGGAAAGCCACCGGGAATCAGCCAGGCCAAGGCTGACTTCCCAGCACCGCGGCCAGCTGACCCACCGGCGGCGCCACAGGCTGCGGCTGTTCCTGATGCCGAATCGGTACAGTGCAAAATGCCCGATCCGGTGGTTGAGCCTGTTCCGGTGGAGCCAGAAGCAGAGCTTCCTGGCACGCCGCAGGCAGTTACAGCTGAGCCGGCCGTTGATGTGGCGTCAGCATCGCAACAATCGCCAACGGTACAGCCAGAACGTCCACGCAATGCCGCTACGCCGGTTAAGCCGCCATTGGAAGAGCCCCCGGCAGAGTGGTTGCATGCGCCGCCTGATGAGGCCTTCTCGGGTGCAGATAGCGATGATGAAGAAAACGAAGACCTGGATGTTAGCCAGTATCTGGGCGATTGGGAGCCGACCTTGGCCGCGGACCAGCAGTTGGCCAAGAGTAGCGATGAGCAGGCGATCAGCGAGCTACCTGCTGCAACCGGCCTAGCGGCAGAATGGTTGGCGCTGTTTCCGACTCTCGGCCTTGGCGGGCTGACGCAGAGTATCGGCGCGCACTGCCAGTGGGTCGATCGCGAGGGGAACAACTGGACATTACATCTGGACCCCGGCCACAGTGCGCTGTACAACGAGAATCATCGCTTGCGTCTTGAGCAGGCGCTCTGCAACCAGGTGGGCCATCCGGTAAGCCTGCAGGTCGTGGTACAGGCACCTACCCAGGAAACACCCGCAGTCGCAGCCAGTAAGCAGAAGCTGAAGCGGCAGCAGGAGGCAGAAGCAAGTATTGAAGCAGACCCGTTGGTACGGGGGCTGAAAGAGCAGTTTGCTGCGGAGATCTGTGCCGATACGGTACGGCCCGTGGATACATTGACCCATTAATCGAGGAAAAACCGATGATGAAAGGTGGCATGGCCGGGCTCATGAAGCAGGCCCAGGAAATGCAGGAAAAGATGCAGAAGATGCAGGAAGAACTGGCCAACGCGGAAGTGACCGGTCAATCCGGTGCGGGTCTGGTGTCGGTAGTCATGAACGGGCGGCACGACGTCAAGCGCGTCAGCCTGGATGACAGCCTGCTGAGCGAGGACAAGGAAATACTCGAGGATCTGATCGCCGCAGCGTTCAATGATGCGGTGCGCAAGCTGGAAAAGAACAACCAGGAAAAAATGGCCGGGCTGACTCAGGGCATGAACCTGCCAGACGGCTTCAAGATGCCGTTCTAAACGGCCTGCTTAATCAATCCAGAGTGCTCCCATGAGCTTCAGTCCCTTGATTCGCCGTTTGATCGATGCCCTGCGGGGCTTGCCTGGGGTGGGGCCGAAAACCGCCCAGCGTATGGCTTTGCATCTGCTGGAGCGCGACCGGGATGTGGCCCGGCACCTTGCAGGGGCTTTACTCGAGGCCGTGGATGGGGTCGGTTATTGCCAGAAATGCCGTACGCTGAGTGAAACCCCTGTTTGCTTTATCTGCTCCGATCCGCGCCGTGATAGCTCACTGCTTTGTGTGTTGCAGAGCCCAGCGGATGTCTGGGCGGTCGAGCAGGCGGGGGGCTTTAACGGACGCTACTTTGTGCTCAAGGGCCAGCTTTCACCGATTGATGGACTGGGACCAGAAGAAATAGGCATCCCGGCACTACTACAGGCGGTGGAGCAGTCGGAGGTGGCCGAAATCATCCTGGCCACCAACCCGACCGTAGAGGGTGAGGCAACCGCCCATTACATTGCCAATCTGCTCAAGCCAAGGGGCGTCAAGGTATCGCGTATCGCCCATGGCATTCCGCTGGGAGGCGAGCTGGAATATATCGATGGCGGTACCCTGGCGCACGCGCTGGCAGGTAGGACGCCTATCCTTTAACTGGCCAGGCGGCCGCTGCGAAAGTCGCGCATGGCCTGCTCTATCTCTTCCCGGCTGTTCATCACGAAGGGGCCGTACTGGACAATGGGTTCGCGCAGGGGTTTACCCGCGATCACCAACAGTCGCGAACCTTCGCTGCCTGCCTCGAGCGCTAATTGGTTACCGCTGCCGAGTCTGGCCAGTTGCCCAGTGGCTATGGCGGAGCGCTGCTCTCCGGCAAGGGTGAAGGCCTGGCCTTCATAGACATACAGCAGGGCATTCAGCTCGCTGGCCAAGGGCAGTTGCAAGTGTTCTTCTGGTAATAGCTGTACATCCAGGTACAGCGGTTCGGTAGTTTTCCCGCTGATCGGGCCTGTCACCGCGCCGTGATCAAGATTCAAGCTGCCCGCGATGACCTTGATGCTGCCACCGCCCGCGAGGGTCTGCTGTGGCACTGCAGATGCAGGCAGGTCCTGATAGGCAGGCGGTTGCATTTTTTCCCTGGCGGGCAGGTTGACCCACAGCTGAAATCCGCGCATGCGACCTGAATCCTGCTGCGGCATTTCCGAATGGATAATGCCCCTGCCAGCAGTCATCCACTGTACGCCGCCGGGCTCAAGCAGGCCCTTGTTGCCCATATGGTCTTCGTGCAGCATGCGCCCTTCGAGCATATAGGTGACGGTCTCGAAGCCACGATGGGGGTGTGAAGGGAAGCCACCGATATAGTCTGCGGCCTCATCCGAGCCGAACTCATCGAGCATCAGAAAGGGATCAAAGCGCTCCGCACCGGTGCCGCCAAAAACGCGTTTGAGTTTGACACCATCGCCGTCTGAGGCGGCGCGACCGGTGATGATTTCCAGCGGTTGACGATTGACTGGTAGGGACATGATAGGTCTCCAATTGAACTATCAATCGATTTTATTGCTGATTTATACCCAAAAAAAGGGCAAAAATTGCGACCAAACTATCGTAAAAGTAGATTGGTTCTTGGGCGGGTGCGGAGCCTGGGCCCTGGAGTGACTCACAGGGCCAGGGCTACCGGCAGGTTAGGGGAACGGTGGTGATAAATGATCAGCCGTTATTGCTGTTTTCCAGCTTGTCGATGATGCGCTGATAAGCTTCACAGGCGCCGTGATCGCTGCGGGTGGGATCTTCACGCTGCAACTCAAGCAGTTGCTCGTTCAAGGCCCGGGCCTTCTCCGGATTGTTGTCAGCGAGACGGTTAATGGTTTCGGCGACTTCTTCAGCCTTGGCATTGATTTCGTCGAGCGAGCAGGCCATAGCGGGCAGTGCGGTCATGCTGAACAGACCGATTAGAGCCAGGCGGGAAATGTTTTTCATGGTGAGCCTCGTGGAATGCCCGAAATAGCGGGCCATCTATTCTAGCGGCATTGCCGACTGGCTCCAAGCTGTCAGATGGTCGCAATCGCGCAGCAGATAAACCCAGAATAAAACTCGAAACAGCTTTTGCGTTGCTAGACTGGGATTGCGTGCGTAGCTTAGTTTGGGGCCGCTAGGTCCTGATTTTACTTCTTCTCTTCTTCTAATGGACATTTGCATGCACCGATCTGTTCCCAGGTTAGGTTTGTTACTGCTCTTTATGGAAATGCCTGCGGCACAGGCGCAAATGTTGGTTGTTGGCTTTGGTACACACAAACCGCCCTATGTGTTCGAAGGGGAGGATAGGGGCCTTGAGTTCGAGATAGTTGCCCAGGCTTTTGCTCAGGCCGGAATGCAGATGCAGCCGTATTATGCGCCGCTAGAGCGCATGCATCGCATGCTTGAGCGCAAGGAGCTGGAGGCCATGACGGCGACTAATACCAACAGTGGCGTAAAGGCTTTCCATTCGGATGTGTATATCGAGTACCACAACGTGGCCGTCAGCCTTGAGCGCAAAGGTATTCAGCTCGAGCGAATTGCCGATCTAAGTGGTCACTCTGTAAGCGCCTTCCAGCGGGCGCGCATGATACTCGGCGACGAGTTTCGTAGCATGGCGCTGAATAATCCGCAGTACCGTGAGGAGGCGCGCCAGGTTACGCGTAACCTGTTGCTCTATGCCGATCGGGTAGATGTGATGATTGGCGACCGAAGGATCATTCGCGCATTCAACGATGTGGTGGCTGACAGGGTCGACGTCACTCAGCCAATAACCTTTCACGCGCTTTTCTCACCGACCGCTTACCGGGTTGGCTTTAGTGATGCAGGCGCGCGCGACCGTTTCAATGAGGGATTGAGGGCAATTCGCGAAAATGGTCAATATGAGGCTATTGAAGCGCGCTACGCCGAGTATTGATAAGCGCTGCTTCAGGTATCCTGATCAAAGAGTTCCTTCGGTACGTCACGACGATGTGCCAGACTGGTGTCGCCGGTATCGGGGTGGAATACGATCAGTACGTTGCCGCTGTGCAACTGCTTGCGTAGGCGCTCCACGCGTTGCTCCAGACTGGCTTCGTAGCCGTTGTCGGTGCCGTCACGGGTGACGAAATCCTCAAGCAATCGTTGCAATGTTTCCGGGTCCAGAAGGTCGTAGGGAATAAGCATGGTGCCCACATCTTGGCTGACAGTATGCTGATGATACACTGCGCAACCCGATAGTGACCCCCTTGGGTAACGATGATTACTGATCCGCTGTTCTACCTCTGTGCCATTCCCGGTGTGCTCCTGTATGGCGTGGCCAAGGGTGGCTTTGGTGGCAATATTGCCATTTTGTCAGTACCGCTGATGGCGCTGGTGGTCTCGCCGCAACAGGCGGCGGCGATCCTGCTGCCGATCTTGATTGTCATGGATCTGGTCGCCCTGCGGACCTTTCGTGGTCGATGGGACAAGGCCAATCTGCGGATCATCCTGCCAGCGTCACTGATTGGCGTGGTACTGGGCGCGTTGACCTTCAGGGTGCTCAATGATGCGCATATCCAACTGATGATTGGCGCTATTGCGCTGATTTTTACCCTGAATATCTGGTTAAGGCGCGAAGAGCCTCCGGTGCGGGGTGTGAGCCGTGTGCGCGGTGGCTTCTGGGGTATGGTCGCTGGCTTTACCAGTTTCGGGATCCACGCTGGCGGGCCGCCCATCAATGTCTACCTGTTGCCGCAGAAACTGGAAAAGACAGTGCTGATGGGCACCATTGCGGTGTTCTTTGCGGTGGTCAACCTGAGTAAATTGCCCGCGTACATCTATCTCGGGCAGTTCAACAGCACCAATCTGCTGACCTCGCTGATGCTGTTGCCCCTGGCTCCCCTGGGGGTGCGCATGGGCTTCTGGATGTTGCAGCGCAGCAACGAGAAGCTGATCTATCAGCTCTGTTATGTCTTTCTCTTTCTGACTGGCGGCAAGCTGCTTTATGAGGGCGTTATGGGCTTGTATCTGCCTTGAGCAACTGCGCCAGCAGAGCTAGCAATTCATCACCCTGCACCGGTTTCGCCAGAAAGGCATTCATGCCCGCTTCGGCGCCCGCCTGGCGATGACTGTCGAGGATGTGAGCGGTGAGCGCGACAATAGGAACTGCTCTGAGCCGTTGTGCCTGCTCATGGGCGCGGATACGGCGAGTCGCCTCGAAGCCATCCATTATCGGCATCTCGCCATCCATGAGAATCAACTGGATGGCATCTGGCTTCGTTATGTAGTCATCTAACGCTTCCAGGCCATTATGTACGATCTCTACCACGTAACCGTGCTTCTCTAGCAGGCCCTTTACGACCAATTGATTGACCGGGTTGTCCTCGGCGAGCATGACTCGTTGCCCATCGCCCTTGGCAATCGCTGTTACCGGTTCTCTGTTCTGCGCTGTCGCATCCTCGGCTGGATGGGCTATTTGCTGCAGGGCGTCGCGCATTTGGCACGGCGTAATGGGGGCTGTATACAGGTGCAAACTATTGTTGCTGTACTCTTGTGACAGCAACTGCTGAACCTCGGGCCCGCATATGACCAGCGTTGGTTCTGAGCGGCTAGCAAGCAGAGGGGCAAGGTCGGGGATGGAGTCCTGATTGCTGATGCTCAGTACCAGAAGGTGTCCCCTGGTTTCCTCGCTCAATCTATCCGTACTGCCGTCCCCGCGCTTCAGTGCCGAGACGTCATAACCACAACGTTCAAGCACGCGTTCATAGCAGGCTAGGGCTTCGGGCAAGTCGCAGTACAACATCGCTTGTTGCTGGATTGCAGAGTGCTGCTGGTCAACTGCCGTGGGTGCGGCGACAAGGGGGATGGTGAAATGGAAGCGCGCACCTTTTCCTGGCGTGCTTTGCACCTGGATCTCGCCGCCAAGCAGTTTGACCAGCTCCTGGCTGATAGTCAGCCCCAAGCCGCTCCCGCCATAACGGCGGGTGGTACTGCTGTCGGCCTGGATAAAGGAGTCGAACAGGTTCTGCTGCGCATCAGCCTTGATGCCGATACCGGTGTCCGTCACGCTAAAGCTCAACTGCCATTGTTCAGGCCTGGGCACACCAGTGGGTTCTACTGTCAGGCTGATATGCCCCGACTCGGTGAACTTGAAGCCGTTGCTGAGCAGATTGAGCAGAACCTGCTTGAGCCGCGTGGGGTCACCGATGAAATGTCGTGGCAGCGCAGGGTCAATGCTGCAGTAAACCCCTAGTTTCTTGTTCAACGCTTGGGCGGTAAACAGGCTGGTGGTATCGGATAACAGTTGGTCCAGATCGAACTCGATCTGTTCCAGGTGTATGTGGCCAGACTCAATACGGGCGTAGTCGAGGATATCGTTGATAACCGATATCAGCGCATTGCCCGAGCTGTTGATAGTGTCTACGTAGAAGCGCTGGTTGGCATCCAGGCGGGTATCTCTAAGCAGTTGCAGCATGCCCAGAACGCCATTCAGCGGGGTGCGGATCTCATGGCTCATCTTGGCCAGGAAGCGCCCCTGAGCGCGGGACTCAAGGCGAGCCTGACGGGCTTGTTCGTCGGCGTTGAAGCGAGCCTCCTTAAGGGCATTGATGCGATCTGCCAAACCCAGGGACAGGATAAAGAGCTCCACACAAATGCCCAGTTTTACCCAATCTGTGCCATAGGAAATGGCCAGCTCGTAACCCAGGGAGCCTGCGGTAGATAGCATCAGGGTGCAGAGCAGCATACCCCAGGCCAGTGTGTAGTAGGAGCCGTAGCGCAGGCCCTGGCGCCATACATATATTCCGGTGCACAGTAGCAAGGCCGAGCTGGCAAGTACGTAAAGGCTGGCCAGCAGGTTGTAGAGCGTCAGGCCGATCAGTGGCAGGCTGATCAGGGTGATACCGACCAGAACCATCACCGCTAGTAACAGCCGATCAAGGCGCTTGAAATGCTCGGCTGTATGCAGAAAGTGCCTGCTGAACTGGGTGGCGACAATGCAGTGCATGAACATCAGGCTGTAAATCGAAACCGATTGAAAGGCGATGCCCACGGGCAGCCACTTCCACAGCAGACCATCAAATGCCGCCATGAACAGCAGCATGTTGAGGTTGTAGATCAGGTACCAGAGATAGGTGGTTTCCCGCAGGGAGATGAACAGAAACAGGTTGTAGGCAAACAGGCCGATCAGAACCCCGTAAAACAGCCCATTGGCGAGCATATTGATTTCGAGGTGGCTGGCAGCGGCTGGCCAGGTTGCAAAGTACAGTGGCACAAACACGGTACTGCTGGTCTCGACCCGCAGGTAGAACGGGTTCACGCCGGGTCGCAACTCGACCTTCATCCAGGGATTGCGTAACTGCAAGGGCCTGTTCTCGATAAGCATATGGTCGCCGCTACGCTGCAGCTCGTAGTGGTTGTCCTCGGTCAGGTGGTAGAGCTCGAGCCGGTCTAGTATCGGATAATTGATCTCGACAACCCCTTGAATCGAATGGGTTTCGAGATTGTGCAGTTCGAACTTCAGCCACCAGGCCGAGTCATTTTTGCCCGTATTGGTGTACCGGCCTTTAACCGGAACCCAGGGCAGGTTCGGTTGGGCGAGCAAGTTATCGAGCCCCAACTGTCCGTCAGGATCTTCAAGCAGTAGAAGGTAAGGGGTAAGGTTTATGCGCTGGGAGCTGTCGTCAATCGAAAGCCCTGGAGCTGCAGCGCCATAGGCCGCGGAACCCAGCAGATATGAGCAGCACAGTAGTAACAGCCATCCGCAGCGGGCCATATGATGCACACCTTGAGCATCCTGCCGGTTTTTCGGGTTATCGTTGTGGCAGGACCTAATGTGATGCTAGCACAGCCGCAAAGTAATGGTATGCCCCTCATGCTCCGCCAGTCTAACCGCGCAGTTGCCCGCGAATCAGTTGCCTGAGCAGAAAACGGCTGGGATGGATGGCCCTGATCAGATCACTGGGTAGCGGTAAGGGTTCGCCGTTGAGTTGCGCTGCCAGTAGCTCCCCACTGAGCGGACAGCTGATAAGCCCACGCGAGCCATGGGCGGTGTTGACATACAAGCCGGAATGCCACGGTGCGGCCAGCTCCGGACGCTTGGAAGCATCCTTGCCGAGTTCTGCATAACAGTGGGCAAAGGGTTGTGGCTGTACTACCGGCCCTACTAGCGGTAGGTAGTCAGGGGAGGTGCAGCGCAACGCCGCGCGGCCCTGAAGCTGGGCAGGATCCAGTTGCTCGCGGTTCAGGGCTACGGCCATAGCCTTAGACAGACTGTCCAGCAGCGCCAGATTGCTCTGGTTCTCTTCGGTACTGGGCGAGGTATCACTGCGGTCAAAACGGAAGCTGGCCCCCAGGTGGTGCTCGCCGCTGCGGGCTGGAGAAATATAGCCGTCGGCGCAGAGCACGGTGGTGAGTTTCTTGCTTTGAACGGTTGCCTTGACGTGGGTTATTTGCCCGCGGATAGCCTTGAGCGGTAAGTGCTGTGTCTGAGCAAACCGCATGGTTTCTGCTGCGCCGCAGATAATGGCGACCGGGGCCTGACAGATCTCCCGCTGGCCCGCTCCTTTTACTAGCCACTGCCCAGCCTGGAATTCCAGTTCTGCCACTTCTTCCTCGCCCCGCAGGCTGATCAGCGGATGCTGTAGCAATTGCTCACAGAAGGCCGGGGGGCTGACCCAACCAGCGCTGGGAAAAAAAATGCCACTATGCTCGATCGGCATATTGGCCAGCTTGCTGGCCTGGTCGGCGGTCACGCCGTACAGAAAGCTTGCAGGGTAGCCCTGGGCGGCAAGGGTTTGCAGGCGTTTTTCTTCTTTGGCATTGCTGGCCAGTTGCAGCACGCCGCAGGCCCGCCAATTGTCTTCGCTCTGTGGCAGACATTGGTGTAGCTGGCGCAGACCAAATGCAAAACTGCTCTGGATAAAACGCGACAGTTCAGTCTGGTGGGGCGATAGCTTGCAGTAGAGAATGCCTTGCGGGTTTCCGGAGGCTTCCTGCGCAGCGCGTGGGTGCCTGTCCAGCAGTGTCACGCGCCAGCCGCGCCGCGCCAGGGCAAAGGCAGTGCAGCAGCCGGAGAGTCCGGCGCCAATGATCACGGCGCGGCGCTCACTGTTTTTAACGGGTATTGGAGCACTGAACCAGGGTGGCGACCACTCGCGTGCGGGAGCCTGAAGAAAGCGTCCTGCGAGCATATGCCGCTTGCTGCCATAGCCCTTGACCTTGTGCATGTCAAAGCCCGCCGCGATCAGTCCCCGGCGCACTTCGCCAACACTGGTAAAAGTACTCACGCTGGCCCCGTTGGCGGATAGTCTGGCCATCTGCTGATAAAGCGCGGGCTGCCACATTTGCGGGTTCTTGGCTGGCGTAAAACCGTCCAGGAACCAGGCGTCCACCTGTGCCTCGAGCTGCGGCAGCGTTTCTAGCAAGTCACCTACCAACAACGTCAGGGTAACTCTGCCACCCGCCAGCACGAAATGCTGCCAACCTGGCGTCAGGTCGCTGTACTGAGTCAGCAGTTCGGTCGACCAGGGCGCCAGCTCAGGCCAGAGATTCTGCGCGCGCTGCATATCGCTGGCATTGAGGGGGAATTTTTCAGTGCTGATAAAATGCAGGCAGGTATCAGCAGGGGCGACCTGATCCCATAGTTGCCAGGCGCAAAGGAAGTTTAACCCGGTGCCGAAGCCCGTTTCGGCAATACAGAAGTGCTCGCCCGCGCCAAGTTCAGCCCAGCGCTCAGCTAAATGATTATGCAGAAGAAAGACGTGCCGAGTTTCCTCCAGACCACAGCCGCTGGAGAAGTACAGATCTTCAAAGTCCAGGGAGTAAGGTTGGCCGGTGCTGGACCACCTCAGGTCGGCAAACGGGGCTTGCAGGTTCACAGAAACTCCAGCGCTGATGGACAGCCGCTAGTGTAACCGAAACGCCCGTGGGCGAGAGCTCAGTGGATGTTGGGCAAAATCAGTAGCAGCCAAGTGGCGACGAACACCAGTGCGACGGTAGACCACTTTGCCTTGATCAGCTGTTTCATATAACCACCTTTATTATTTTGAGCAGTTGCCTTGGTAAGGCTTGCTACGTCAGCCGGGTAACGGCAGGGACGTTGGTTTCATGTCGACCAAAATGGGTCGTTATACATGCGTGTGACAGCGGGGTAAGCCTGCTGTTCAACTTGATACATTCTAACTCAGCATAGATGCTGATTTCCTTGGCATTTAGATGAATTGGCTACAAAAAAATGACCGTCGGTCGCCAACTGATCTGACGCTATCATCAAAATGTAATGTTCCTGCGGGTGCTATGCCCATAGCTGACTGGCTTTGTCACTTCGATTGAGCGTTTTGGTCATTGCTGGGCACAGGTTAGGGAGTAGGGTAGACGCAGACGGTTTTCACGGAGAGTCCCATGAACGAGGCAATGATCTTTGATGCGGTGCGCACTCCGCGCGGCAAGGGCCGCAAGGAGGGCGCGCTGTACAGCGTCAAGCCGGTGAATCTGATGGCCGGGCTGCTGCGTCAACTGCAGCAGCGCCAGGATCTGGATACCAGCCAGGTCGACGATATTGTGCTGGGCTGCGTTACGCCGGTCGGCGACCAGGGCGCGGATATAGCCAAGACCGCTGCCTTGGTGGCGGACTGGGATGACTGCGTGGCGGGTGTGCAGATCAATCGCTTTTGCGCCTCGGGGCTCGAGGCGGTGAACCTGGGAGCGATGAAAGTGCGCTCGGGCTTCGAGGATCTGGTGGTGGTGGGTGGCGTAGAGTCCATGTCGCGGGTGCCAATGGGCTCTGACGGCGGAGCCTGGGCCATGGATCCGGAAACCAACCTGCACAGTCTGTTTGTGCCCCAGGGCATCGGTGCAGATCTGATTGCCACCCTGGATGGCTACAGCCGTGAACAGGTGGATGCCTTTGCCTTGCGCTCGCAGCAGAAGGCGGCCAGCGCGCGGAGTCGCGGTGCCTTTAGCCGCACCCTGGTGCCGGTAACCGATCAGAACGGCATTGTGTTGCTGGATCATGACGAATTCATTCGCGCGGACTCTACATTGGAGGGGCTTGGCGCGCTGAAACCGAGCTTCGCGGCGATGGGACAGATGGGCTTTGATGCCAGTGCTCTGCGTAAGTACCCGCATATCGAGCGCATTGAGCATGTGCACACGCCAGGTAACAGCTCGGGAATCGTCGATGGTGCGGTGGCCATGTTGATAGGTTCAGATGCCAAGGGCCGTGCCTTGGGTCTTACCCCACGGGCGCGGGTGGTGGCCACAGCGGTGACCAGTACCGACCCTACCATCATGCTCACCGGGCCCGCGCCGGCCGCGCGCAAGGCGTTGGCAAAGGCTGGATTGAATGTCGAGGAGATTGATCTGTTCGAGGTCAACGAGGCTTTTGCTTCGGTGGTCATGCGGTTCATGAAGGAAATGCGTGTGCCGGAGGACAAGGTCAACGTCAATGGTGGGTCGATCGCCATGGGCCACCCGCTGGGCGCTACCGGCTGCATCATCCTGGCTACTTTGCTCGACGAGCTGGAGGTGCGGCAGTTGCGCTATGGG
>JBKBSI010000065.1:0-16039 GCA_046291745.1 Pseudomonas sp. | reverse complement strand
CCGCTGGGCGTAATGCTTACTGCCTGTTCAGTGAGGAGATGAGCACCAATACTTACGAGCGCCTGGGAATTGAACAGGACCTGCGCCAGGCGCTGGTCCGTGAAGAATTCAAACTGCAGTATCAGCCCATAGTTGATCTGCAGAGCGGCCGCACGATCGCCGTAGAGGCCCTGCTGCGTTGGCATCAGCCGGAGCGCGGCCTGGTCGGACCTACGCTCTTTGTCGGTGTGGCGGAACAGATGGGGCTGATCGTTGAAATAGGCGAATGGGTACTGCTTGAAGCCTGTCGTCAGGCCATGCTGTGGCGCCAGGCGGGTCTACCGGATATGGTCATGTCGGTAAATCTGTCCGCGGTGCAATTGCGCCGCGGTAATCTTGAGTCGGTTGTGCGCTCTGCGCTGGAGGCGTCCGGGCTACCTCCGGAATATCTTGAGCTGGAGCTGACCGAGTCGATGCTGTTGCAGGATTCGGATGCCTCCCTGGTGTTGCTGCAGAACCTCAAGGGCCTGGGCGTCAAACTATCAATTGATGACTTTGGTACGGGCTATTCGAACCTGTCCTACCTGCAGCGCTTTCAGGTCGATACGCTGAAAATAGATAAGTCCTTTGTCCAGCACCTGGGTGAGAATCCGCAAAACCAGGCCATCGTCAACGCGATTGTGCAGATGGCGCATAGTCTTGATTTGCGAACAATTGCCGAGGGGATAGAGGACTCATCCACCCGGCAGTTGCTTGCTGACCTAGGCTGCGATCTGGGTCAGGGCTACCTATTCGCCAAGCCGCTGACCGCGCAGGATTTTGCTACGCTGGCCAAAGGCTGACCTACTGGAACCACGTGCCTTGCAAGACCTCAGCCGATCAAACTGATCTTTTGCCAGTCATCACCAATGTCTTTCAGTAGGCGCTTCAGGGCAGGGCTGGAGACCTTTACCGTTTTGTCTTCCCAGCGCTGTTTGACGCTACGGTGCAAAGCGGTTTCCACCTTGCGTACCTGTGAGCGGCGCAAAACCCGGTAGAAGCCCTTGTATTCATTGTGCTGGCTGGCACGGTAATCAGGGCGCAGGTCGTCATACAGATGGGACTCCAGCTTCAGGCCCACGGCTTCAGCCTCGCCTGCGATCCAGGCACCGGCATGGTCGCCGAGCGAATGGTCGGCATAGCCGCCACCAATATCAGTATGAACCCCGGCAAACCATACCTGCTGCAAATCAATGCTCGGCTTGAGCGTCCACAATGCCGGGGCAAAATCCTCACGGTTTTCGTCGATTGCCACGGCGTGGCGTGCGTGACGAATAATGCTGCTGGGCTCGGTGTCGTGGAACAGGTAGCGCGCAGTGCCCAAGGTGCCGAGAAAAGGGGCGGGAATACCCAGCGCGCCTACGGTATCAAATACGCCGATAAACTCGATCCCGCTGATATCCGCCCAGGCGTATTTGGCCCGAAACTCACAGGCCTTGTCTTCGTTGGGTGACGAGGCCTGACCACGTTGCCGATACAGCTCATAGGCGGCACTTATGTGTCCGGCAAACTCCCGGCGCAGGATGCCGGAATTGCGGATCAGCCCGCCGAGCGAGCGCACGGTATAGGCTCCGCGACTGAAACCGAACAGGAACAAATGATCCCCCGGTTCGTAGTTGTGCACTATAAAGCGGTAGCAATCCATGATGTTCTTGTCGATGCCCTTGCCGGTAACGCCGCCGCTGACACGGTCACCCTCCGAACCCACGCCCCAGTCATAGAACACCACCTGCTTGTTGCCCTTGGCATCCTCGGGGGCTACTGCTTGGGCAATGCGCAAAATATGGGTGGGGTTGTCACTTTCTGGAGACTGCCAGGTGCCATCGGCACAGATCACGATACGTTTCATTGCTACTCCTGCTAAGTGGATGCTGGAGTACAACTGCGGCGATTGCCTGCACTCGTTGAACGGGTGGACCGTCAGGCACGCCGGGCAGGCAGCACAGTCCATGTTTCATTAAAAGTTATAGCGCACAAATCCAGTGTGACAAGTTCCGGCCTGAGACGCCGCACAGCGCGTGATGGCGAGAATCTGAGGTTAATCTCGGGCAGCGAGTTGTCAGCTAATTAAGCGGTATAGTTAGGTGGCGGAAAGATTCAGTAACTTATTCTTTGCGGAAATAAGTAATGGGTATATCTATAAGCTTAAGAATTTATTAGGTTTTTTTGAGGAAAGTATGAACTTGTCAGCCTTGCTGTTTTCTATTCAAGTACGGTTCAATTAACTACTATTAAGGTGATTAATATGAAAGTACTTAAAGTTTCGAACGTTCTTTATACCTCGGCATTTGCTCTCGCTCTGGGTCTGGCTGCACCTCACGTTGTAGCTGAAAACCACGCGGATCACGGTGCTGGCGCTGCGACCACTCAAGAGCAGATGGACAAGCAAGAGCGCAAGGACCGCAAAGATCACAAGCGTCAGGAAGGCATGCAGGAGCGTGATACTCAGGCTCCAACTGGCACTACCGGCCCTGGCTCGGATAACCCCGGTGCTCCGCCGCATACTCCAGGCGGCACCAATCCCGATGGCGCCCCGGATCATGATCGTACCGAGTAACGGTAATCTGCATTGATTTGATGCACTGAACCGCAAAGGCAGGCCCCACCTTGTATAGCACAAGGCTGGGGCCTGTTCAGTTGAAGCGCGGGCTGCGTTTTTCCTTGAAGGCCGCTATTCCCTCGGCCGCTTCCTTGCCGCCCAGGGCAGCGGCCATGAGTTGTTTTTCTCGCTCCAATTGACGTTCAAAGGCTTCCCGGTCCGGTCCATCCAGCAGCTCCAGAATGGCTCTTTGTGACTCGCGAGCGCCTTCGGCCAGTTGTTGGCCCAAAGCCAAGGCTTCCTCCAGCGCTGTCCCGGTTTCGACCAGGCGATTGATGACGCCTGCCTGGGCTAAACGCTCCACCGGCAGGCGACCGCCGAACAGTGCTATTTCTGCGGCCAACTGGTGTGGCAGCGACTGGGCCAGAAAAGCCGAGCCACCGCCGTCGGGTACCAGCCCCGCTTTCACATAGGCCATTGAGATGTAGCTGCCCTTGGCTGCAACAATCAGATCCGCAGCAAAGGCCAGGGATGCTCCGGCACCGGCAGCGCCGCCTTCAATCGCAGCGATCACCGGCTTGGGGCAGAACTTCAGTTTTATAACCAGGTCATGCAGCTTCTGGATCAGAGCTGCCCGTTCTTCCTCTGGCAGGGCAGCGCGGGTTTCCAGTGACAGCAGGTCGCCGCCAGAACAGAAGAACTCACCCGCGCCGCGCAACACGAAGTTGGCAATCTGTGGATTGGCCAGACCCTCATCAAGGTGCTTGTTCATCAGCAGGTAGGTAGCCGTTTCCAGCGCGTTGCGCTTGGCAGGGCGGTTGAGGGTCAGTACGCAGGTAGGCCCATGGATTTCGGCCAGAACAATAGCGTCGGAGTCAGGCAGGGTCATGGTGGGTCCTTGTGCGGGTGAAACCCGCATATTACCCGTGATCAGGGTTGGCGTTTGAGCACCGGCCATTACTGGAATGATGCGCCATCAGCAGCATCCATAGGAGGGCTGACATCAGGCCCATCAGACTCGTTTTCATCACCCCCAGGGTTTCTGAACGGAAACCCTGGGGGTAGTCGCTCAGGCCGCCACCACCGATACCGGGATGCCGTTGAGTACGGCGTTGCCGGACAGGACATCAACAACCTGATCATCAGTTATATCGTTGACGTTGATGCCCGGATTGCTCTGCGCCACGCGCAGGCTGACGCCCTCACGGTCGTGGCCCCAGCCATGCGGCAGGCAAACCACGCCGGGCATGATGTCGTCAGTTACCTGCACACTGACCAGCAGCTCGCCAACGCGCGACATGATGCGTGCCGCTTTACCGCTGGCCAGCCCAAGGCGCTCGGCATCGGTCGGGTTGATCAGCAGGGCGCAGCGGTCACTGCCTTTGACCAGACGCTGGCTGTTATGCATCCAGGAGTTGTTGGTGCGCAGGTCACGCCGACCGATCAGCATCAGCTCGCCGTTTTCAGCGCCACGCAGCTCCGCCAGCGCACGGCCCAGATCGGCTACCAGTTCCGGCGGGGTCAGATGCAGCTTGTTGTCCGCAGTAAACAGGTAACCGGGGAAGGACTCACGCATTGGCCCCAGGTCCAGACCATGTGGATAGCGCTTGAGTACCTCAACGCTCAGTGGTTCCTCACGCTTGACCGGTTCGCCACTGTTGTACTCGTTGAAGCCCTGCCCATAAGGACCGGTTTTCAGGCCATGATCGAGAATCTGTTCCGGGCTGGGCATCTTGCGTGCTGGCGCACCATCCGGGTTCTTCAGCGCCATGATCCGCTCGGTCAGGCCCTGCACGATATCCCAGTCACAGCGGGTACCCTCGGGCGCGTCGAATACTGGATCGCTGTAGCGCGCGATGTTACGCACCGCAAGCATGTTGAACACGATGTCGTATTGCTCGTGTTCCAGTGGCCCGGTAGGCGGCAGAATGATGTCGGCATGCCGCGAGGTCTCGTTCAGGTAGAAGTCGATCGAGACCATGAACTCAAGTTGCTCCAGTGCCTCATCCATCTGTCTACCGTTGGGTGTAGACAGCACTGGATTGCCCGCAGCGCAGACAAAACCGCGAACCTGGCCTGCGCCGGGAGTCAGCATTTCCTCGGCGATGGTCACGGCGGGGAAGTAGCTGTCGAATTCGGGCAGTCCGCGCGCCCGGCTTTGGTAGGTATTGAAGCTGCCCATCGGGCGGCTCTGCGCCTTGTTGAAAGCCGGGGTGGTAAACATCATGCCGCCGGGGCTATCGAGGTTGCCGGTAAGAATGTTCAGTACCAGCATCAACCAATGGTTGAGCGCGCCATAGCTCTGGGTGGACACACCCATACGGCCGTAGCAGACAGCACATTCGGCGGCGGCAAAGTCTTCGGCAATCTGTTTGATCTGGTCGACAGCGATGCCGCAACGGGCGCTGACCTGCTCCAGCGTTACACCCTCGAACAGCGGTGCCAGGGCATCCCAGTTATCCGACAGTTCCTGCAAACGACCGGGCTTGGTCAGGCCCTTGTCGAGCACGTGGCGGATCAGGCCGAGCAGGAAGAAGGCATCAGTACCGGGTTTGATAAACAGATGCTGGTCGACATAGCGCGCCGACTCGGTACGACGCGGATCGACCAGAATCACCTTGCCGCCGCGCTCGCGAATGCGCTCCAGGCGTTTGAGGATATCCCCGGCAGTCATCAGGCTGCCGTTGGAGGCTGCTGGGTTGGCGCCGAGCATCAGCATGTATTGGGTACGGTCAATATCCGGAATGGTGAACAGCTGACTGTGACCAAACATCAGGTAAGACACCAACTGATGCGGCATCTGATCCAGTGAAGCGGCTGAGGAAATATTGCGGGTGCCAATGGCCTTGCGCAGGGAACCGGAAGCCAGCATCAGTCCCAGGTTGTGCGAGGAGGGGTTACCCCAGTAACCGGCAATGGAGTCGTCGCCATGGCGTTTCTGGATATCCACCAGCTTGGCTGCGACCTTGTCCAACGCGCTGTCCCAATCAATTGGTAGCCACTCGCCGTTGACCTTTTCCAGCGGCGTGCGCAGGCGGTCCGGGTCATTGTGCAGGTCTTGCAGGGCGTAGCCTTTCGGGCAGATATGGCCCTCGCTGTGCGGATCATCCGGGTCGCCGTTGATCGACAGAATCTGCTCACCCTGGGTTTCAATGATCACGCCGCACATGGCTTCACACAGTGTGCAGGCGCGGAAGTGGGTTTTCACCGGCATCTTGGCCTGTTCGGCCTCGCGCGCGCGGGCGTCGTGGATCACACCGAGCATCTCGGCGATATTGACGATCTTGCGCCGGGTACGGCCTTCGGCACGACCGCGGGCCTGTTCGTGCTGATCCAGCAGGCGCCAGTCAGCCAGGCTGACGGTATCGACCTGACGTGCGGCTAGCAGGGAGTCGATCTCTTCGCCGCTCAGGCTTGGCAGGCTGTCACCCAGATCGTCCAGCAGACGCTGCACACTTTCCGTGGCGCACTGGCGGTTACTGCCGATCACGCCGCTGGCGCCGCGCTTGATCCAGCCGGCCACGTAATCACGGCTGTCGGCATTACCACTGATACGGCCTTGCTCATGCTGGATTACACCGCGGCTGCTATCAAAGGGCAGTTCGTCGATGGCCGAACCCTGATAGCCGATGGCGTGCACTACCAGGCTGGCGGGGATATCCAGCGTCTGTTCACTTGGCCGAGCAACCAGTTGGCCCTGCTCATCACGCACCAGCTCGGTACGCTGCGCATGCACAGTGCTGACCTGGGTGTTGTCGGCGCTGAAGCCAGTCGGGCTGGTGTAGAACATAAAACGGATACGCTTGCCCTCACCTTGGGGGCGGGCGGCGATTTCGCGCAGCAGGCTGAGGTTCTGGCGTGCTTCGGCGAACTCGGGCTGTTCCAGTTGGCGTGCAGTGGTGTCGTCCAGCTCAAGATCTGCCGGGTCGACCAGTAGTTGCAGGCCTTCTATGGCCATCAACTGTTCCAGTTCTTTCGGGGTAAAGGCCGCTTGCGCAGGTCCACGGCGGGCCAGCAGGCGTACTTCCTGAATGCCACTGGCGGCCAAAGCTTGCAGGGCGTCGTCGGCGATATCGGTCTTGGCCAGTTGCTCGTTGGGCAATACCAGCAAGCGGGCAATATCCAATGCTACGTTACCAATACCGATGATCACTGCAGTAGTGCCAGCCAGGGCAGGGGCCAGCGCCACTTCATCCGGGTGGCCGTTGTACCAGCCGACAAAGTTCGATGAGCCAAAGATATTGCCGCTATCAGCGCCCGGCAGGGTCAGTGGGCGGCTTTGTGAGCCGCCGGTGGCGTAGATCACCCCGTGATAGTGCTGGCGCAGATCGGCGCTGGAGAGGTCACGGCCAATCTGTACATTGCCGAAGAAGCGGAAGTTCTGCGACTCGGCAATGCGTTCGAAGCCTGCTGTGACCGACTTGATACGCGGGTGATCCGGCGCTACGCCGTAGCGCACCAGACCGAAGGGCGTTGGCAGACGTTCGAACATGTCGATGCGCGCGGCGGGCATCTGTTTCATCAATGCTTCAGCAGCGTAGAAACCGCTGGGGCCGGAGCCGACGATAGCGAAACGGCCGGGCAGGCGTGCCAGGGGGCTGGCAGCATGCTGGCCAGCCTGAATGCTTTCGCGGATGATCGGGTGCGTCTTGGCACCTTCGGCGTTCAGGCTAATAAAGTTCTGCTGGTCCTGTGGCACCATGCTCTGCGGGAAAATGGCGCCCTCAGGGCAGGCCGAGACGCAGGCGTTGCAGTCGATGCAAACATCCGGATCAATGAACAGCATCTCGGGCGCTTCACGGAATGCCTCAACCGGACAGACATCAACGCAACTGGTGTGTTTGTTGCCAATACAGCTCTGGGTGACTACGTAGGCCATGATCTACTCCGGGCAGGGACAGCAAAACCCTTATTCTATGTCCGTCTTTAATGGACGTATTGGCAGCAAGTGCCTGATTGACATTTTGTGCCAGCTTGCCGATAGTGCCGACTATGATCAAAAACGATTACATACCCTCAGGTTTTGTCGAGACGCTGCAGAACTATGTGCACGAGCGTGACCTGTCTGCGCCCGAGTTGCTGAGGGAGATAGCAACCGAGCTGGAGTCCCCCAGCGTCTCGGCGCAACGCTTCTGCGAGCTACTCGACTCGGTCTGGCAGTGTGACCCGGTGCCAGCCTTGGGTGTGCGGCTGGGGCTCTCGGGTCAACCAAGGCAATTTGGTGTGGTCGGCTATATGGTCTCCTCCTGTGGCGATCTGGGCCAGGCACTAACACGCTATCACCGCTATCAGGAATTGCTGCAGGGCGGTCTGGTCTCGCGTGCCCGGCTCAGAGATGGCGCGCTGCATATGCGCTGGACCCAGGCGGTGGCCAATACGCCGCTGGCCAGTGAATTCAGCCTCGCGGTCTTTGTCAGTTTGTGCCAGGCACTGATCGGCAGGCCCGTCACCCCATTGCGTGCAGGGCTGCCATTTCCACGGCCAGCAGAGGTTGGGGTGTATCAGGCATTGCTTGGTTGCCCGGTCGACTTTGACTGCAATGCCATCGAACTGGCCATCCCGGCCCATTTGCTGGCGCTACCGATTTCCAGCAAGGATCCATACCTTTTACGTCTGTTGGAACAACAGGCGCAGGCACTGCTCAACCAGCAGCCGCAGTTTGAAGGCGAAGAGGCAGGGCCGTTTTTCGCCCGTGTGCAGGAGCAGATTGTCGAGTCGATGAAAAACGGTGATGTCAGTGCTGAAGCCGTTGCTCTGGCGCTGGATTGCTCGCTGCGCACCTTTTATCGTCAGTTGAGCAGTGCGGGGTATAGCTATCGGGGTCTGTTGGCACATACCCGTCACACCCTGGCCAGACAATATCTGGCTGACCCGGCGCTGGCCCAGACGGATGTCGCGCTGCTACTGGGATATTCAGAGCAGAGCTCGTTTATCCGCGCCTTTCGCAGTTGGACCGGTATGACCCCAGGTGAGTATCGCGTCCGTTTGGCGCGTGACGCCCTTGAGACGCCGCAGCCGAAGGCCGCCTGGCGATAACTGCTGGTTGGATCGAACGCAGTCAGCCAGGCGTGCAGTAAAAGTGCGCGCTACTTCTGCGCAGCCTTCAATATCTTCTGCTTCTCGATCATCTGCTCACCAAGGGTGTCCAGCTGTGCCTTGGTCAGAAGCTTCTTGGCTTCCTTGAACATCTCTTCTTCTTCCTCTTCGATATGATGCTCGAGCATCTCTTTCAGCACTTTGATCCTGCCAGAAAACTCCAGGCTGCCCGGGTCTGTCTTGAGCAGGTCGGGTAGTACCAGCTTTTCTACCGCGCGGTGTTCCTCGACGGCTTCGTGGTACATCCTGGCTTCCGGCTTGCCGCCAGCCTTTTTGTAGGCTGGGTAGAAGTCTTCCTCTTCCAGCGTGGTGTGCACTGCCAGTTCAGCTTCAATCTTGGCCAGCAGATCGGTACGCTTTTTCACCGCTCGCTCAGTAGTGTCGGTGATATCGCCGAGCAGTTTAAGTACCTTCTGGTGGTCATCTTTGAGCAGTTCGATAGCGTTCATAATGTCTTCCTCGTCGGGTGCTTTAATCAGGATTGCCGCAGGGCCTCTCTCACGAGACCTCTCTTTTACCGACAAGATGCTTGGTTCGAGGCAGGTTGAAATCCGTGTTGCGCCACAGATGTTCCCACCGACCAGATCATGTTGCCTGCTAGAAATAGAATGGGCGGAGGGGCAATTAGTTCAGGGAATAAAACTGGGGAAGGCCAAGCCTTTTCGCGGCGGGGCCGCCGCTCCCACCCGGAGTGCGGGCGGGGGCGCCCCCCGTTGGCGGGGGGGCCCCCCCACCCCCTTTTCCCCCCCGGGTGCGCACCCGGTGGGTCGCGGGGCCCCCGCCGCGAAGGGTGCTGTTCAGGGCTGGGGTGTGGACGCTCCAGGATCAGCCGGGCAGGGCTTCCGTTAATGGCGCTGCATCGCTACAGAGTCTGTTGCGCCCGCTGTTCTTGGCTCTATACAGCGCCTTGTCAGCACGATTGACTGCCGCTTCGACGCTCTCGTCACCTACCATGACCTCTGCCAGACCAATACTCACGGTACATCTAACGGCCTCGTGTGTATCCACCGTCACCTCCAACGCCTGCGCAGCTAAGCGAATACGCTCCGCGCAGAGGCTGGCCTCATGCAGATTGGCGCCGGGCAGCAGTATCACGAACTCTTCACCGCCAAAGCGCGCAATCAGGTCCCTGGCGCGGCTCTGGTCTTTCAGTACCTTCGCCAGCTTGACGATCACCTGGTCACCGCAGGCATGGCCATGCTCATCATTGACCCGCTGGAAGTGATCGATATCGATCACCATGACTGATACCGGAGTGCGTGTACCCTTGGCCAGCTCCAGCAGGTAGTCTGCTTCCGGGAAAAAGAAGCGGCGGTTATACAGCTTGGTCAGCGGATCGGTCGCGGCCTGCTTTTTCAGTTCCTCCTGCGAGGCGCGCAGGTCCTCCAGCAACTTGATACGGTATGAAATAACAAATGCCAGCGTCAGAGCCTCGAGCATGATGCCAATACCCACCCCATGGCTGCTCAGATAGCTCGGCGGAATCAGACCCTTGTAGAACAGTACGGCGATACCGTTGAAGACTACAAAAAAACTGTGACCAATCAGAAAGTACTTCACCAGCGGGTTGCCCTTGCGGTACAGCGAAATGCTTACCGAGAAGGTCACCACCATCATCAGCGCCGCCAGGCTGCTGGCTGGTTTGAGCGCAGCGGAAATATCGAAAAGACCCCAGACCAGAGTGCCGCCCAATAGCACCAACAGGCCTTGCAGGAACTTATGTTCGGTGGGGTAGAAGCTCTTGGTCTCGAAGATTGCCATCATGAACAGCAGCAGAAAAATCGGCATGGTGATCAGCGATATGTTCAGCATGAAGATGCCGGTGCCGTACACGTCGAAAACGCTGGCAATCAGCCCGTAGGACAGGGCAATCCATACCAGACCGGAGATAAGATACAGCGAGTAGAAAATGTTCTCTTTCTTGCTGGTAGCGAAGTACAGCAGCCCGTTGTAGAACACCAAGGCCAGCAGCATACCGACCATCAGCGCAATATCGGTGTTGAGGCTGACCAGCGCTCGGCGCGAGGCCTGCTCATCAAGAATATCCACGGCAAACCATTGGTGTGAGTAGGACTCACTGCGCAGGTAAAGCGTGACGGACTGCTCGGCGGGCAAGGCGAGAGGATACACAGCAGTGCCCCGATACATGTATTCACTATCAGCGATATCGTCCAGATCCAGCAGAACACGCTGAGCCAACTGGCCGTCGCGCTCATGATAAATATCTACCGAGCGCATATGGTAGGCATGCGGCAGATGCACAAACAGCTCTTGTTCGCTGTCGGAAGAGCTATCCAGAATCAATTTGTACCAGGCAACCCTGGCATTGGTGCCCAGGGTAGTTCTGTTGCCGGTTTCACTGAAGGGCAGGGCGCGGACTTCTTCGTAAGTCAGTTCACGGGATGGGTCTATGTGGTAACCCATCCTGAAGCTGCTCAGGTTGAACTCATGCTGATCGATTACCACCCGCGGTTCGGCCCATACCAGCCCGGCCTGCAACAGGAGAAAGAGTATGAGCAGTAGTTTTTTTGGTAGATCCATCTACAGTGGCCTTCTTGTTATTGGAAACGGCACGGCGACCCGGCCGGTCATCGTATTCCATACACATCTGCAGAATATACCAGAATGAGCAATCTATCCTGGTTTGGCGCATTTCGTTCATTCGCTAAGGCTGCTCATGGGCGTGCATGGCAATACGTTGTTGCAATGATCCGGCTCCACAGTATTTCTCGGCGTACGATAATGCTCAACTGTACAAAGCAGGAGCGCACGGGATGCCCGAAAGCAGTAAGTGGAGTAGCGCAGAGGTATCGCGGATTATCGAAATGGCCTGGGAAGACCGGACGCCCTTCGAAGCCATTGAAGGCCTTTACGGCCTGGACGAATCGGCAGTTATTGCACTGATGCGCACCGAGCTGAAGTCTGGCTCCTTTCGGCTGTGGCGCAAACGTGTGAGTGGTCGCAAAACCAAGCATCTGGCACTGCGCGATCCGGGCGTAATCCGGGCCTATTGTCCCACGCAGTACAAACGTTGAGGGCAGGAGTCGGCTGCCTCCGCGTTAATCTTATCCAACGGTCTCATTTAACTATCTCATTCAACTGTCTCATTCAACCCAGGAGTTGCTTCATGTCTGAAAACCCATTGCTTAAGCCCGTCACACTTGGCTCGCTTGAACTGCCCAATCGTGTGGTTATGGCGCCCTTGACGCGCCAGCGCGCCCTGCAGCCCGGCAATATCCCTGGGCCCTTGAACGCCGAGTATTACGCACAGCGTGCCAATGCCGGGCTGATCATCAGCGAAGCCACACAGGTTTGCCCTGAAGGGCAGGGCTATGCCTGGACACCGGGAATCCACAGTCAAGAACAGGTCGAGGGATGGAAGCAGGTCACCACCGAGGTACACAAGGCAGGTGGTCGCATCTTTATGCAGCTATGGCACGTGGGCCGTATCTCCCATCCGCTGCTGCAGCCGGGTGGTGCAGATCCGGTAGCGCCCTCAGCGATCCAGGCCAAAGCCGACTGCTTTGTAGTTGAGCCCGATGGTTCGGCGCACAAGGCCCGCACTGCCATGCCGCGAGCGCTGGAGAGCAGTGAGTTGCCAGGTGTGGTAGCGGCTTACCGCACAGGTACCGCCAACGCGATGCAGGCTGGATTTGATGGTGTGGAAGTACATGCCGCCAACGGCTACCTGCTTGACCAGTTCCTCTGCTCGAACAGCAACCAGCGTACTGACGAGTACGGCGGCAGCCTGGAGAATCGTGCGCGTCTGGTGCTGGAAGTACTGGATGCGGTGATCACTGAAGCGGGCGACCCTGGCCGTGTCGGCTTGCGTATTTCACCCATGGGCACCTTCAACGATGTCGATGATGCCAATCCGCTGGAAACCTTCACCTACCTGCTTGAGCAACTGAACGGCAAAGGCCTTGCCTATCTGCACGTGAACAAGCCCGACTGGGCAGGTGGAACCTATGAAGGTTTCGAGGAGTTGTATCAACAACTGCGCAAGGTCTACACCGGCACGATCATTCACTGCGGCGGCCACACGCCCGAAACAGCCTCGGCTATGCTCAGCAATGGTCAAGCTGAGCTGGTGGCATTCGGACGCGGCTACATCGCCAACCCGGATCTGGTTGTACGCATCAAGGCAGGCGCCGAGTGGAATCAGCTGGACGGTAGCACCCTGTATGGCGGAGGAGCCAAGGGGTATACCGATTACCCGACGATGTCTTGATATAACATCCCGAGACAGCGGTGGGGTTGCTCAACGAGTTGCAGGAGCCCGGCATCCTTGCCTGGGTATTCCTGCCGCTCACGCTAGATTCGGAACTGACCTACTAGTACGCCCAGCCGGTCGCCGAGTGACGCCAGGTCGCGGGCGGTTCTGGCGCCATTGGCGGTCTCATCCGCAACGCTTTCAACTGCCGTAGCGATCTGATGCACACTGCGGTTGATCTCCTCCGCAACGGCGGTCTGCTCCTCTGCTGCGCTGGCGATCTGGGCGTTCATGGAATTGATGGTGCCGATCAGGCGGGCGATCGCATCCAGCGACATGCCAGCCTTGTTGGCGTGTTCGCTAGTCAGTTCACCGGCATCGCTGGAGCGGCGCATGGACGATACCGCAGCTTCCGTGCCCAGTTGCAGGCGTTCGGTCATACCCTGGATTTCCTGGGTGCTCTGCTGGGTGCGGCTGGCCAGGGCACGGACCTCGTCTGCCACTACGGCAAAGCCTCGACCTGCCTCACCGGCACGGGCGGCCTCGATGGCGGCATTCAGGGCCAGAAGGTTGGTTTGCTCCGCAATTGAGCGGATCACGCCCAGCACACTGACGATCGACTGCACGTCCTGCTGCAGTTTATCCAAGGTGCTACCGCTGCTGCGGATATCCTGAACCAGGGTATGAATTTGGTCGATACTGCCGTCTACCACGGCCTTGGCTTCCTGGCCTTCACGGTCGGTCTGCTGCGCAGCCTCTGCCGCGCCCTGTGCGCTTCTGGCTACCTCGTGCGCTGCGGATGACATCTCGTTGATAGCTGCAGCTACTTGCTCGGTTTCACTACGCTGCTTTGCCATCGCAGCTTCGGAACGCTGGGCCTGGGAGGAAACATCGGCCACCAGCACGGTCAGTTGACCGGTCATATCGACTGTCTGCCTTACCAGCCCGTGGACCTTGTCAACAAAGCGGTTGAAGGAGGACGCCAGCTCACCGATCTCATCATTGCTGGTAACGGGTAGCCGGCGGGTCAGATCGCCTTCGCCCTCGGCAATATCATCCAGGTTGTTTTTGATGTTTTGCAGTGGGCGCAGGAAAGTATTGGCCAATATCACCCCGGCGATACCAAAGGCGATCAGCAGCACGGTGGCGATCACCAGAATGCTGGTGATGATAGTGGTTATCCGTTCGCTGATGGCGGCTTCCACTTCGGCCAGTTGCGCGTCGATACCATCCAGGTTGACAGCCGTGCCTACTGCCATGTCCCACTTGGGCAGGTAATAGCTGTAGGCCATTTTTGGCACCAGCACAGCTTCATTGCCAGGCAGGGGTGAGGAGTAATTTACGTAATAGGTGTTGTCCTTGGCTGCGCGGACCAGTTCACGGTTGATGTATACGCCGTTCGGGTCACGCCGCTCCTTCAGACTCTTGCCAACATCCACCGGGCTATCGCCGCGAAAGAGCCGGACCACGTCGGAGTCATGACCGAAGTAATATCCGTCTTCGCCAAATTTTATCTTCGACAATATGGCGATGGCCTGCTCACGGCTGCGCAGGTCACCAGTGCTGGCGCTATCGTACAACGATTGCACGGAGCCAACAGCGATCTGTATGTAGTTGCGCAACTCGGTGCGGCTTTCCTGCAACAACCGTTCCCGGGTGGTCTCAAGTTCATGTGCGGCAAGGTTCTGCAGGATTTTCGCCGCCGCCCCACTGAGCACCAGGGCAAAAAGGATGACTGGCACAAGGGCCAGTAAAACGACTTTGGATTTAAGGGTCATGCGCATGCGTATCTCTCCGAAGGGGCCGGCTGTAACGCACATGCCGTGAGTTGGATATCGGCAGCGCCGAGGGTTACTGAAGGCAATTTGCCAAGAAGAACGCAACTCACTAAGGACGCAGCTTGCTAGCCAAGTCGAAACCCTGGCACCCTTTGTTTTGGCATCGCGCATAAATGTAGAGTAGCTCTTGCGGGTCAGACTGCTACTTTGTGATAACGGCCATCTACCAGGGAGATCGTGTTGAATTTTCTAATTGTCCACTGCCATCCCGAGCAGAAATCCTTTAACGGCGCCCTGACAGATGCGGCGATCAAAGCGCTTGAAGGCGCCGGGCACAGGGTAGAAATTTCTGATCTCTATGCAGAAGGATTTGATCCTGTTGAAAGAGCAGAGCACTACCAGAACCGAGCGGATACCGAGCGTTTTGACATCCTGTCTGAACAACGGCACGCGTTCAAAAGCGGCACCCTGGCACAGGATGTGCGTCGTGAAATAGACAGGCTTGAGCGCTGTGACGTGCTGATACTGCAGTTCCCGATGTGGTGGCATCAGCAGCCGGCAATGTTAAAAGGCTGGTTCGACAGGGTGTTTGTCGGCGGGGGGCTCTACACCAGTAAAATGCGTTACGACAAAGGCTATTTCAGCGGCAAAAAGGCCTTCTGCTCGGTAACCTCGGGCGCGCCCTTGGCCACTTTTACTGGCAACGGGCGTGGCGGTGGCGAAATACAGGATCTGCTGCGCTCGATAAACTTCTCGCTGCACTATATGGGCTTTAGCGTTCTGCCTCCTTATCTATCCACAGAAATACAAAACAAGGGCTTTACCTATAAATCGCCTGAGCAGTTCGAGGCGGACCTGAAAGCGAACCTTCTGGATTGGCAGGCACACTTGACCCGTCTGGAAGAGCTTGAACCTATGCGCTTTCCGGGTTGGGGTGACTGGAATGACCAAGGGGTTGAAGTATCGAGCTGATACGTGAGCTCAAGGTTCAGAAAAGAGCCTGGAGGAGTGAATCCGCAAGAGCCTATTTTGGCTGCAATTCGGGAAGGCCGAGTTCCACCTCGGCCAGCGTGCGTGATGGTGACCTCTTTGGTCGAGATGGAACTCGACCGTCCCGGGCCTGACTCTCTACGGTAAGGCCTCAGTTTCCGAAGTACCTGAGCATCCACAGACCCATGGCGATCATCATCAAGTTCTCGGTCAGCGAAACGAAGCCCAGCGGCACGTTGCTGCCGCCGCCCACACAGGCGCATTTGAGCTCGCGCTTGTCGATATAGACTGCCTTGAAAACTGACACCGCACCCACTGTGCCAATGAACAATGCGACGGGAATGGCCAGCCACATCAGCGCACCAGCCACCATCAAAACCCCAGCAAGCAATTCACCGAAAGGGT
>JBKBSI010000064.1:0-16048 GCA_046291745.1 Pseudomonas sp. | reverse complement strand
GAAGTGATTCTGGTGAAACCATGATCAGCATCAAGCCTAATGGCAGTCTGCACCCCTGGCGCTTTCGCCTGGTGCTGGTGGTCGTGGGTATCTGCTGCGCGCTGATCAGTTGGCGGATTGTCGAGCTGCAGGTGCTGGATGGTGGCTTCCTGAAGAACCAGGGTGACAAGCGTAGCGTACGTCACACTGTTATCCCCGCACATCGCGGACTTATCAGCGACCGCCATGGTGAACCGCTGGCGGTCAGCACCCCAGTTCTGACCCTATGGGCCAATCCGCGTCAGCTGAGCGCCCACGAAACACGCTGGCCCGAGCTGGCCAGGGCGCTGGGGACTGATCCGGGTACCTTCGCCGAACGCCTGCGGGCCAACGCCGAGCGGGAGTTCATCTATCTGCGCAGGCACATGACGCCCCAGGATGGCGAATCAGTGCTGGCATTGAATGTGCCAGGTGTTTACAGCATCGAGGAATACCGGCGCTTCTACCCCGCAGGCGAGGTGGCCGCGCATCTGGTTGGCTTTACCAATGTCGATGAAGCGGGCCAGGAAGGTCTGGAGCTGACTTACAACGACTGGTTGCAGGGTGTGCCGGGCAAGCGTCAGGTACTGCAGGATCGGCGTGGCAGGCTTATCAAGGATGTGCAGGTGGTCAGCAATGCCCGGCCTGGCAACGATCTGGCCCTGTCCCTTGATCTGCGTCTGCAATATATCGCCCATCGTGAGCTGCGTGAGGCGCTCAAGCAATTCAATGCCCAGGCTGGCTCTGTGGTGCTGGTGGATATCCGCACCGGCGAAATACTGGCGATGGTCAATCATCCCAGCTACAACCCCAACAACCGCTCCAATCTGCGCCCAGAGATGATGCGCAACCGCGCTCTGATCGATGTGTTCGAGCCCGGTTCGCCAATCAAGACCTTTACCGTTGCGGCCGGGCTCATGAGTGGCCGTTACAACCCTACGACCATTATGGATACCCGCCCGGGCACCATGCGTGTAGCAACCATGACGGTACGGGATTTCCGCAATTACGGCATGCTCGACCTGTCTGGTGTGATCATGAAGTCGAGCAACGTCGGTGTGGTCAAGATCGCCCTGGATATCGGTGCTGAAAGCATTCATGGCCTGTTGCAGCAGCTGGGGTTGGGTGAGTACACAGGGCTTGGCTTTCCGGGTGAAAGCACCGGTAGCCTGCCTAGTCATCGGCGTTGGCCGCCGGTGGAAACGGCCACGCTGTCCTACGGCTACGGGCTCTCAGTCACGGCCACCCAGTTAGCGCAAACTTATGCCACCTTGGCCAACAAGGGGCGTCGACTGCCATTGTCATTGTTGAAGGTTCACGAGGTTCCCACTGGCACGCAGGTCATTCCAGCGGACGTCAGTGATCAACTACTGACCATGCTGCGCGGCACCGTTGATGGCGAAGGCGGCACAGGTTCAAGGGCGCGGGTTCCTGGCTATCAAGTTGGCGGCAAGACCGGCACGGTGCACAAGGCCGTTGGCGGCGGCTACGCCAAGGATCGTTATCGCTCGGTATTTGCCGGCGTGGCGCCGATCAGCAATCCGCGTTTTGCCGCGGTGGTGGTGATTGACGAGCCCAGCAGTGGCGAATATTACGGCGGCCTGGTTGCGGCGCCGGTTTTTGGTGAAATCATGTCTGGTGCACTGCGTCTGATGAACGTGACCCCGGATGATTTGCCGGCCCTGCAGCAGGTTGAACTGCCGCCGCTGAAAAAGGAGGGCTCACGCGGATGATCGCCCTTCAGCAAGTCTTTCCAGAGTGGTCCGCAGAGCCGGTAATGATTACCGACCTGACCCTCGATAGTCGCCAGGTACGCCCCGGCAGTCTGTTTCTGGCGGTGCCGGGCCTGCGCACTGATGGCCGCCAACATATAGCTGCCGCAGTGGCTGCTGGGGCTGCGGCTATAGCCTACGAGTCAGCGGATGGCGCGCATTTTGAAGCGCCGGTACCGCTGCTGCCAGTCTCCGGCCTGGCTGCTCGGCTGTCTGAGTTGGCTGGTCGCTTCTACCAGAATCCCAGTGCTGAGCTCGGGGTGGTCGGTATCACTGGCACCAACGGCAAGACCAGTGTCAGCCAACTGCTGGCCCAGGCCCTGACTGCGCTGGGTCGCCCTTGCGGCATCATAGGCACGCTGGGCAGCGGCATGCCGGGCCAATTGCTTGATCACGGTATGACCACACCGGACGCGGTGCGGGTGCAGCAGCAGCTCGCCGCCCTGCGCGATGCCGGTGCGCAGTGGGTAAGCATGGAGGTTTCCTCCCATGCATTGGATCAGGACCGGGTCGCCGCGGTGCGCTTTGAACTGGCGGTCTTTACCAATCTGAGTCGTGATCACCTCGATTATCACGGTGACATGGACACTTATGCCGCCGCCAAGGCGCGACTGTTCCGCAACCCTCAGCGCGCAGCGGTGATCAATCTTGACGATGGGCTGGCTACTCGCCTGCTGAGCGAATGCCCGGCGCGCTGCCTGAGCTACAGCCTTGAGAATCAGGCCGCAGATCTTTACTGCACAGAGGTGCGTTTCAGCCCAGCAGGTGTGCAGGCCCAGGTGCACTTTGCCGGCCAACAGGTGCTGCTGAGCAGCGACTTGCTCGGCGCTTTCAATCTGGCCAACTTGCTGGCAGTGCTCGGCTGTCTGCTGGCGCTGGATATTCCTCTGGAGCAGGCAGTCCAGTCGCTGGCCCAGCTGCAGCCACCCGCTGGCCGCATGCAACGTTGCGGCGCTGCGAATGGTCCGCTGGTAGTAGTCGATTATGCGCATACCCCGGACGCATTGGAAAAAGCCCTGGCCGCTTTGCGAGATCACGTTCAGGGGCAGTTGATCTGCGTTCTGGGTTGTGGTGGTGAACGTGATAGCGGCAAGCGTCCACTGATGGGCCGCATAGCAGAGCAGTATGCCGACCTGGTAGTGGTCACCGACGACAACCCGCGTGGCGAAGACTCCAGCAGCATTATCGAACAGATTCTCCAGGGCATTGAGCGCCCTGAGGCAATAAAAGTCATAGCCAACCGTGCCGCAGCCATTCAGACCAGCGTTGCGCAAGCGCTGTTTGGAGACGTCGTTCTGCTGGCCGGCAAAGGGCATGAGGACTATCAGGAGATTAACGGAGTGCGCCACCCGTTCAGCGATATTGAGCAGGCCGAGCTGGCCCTGCAGCAATGGGAGGCGAAGCATGCTTGAAGCACTGCGTCTCCAAGATCTGATTGCCCCGCTCGGCGGCACACTGGTTGGCGCCGATGCGACCTTCGACAGTGTCAGCATCGATGCCCGAAGTGTGCAGCCAGGCGGCCTGTTTGTTGCCTTGCCGGGTGAGCGGGTCAATGGCCACGATTATGTGCAGCAGGCACGCACCAACGGCGCCGCAGCCGCACTGGTCAGCTACCCGGTGGACGATCCGTTGCCGCAACTGCTGGTGCACGATTGTCGTTACGCGTTGGGGCAACTGAGCGCGCTGGCGCGCAAGGCCTTTAAAGGGCCGCTGATTGCGATCACCGGATCCAGCGGCAAGACCACGGTCAAGGAAATGCTGGCGGCGATTCTGCGCGAGCGCGGGCCGGTGCTGGCTACCCGCGGCAATCTGAATAACGAACTGGGAGTGCCCCTGACCCTGCTCGAATTGCTGCCGCAGCACCAGTTTGCGGTGGTCGAGATGGGGGCTGCTGGGCTGGGCGATATCAAGTACAGCATGGCCTTGGCCAAGCCCGATGTCGGTGTGCTGACCAACGCGGGCATGGCCCACGTCGGCCGCTTTGGCAGCCCGGAAAATATCGCCCGGGCCAAGGGCGAGATCCTGGAACTGGGTGCGACCGGCCAGGCGGTGATCAATCTCGACAGCCCCTGGTTCGAGTTCTGGTACCAGCAGTTAGGCGCGCGTAAATCCATGGCATTTAGCCTGGATAACCCCACCGCTCAGCTGCGAGCCGACTCGGTAGTGCTGGATGAGCGCGGTTGCCCCGGCTTCTTGCTGGTGACGCCAAAGGGTTCGATCACCGTGCAGTTGAATTTGCTCGGCAGACACAACATTGCCAACGCTCTGGCTGCTGCCGGGGCCGCGTTGCAGGTGGGTTGTGGGCTGGAGCTGATTCGCCGTGGCCTGGCGCAACTCAAGCCGGTGGCCGGGCGCGCCTGCCCGCTGGCTGGTCAGGCCGGAGCATTGATTATTGATGACAGTTACAACGCCAATCCGGCCTCGGTGATGGCCGCCATAGATATCCTTGCCGATCTGCAAGGCCGTCGCGTGTTGGTGCTGGGTGATATGGGCGAACTCGGTGAGTGGGAGCAGCAAAGCCATCGCGAAGTGGGAGACTACGCGCGGGAAAAAGGCATCGACGCGCTCTATGCGGTGGGCCAGCTGTCGGCGCTGGCAGTTGAGAGCTTCGGTACCGCTGGCCAACTGTTTGCCACACGTGGCGAGCTGGTCGCAGCTCTAGGACAGAAGCTCGATGCAAACACCAGCGTGTTGGTCAAGGGCTCACGCAGTGCACGTATGGAAGAGGTGGTAGCCGGGCTGGTCGCTGCTGAACCTGATAACGATAACAAGCAGAAGGCCAACTGACATGTTGCTGCTACTTACCCAATATCTGCAACAGTTCTACACCGGCTTTGCGGTCTTTCAGTACCTTACTTTGCGCGGCATTCTTGGCGTGCTTACGGCGCTGGGCATTGCGCTGTTTCTCGGCCCCTGGATGATCCGCACCCTGAGTTTCAGGCAGATCGGCCAGTCAGTGCGTAACGATGGTCCCCAGTCGCACCTGTCCAAGGCTGGTACGCCGACCATGGGTGGCGCGCTGATTCTCGTGGCAATAGGTTTCAGTACGCTGATGTGGGCTGATCTGACCAACCTGTATGTCTGGGTGGTTTTGGGTGTGACCTTTGCTTTCGGCGCCATTGGTTGGGTCGATGACTATCGCAAGGTGGTGGAAAAGAACTCCCGCGGACTGCCTTCGCGCTGGAAGTATTTCTGGCAATCAGTATTTGGCCTGGCTGCCGCCATCATCCTTTATATGGCCGCCAGCACCCCAGCTGAAACCACGCTGATCGTGCCTTTCTTCAAGCAGATCGAATTCCAGTTGGGCATTCTTTTTGTGGTGCTGACCTATTTCGTCATCGTCGGCTCCAGCAACGCGGTGAATCTTACCGATGGGCTCGATGGCCTGGCGATCATGCCTACCGTGATGGTCGGCGGTGCCCTGGGCATTTTTGCCTACTTGTCTGGCAACGTACGCTTTGCCGAGTACCTGCTGATTCCCTATGTACCAGGGGCTGGTGAACTGATCATTTTCTGTGGTGCGCTGGTTGGTGCTGGTCTTGGGTTTCTCTGGTTCAACACTTATCCCGCCCAGGTGTTCATGGGTGATGTCGGTGCGCTGGCGCTGGGTGCCGCGCTGGGTGTGATCGCGGTGATCGTGCGGCAGGAGATTGTGCTGTTCATCATGGGTGGCATCTTCGTCATGGAGACCCTGTCGGTAATAGTCCAGGTCGCGTCGTTCAAGCTGACCGGGCGGCGGGTGTTCCGCATGGCGCCGATTCACCACCATTTCGAACTGAAGGGCTGGCCGGAGCCACGGGTCATCGTGCGCTTCTGGATTATCACCGTGATCCTGGTCCTGATCGGCCTGGCCACATTGAAACTGCGTTGAGGAATTACCTGTGTCACTGATTACCACGGACAAGCAGCGCATTATCGTCGGCCTCGGCAAGACCGGGCTGTCGGTTGCGCGCTATTTGGCTGGTCGTGGTCTGCCCTTCGCCGTCGCGGACACCCGTGAGAACCCGCCGGGGCTGGATCAGTTGAAGCGCTTTGCGCCCATGGCTGATCTGTACCTGGGTGAGCTGGATGCCGAGGTCCTGTGTCGGGCGTCCGAGCTGGTGGTCAGTCCGGGTATTGCTTTGTCCACACCAGCGCTGGTAGCAGCACGTGATGCGGGTGTCAGCCTGATCGGTGATATCGAACTCTTTGCCCGCGAGGCCAAAGCGCCAGTGATTGCCATCACCGGGTCGAACGCCAAGAGCACTGTTACCACCCTGGTAGGTGAGATGGCCCGGGCGGCAGGTAAGCGCGTGGCGGTAGGTGGCAACCTGGGTACACCGGCGCTGGATCTGCTTGATGAGCGCGCCGAACTCTATGTGATGGAGCTATCCAGCTTCCAGCTGGAAACCACCGATCGGCTGAATGCCGAAGTCGCCACTGTGCTGAATGTCAGTGAAGATCACATGGATCGTTACCCCAATCTGGTGGCTTATCACCTGGCCAAGCACCGGGTGTTTCGCGGCGCGCGGCAGATTGTAGTGAACCGCGATGATGCGCTGTCACGCCCGCTGGTTGCTGATCAGCTACCTTGCTGGACCTTTGGCTTGTCACGCCCGGACTTCAAGGGTTTTGGTCTGCTCGAAGAACAAGGACAGGTTTGTCTGGCCTTTGAATTCAGCGCCCTGCTGCCCGTCAGTGAGTTGAAAGTCCGTGGCTTGCACAACCAGGCCAATGCCCTGGCAGCACTCGCCCTTGGCCATGCTGCCGGTCTGCCAATGTCCGCCATGCTCGCTGCCCTCCGTGAGTTCAAGGGTTTGCCGCACCGCTGTCAGTGGGTCGGCGAACACGCCGGGGTGCAGTACTTCGATGATTCCAAGGCCACAAACGTCGGCGCCGCTCTGGCTGCGATCGAAGGTTTTGCCGCGGACTGCGAGGGCAAGCTGGTACTGATTGCCGGTGGCGATGGCAAGGGTGCTGATTTCTCCCCGTTGCGTGCTGCCGTTGCACGCCATTGCCGTGCAGTAGTGTTACTTGGCCGCGATGCGCCGTTGCTGGAAACCGCCCTGGCCGGCAGCACTGAGCTGCAGTCCGTGGCCAGCCTGGAGACGGCGGTAGCTACGGCCGCTGGTCTGGCCCAGAAGGGTGACCTGGTGTTGCTTTCACCAGCCTGCGCCAGCCTGGACATGTTCACCAGTTTCGAACAACGCGGGCAGCTATTCGCCCAGGCCGTAGCGGGGTTGGCAGCATGATTGCGACTTCGACCCTGCTGCAGTTTGCCGCGCCGCTGATTGGCAAGCGCCGTTTTGACCTGGATCTGCCATTGCTGGTAGCTGCGCTGTGTCTGCTGGGGTTGGGGCTGGTCATGGTCTCCTCCGCCTCCATGGAAGTGGCTGCCGGGCAGTTGGGTAATCCCCTGTACTTCATGACCCGGCAGTTCGTCTATGTGCTGATTGGTCTGGGCGCGCTGGCCTTTACCCTTTCGGTTCCGATCAAGCTGTGGGAGCAGTTCCGCTTTCCGCTGTTGTTCCTGGGTATTGCCCTGCTGATCGCCGTGCTGATTCCAGGCATTGGCCGCGAAGTTAACGGTAGCTGGCGCTGGATCGCAGTTGGCCCGATCAACGTACAGCCCTCGGAGTTGGCCAAGCTCTTCGCTGTGGTCTTCCTCGCCGGTTATCTGGTGCACCGTCAGGAAGAGGTCAAGGAAGGCTGGTTAGGCTTTATCAAACCTTTTGCGGTGCTGTTCCCGATGGTCGTACTGCTGATGATGGAGCCGGACTTTGGCGCGACTGTAGTACTGCTCGGTGCGGCGGTGGGCATGTTGTTTCTTGGCGGGGTGGGGCTGTTCCGCTTCGTTCTGCTGTTCGGTTCCTTGGCTCTGGGCGGCGTGCTGATGATCATGAGCGCGCCTTACCGGATGCAGCGTTTGACCGGCTTCCTTAACCCCTGGGACGATCCCTTTGGCAGCGGCTACCAGTTGAGCCAAGCGCTGATTGCCTTTGGCCGCGGTGAATGGATGGGACTGGGACTGGGCAATAGCATTCAGAAGCAGTTCTATCTGCCAGAAGCGCATACCGATTTCGTTTTCGCGGTGCTCGCTGAAGAGATGGGCTTGATTGGTGCGCTCTCGGCTTTCGCCCTGCTGATCTTCGTTGCGGTACGCAGCCTCTATGTCGGACTCTGGGCCGAGCGGGCAGGGCAGTTGTTCCCGGCCTACCTCGCCTATGGCCTGGCAATCATGTGGATCGGGCAGGTTCTGATCAATGTCGGAGTAAACGTCGGTCTGTTACCGACCAAGGGCTTGACGCTGCCTTTCCTCAGTTATGGCGGCAGCTCGCTGGTGGTCTGCTGTATCAGTCTGGGCATTCTGCTGCGTATCGACTGGGAGCGGCGCCAGGCGCTGCGGGAGGCCGAACATGGCGTCTAATATTCTGGTCATGGCCGGTGGTACCGGTGGACACGTGTTCCCGGCCTTGGCCTGTGCGCGCGAAATGCAGCAGCGCGGCTACCAGGTGCACTGGCTCGGTACACGCCGCGGTATCGAGGCGGATCTGATACCTGCGGCAGGTCTACCGATTCACTATATCGATGTGCAGGGTCTGCGCGGCAAGGGCCGACTGGGCCTAGTCAAGGCGCCGTTCCAACTGCTGCGCGCCCTGTGGCAGTCGGTGCGTGTGCTGCGTGAGGTCAAGCCGGTCTGTGTGCTTGGCGCGGGTGGCTATGTCACTGGCCCGGGTGGCCTGGCTGCCTGGCTGCTGGGTATCCCGCTGGTGATTCACGAACAGAATGCCGTGGTCGGGACAGCCAATCGTTTGCTGGCGCGTTTGGCCAAGCGGCGCTGCGAGGGCTTTGCCAATAGCTTTGCCAGCCCCGACAAACGCCTGAGCACGGGTAACCCGGTGCGCCAAGAGATTCTGGCGGTGCCGGACATGGTTTGGCAGGGCGAACGCCCGGCTCGTCTGCTGGTGCTGGGCGGTAGCCTTGGCGCCTTGCCGCTCAATACCCTGTTGCCACAGGCAGTAGCCGAGCTACAGGCGGGTGTACGGCCCGAGGTCTGGCACCAATGCGGTAAGCAGCATGTACAACAGACCACCGAAGGTTATGCCGCAGCCAATGTCGAGGCGCGCGTCGAGCCCTTTATCACTGACATGGCCGAGGCTTATACCTGGGCCGATCTGGTGGTGTGCCGGGCAGGCGCCTTGACCGTTTGTGAGCTGGCCGCCGCTGGCCGCCCTTCGCTGCTGGTGCCGCTGCCGCACGCCATAGATGACCACCAAAGCGCCAACGCCCGTTATCTCGCCGAGCGCGATGCGGCGCTGTTGTTGCCGCAAAAAGAATTGAGCAGCAAGGCGCTCGGCGTACAGCTGAATGCCCTGTTTACCCAGCCGGAGAAATTGCGCGCCATGGCAGATAACGCCCGCCGTCAGGCCAAACCCAACGCCACTATTGATGTGGTTGATGCTTGCCTGGAGGTGGCCCTTGAACACTAAAACACGCCAACAGTCGACTTTTATCCTGCCCGAGATGCGCCGCATTCGCCGTATTCACTTTGTCGGTATCGGTGGCGCGGGTATGTGCGGCATCGCTGAAGTACTGTTGAACCTGGGCTATGAAGTGTCCGGCTCGGATCTGCGCCGCTCGGCGGTCACTGAGCGGCTGGAGAGCTTTGGTGCGCGGATCGATATTGGTCACCGGCCCGAGAACGTGCAGAGCGCCGACGTGCTGGTGGTTTCCAGCGCGATCAACACCAGTAACCCGGAAGTGGCGACTGCCATGGAGCGGCGTATCCCGGTGGTGCCACGGGCAGAAATGCTCGCCGAATTGATGCGCTATCGGCATGGCATTGCCGTGGCCGGTACGCACGGCAAGACCACTACCACCAGCCTGATTGCCTCGGTCCTGGCGGCCGAAGGCATGAGCCCGACTTTTGTAATTGGCGGACGTTTGACCAGTGCCGGAACCAATGCACAGCTGGGTCAGAGCCGCTATCTGGTGGCAGAGGCTGACGAGAGCGACGCGTCCTTCCTGCATCTGCAGCCGATGGTGGCGATTGTCACCAATATCGATGCCGATCACATGGCCACCTATCAGGGCGACTTCAACCGCCTCAAGCGCACCTTTGTCGAGTTTCTGCACAACCTGCCTTTCTATGGCCTAGCGGTACTCTGCATTGATGACCCGGTGGTGCGCGAGATACTGCCGCAGATCAATCGTCAGGTCATTACCTATGGCCAGTCGGAAGATGCCGACGTGCGGGCCATCAATATCCATCAGCACGGTATGCAGACGCATTTTACTGCGGTACGCCACGGCCACCCGGACCTTGATGTGTCGGTCAATATGCCCGGTGTCCATAACGCCCTGAACGCCTTGGCGACCATCGCCGTGGCCACCGATGAAGGTGTCAGCGATGCCGCCATCATCAAGGGTCTCACCGGTTTTGAAGGGGTAGGGCGGCGCTTCCAGGTGTATGGCAATTACCCGGTTGGCGATGGCGAAATCATGTTGGTCGACGACTACGGCCATCACCCCCGTGAAGTGGCGGCGGTGATCAAGGCAGTACGTGCTGGCTGGCCCGAGCGCCGTCTGGTGATGATCTATCAGCCGCATCGCTATAGCCGTACCCACGATCTGTATGAGGACTTTGTCCAGGTGCTGGCGGAAACCAATGCGCTGCTGCTGATGGAAGTCTATCCGGCTGGCGAAGAACCAATTCCCGGCGCTGACAGCAAGCACCTTTGCGGCAGCATTCGCCAGCGCGGACATCTGGACCCGATTTATGTGGAGCGCGATGCAGATGTCATGCCACTACTGCAGGCAGTACTCAAGCCCGGCGACATCCTGCTTACCCAGGGTGCCGGTGATATCGGCGCATTGGCCAGTCAGTTGGCCGAAGCATTGCACCAGCTCGATGGTCAGGGGGAAAAGGTATGACAGTTGATGTGACCACGCTGGGCAAGGTCGCAGTACTTTACGGCGGACGTTCTGCAGAGCGCGCGGTATCGCTCAAATCTGGCAAGGCGGTACTTGATGCGCTGCTGGGGGCCGGTGTGGATGCCTACGGAATTGATGCGGGTGCGGATCTGCCGGAGCAGTTGCTTGCCAACCGCCCTGATCGGGTTTTTATCGCCCTGCATGGGCGCGGTGGCGAAGACGGTAGCCTGCAAGGCCTGCTGGAAAGCCTGCAGCTGCCCTACACCGGCAGCGGCGTTATGGCGTCGGCGCTGGGTATGGACAAGTTGCGCACCAAGTTGGTGTGGCAAAGCCTGGGCCTGCCTACCCCCGCTTATGGTGTGCTACGTGACAGCGCCGACTGTGAGGCGATTGTCGAGAGCTTGGGCACGCCATTGATCGTCAAGCCACTACATGAAGGCTCGAGCATTGGCATGGCCAAGGTCGAGAGCCTGCCGCAACTGCAGCAAGCCTGGCAGGCGGCCCAGCAGTACGACGACATCGCCCTGGTGGAGAAGTGGATCACCGGTGCCGAATTCACTGTGGCGATTCTTGATGGTCGCGCGCTGCCAGCAATACGCCTGCGCACGCCGCACACCTTTTATGACTACGAAGCCAAGTATCTGACCAACGATACCCAGTACATATGCCCGTGCGGGTTGTCCGATGAGCAGGAAGCACAACTGGGCGAACTGTGCCTGAAGGCGTTCAACGCTGTTGGTTGTCGTGGTTGGGGTCGGGTTGACGTGATGCAGGATGAGGCCGGGCAGTTTTATCTGCTTGAGGTCAATACCGTGCCAGGCATGACTGACCATAGCCTGGTACCCATGGCCGCTGGTGCAGCGGGCCTGACATTTACCGATCTGGTGCTGGCGATACTCGCCAGCGCCCGTTACTGAGGACCACCCATGTTGGGGGCGATGATCAGAGATCCACGCGCAGGCAAAACGGCGACCCGGCGTCCGGTGTCCAGTCGTGGTGCTGTGCGCGTAGCTCAGCCGTCACCCCGCAGCTGGCCGCGGTTGAGCTTGTCCTGGCCGTCCCTGGATGGAGTGTTGGCTCGCATCAAGCAATTGCTCTGGCCGCTGCTGCTGCTGGCCCTGGGTATTGGTTTGTATGAACTGGGCGCGCGCCTGTGGCCGCTGGCCGATCGGCCGATCGATCTGGTCAGCGTTCGGGGCGATTTGCAGTACATCGACCCGACTGCAGTGCAGACGGTAATACAGCCGTATCTGAACGAGAGCTTTCTAGGTATCGATCTGGGCTCTATGCGTGAAGATCTGGCCGCCATGCCCTGGGTCGCCGGTGTATCGGTGACCCGCGTATGGCCGGATCAACTGGTGGTGCAGCTCGAAGAGCAACTACCCATTGCCCGCTGGGGCGATACCGCGCTGCTCAACAATGAGGGCCGGGACTTCGAGCCGGACGATATCAGCCGTTTTGCCGAGTTGCCGCAGTTGGACGGGCCACCCCGCGCCAAGCGTCGGGTCATGCAGTACTACCAGCAGTTCAACCGCCTGCTGCGCCCCTACGGTATGGGCGTTGCCGAGCTTGAGTTGCGCGAACGCGGCAGTTGGTTCCTGACTACCCAGGACGGCATTCAGATTCTCCTTGGTCGGGACAATCTGGTGGACAAGATGCAACGTTTTCTGACCATCGATCAGCACATGTTGGCGGAGTACCGCGAGCAGATTGCGCGGGTTGACCTGCGCTACAGCAATGCAATGGCAGTGGCCTGGCGTGAGCCGGTCGCTCAAGTACAAACGGGGGAGTAACGGGATCTTATGGCGAGCAAGCAGGGTAGCAGAATGATTGTCGGACTAGACATCGGCACCTCCAAGGTGGTCGCGCTGGTCGGCGAGATCGGTGCTGACGGCGAGCTGGAGATCGTGGGTATTGGCTCGCATCCCTCGCGCGGCCTGAAGAAGGGCGTGGTAGTGAATATCGAGTCCACTGTCCAGTCGATCCAGCGCGCCATTGAAGAAGCGGAGTTGATGGCCGGTTGCGAGATTCACTCGGTATTCGCCGGTATTGCCGGCAACCATATCCGCAGTCTGAACTCCCACGGCATCGTCGCCATTCGCGATCGTGAAGTGGTGCAGGCGGATATCGAGCGGGTGCTGGATGCCGGTCAGGCCGTGGCGATCCCGGCTGATCAGAAGGTGCTGCACATCCTGCCGCAGGAGTATGTCATCGATAACCAGGAGGGCGTGCGCGAGCCTCTGGGCATGTCCGGTGTGCGCCTGGAGGCCAAGGTGCATCTGGTCACCTGCGCGCTGAATGCAGTACAGAACATCGAAAAGTGCATCCGCCGCTGCGGCCTGGAAGTGGAGGACGTGATCCTCGAACAACTCGCTTCGGCTTATGCGGTGCTCACCGAGGACGAGAAAGAATTGGGTGTGTGCATGGTTGATATTGGCGGTGGCACGACCGATATCGCCATCTTTACCGAAGGGGCGATCCGTCATACCGCCGTGATCCCGATTGCCGGCGACCAGGTTACCAATGACATCGCCATGGCCCTGCGCACCCCCACGCAGTACGCCGAAGAGATCAAGATCCGCTACGCCTGCGCGCTGGCCAAGCTGGCTGGCCCAGAGGAAACCATCAAGGTGCCGAGTGTTGGCGAGCGTCCACCCCGCGACCTGTCCCGTCAGGCACTGGCCGAGGTAGTGGAGCCTCGCTATGACGAGCTGTTCACGCTGATTCAGGCGGAACTGCGGCGCTCCGGTTTCGAGGACATGATCCCCGCGGGCATCGTGCTCACCGGCGGTACCTCGAAGATGGAAGGTGCAGTGGAGCTGGCCGAGGAAATCTTTCACATGCCGGTGCGCCTGGGCGTGCCGCAGGAGTTCAAGGGGTTGAGTGATGTGGTACGCAACCCTATCTATGCCACCGGTGTCGGCCTGCTGCATTACGGCAACCGACATAACGCAGCTGCCGCAAGCAGCTCGGAACAGAGCAAGGAATCACCGCTTATCCGTATCAAGCGCTGGTTCAAGGGCAATTTTTAACAGACCCGTCGAAGAGCGGGCTTGGCCTCGCGCAAGCGAGCAAAAAGCAGTAAACGAAACCAAACGAAATGAGTCAGTACTCAAGGAGATGGGCCATGTTTGAACTTATCGATAACGTCCCGCAGAACGCAGTAATCAAGGTCGTCGGTGTTGGTGGCGGTGGTGGTAACGCCCTGCAGCACATGGTGGTCAATAACGTCGAAGGTGTGGAATTCATCTGCGCCAATACCGACGCCCAGGCGTTGAAAAACGTCAGCGCACGTACTGTGCTGCAACTGGGTCCTAATGTAACCAAGGGTCTGGGTGCAGGCGCCAATCCGTTGATCGGCCGTGAAGCCGCAATGGAAGACCGCGAGCGCATTGCCGAAGTACTGCGTGGTGCGGACATGGTCTTCATCACCGCAGGCATGGGTGGTGGTACCGGTACCGGTGCAGCCCCTATCGTTGCTGAAGTGGCACGCGAGATGGGTATTCTGACCGTCGCCGTGGTGACCAAACCGTTCCCGTTCGAAGGCCGCAAGCGCATGCAGATCGCTGAAGAGGGTATTCGCGAACTGGGCCAACACGTTGACTCGCTGATCACCATTCCGAACGAGAAGCTGCTTACCGTATTGGGTAAGGATGCGAGTCTGCTGGCTGCCTTCAGCAAGGCCAACGACGTGCTGCTTGGCGCCGTGCAGGGTATTGCAGACCTGATCATGCGTCCTGGCATGATCAACGTCGACTTCGCCGACGTGAAGACGGTAATGAGCGAAATGGGTATGGCGATGATGGGTACTGGCCACGCCAGCGGCCCGAACCGTGCCCGTGAAGCAGCTGAAGCGGCGATTCGCAGCCCGCTGTTGGAAGATGTGAACCTGATGGGCGCGCGCGGTATTCTGGTCAACATCACCGCAGGTCCGGACCTGTCGTTGGGCGAATTCTCGGAAGTGGGCAATACTGTAGAAGAGTTTGCCTCGGACACCGCTACTGTCGTGGTAGGTACGGTTATCGATCCCGAGCTGCGTGACGAACTGCGGGTTACCGTGGTCGCTACCGGTCTGGGCGCCAAAACCGACAAGCCGGTAAAGGTGATTGACAACACAGCGGCACCGGCTCCGAGCCGTCAGCAGCAGCCTGCTGAAGGTAGCGCGCCAAACTACCGTGATCTGGATCGTCCTACCGTAATGCGCAATACCGGCGGGCAGGGCAACAGTGCGGCAGCAGCGCGGCTGAACCAGCCAGCGGAAGATCTGGATTATCTGGATATCCCGGCTTTCCTGCGGCGCCAGGCTGATTGACAGATTTGCATAGATCTTGTCAATCACACGGATAGGGCTGATTGGTGTTCAACAGTGGCGTACTTTGCTATTATGCACGCCAATTGTTGAAAATAATTCGCAACTAGAGCGGAAGCCAGCTTAAGCATGATCAGACAACGCACACTGAAGAACATCATCCGGGCCACTGGTGTTGGTCTGCATTCGGGTGAGAAGGTTTATCTCACACTGAAACCTGCACCGGTCGGCACGGGAATCGTGTTCGTCCGGGTCGATCTTGACCCGGTGGTCGAGATCCCGGCGCGGGCTGAGTTCGTGGGCGAAACGACCATGTCCACCACCCTGGTTAACGGTGGTGCCAAGGTTGATACGGTCGAGCACCTGCTGTCGGCAATGGCCGGTCTGGGTATCGACAACGCTTACGTTGAGCTCAGTGCGCCGGAAGTGCCGATCATGGATGGCAGTGCCGGTCCGTTCGTGTTTCTGATCCAGTCCGCTGGTATTCAGGAGCAGGATGCAGCCAAGCAGTTTATTCGTATCAAGCGTGAAGTGACGGTGGAAGAAGAGGGCAAGACCGCCAGCTTTCTACCCTTTGAAGGGTTCAAGGTGTCGTTTGCCATCGATTTTGACCATCCGGTATTTCGCGGTCGCAGTCAGTTTGCCAGCGTGGATTTCTCGAGTACTTCCTTCGTCAAGGAAGTCAGTCGGGCACGGACCTTTGGGTTCATGCGTGACATCGAGCACCTGCGCTCACAGAACCTGGCCCTGGGCGGCAGCGTGGATAACGCTATCGTAGTGGACGAGTATCGGGTGTTGAACGAAGACGGCCTGCGTTATGAGGACGAGTTCGTTAAACACAAGATTCTTGATGCCATCGGTGATCTGTACTTGCTAGGCAAGAGCCTGGTCGGCGAGTTCCGTGGTCACAAGTCCGGGCATGGCCTGAACAACAAGCTGTTGCGAGCCCTGCTGGCCAACAAGGAAGCATGGGAAGTAGTCACTTTTGAAGATGCCGGGACCGCGCCTATCTCCTTCATGCGCCCGGCTGCTGCGG
>JBKBSI010000063.1:0-16080 GCA_046291745.1 Pseudomonas sp. | reverse complement strand
AAAGTGGTAGGCGTGGCCACTAGCACGTTCTGTTCAATGGCTTTCTGAAACAGGCTTTCGTCTGCCTTGAGCGCTTCAACGAAGGCCGACTCGATGGGAATGAACATGAACACCATTTCCGGTGCGTTGAGGCCGGGCAGATCAAAGTAATTGCGATCCGACAGTTCCCGAATGCGCTGACTGATGGCCTGCACATGTTCGGCCAGGGCGATCCTGCGCTCGGTCTCATCTTCGCTGTTGATATAGCGCGTGTAGGCATTCAGCGAGACTTTTGCATCAATGATCAGGTGCTTTTCCTGGGGCAGGTATACCAGTACGTCCGGTCGCTGGCGCTGCCCTTGCGCATTGGTGATGCTGACTTCGCGCTTGAAGTCCTTGCCAGCGATCAGGCCCGAGCGCTCCAGTACATTCTCCAGGATCAGTTCGCCCCAGTTGCCCTGGGTTTTCTTCTGCCCGCGCAGGGCGGTGCTCAGATCGTGGGCTTCCTGGGTAATCTGGCGATTGAGTTCCTTCAGATGGTTAAGCTCGCTGGCCAGAGTTGCCTGCTGCTGGGTGTCCTTGTGGTGAATGTCCTCAACCTTGAGGCGGAACTGATCAATCTGTTCGCGGAACGGTTTGAGCAGGCTGTCCAGTGACTGCTGGCTTTGCTGGGAAAAGGCTTGGCCCTTGGCCTCGAAGATCTTGCCAGCTACCTGTTCGAACTCCATCTTCAACTGGTCGCGACTTTCCTTGAGCAGCAGTTGCTGCTCGGCAAAGTGCTGCTGACGGTGCTCAAGGGTGTTTTTCAAGGTGCTGTGTTCTAGCCCAAGCTGTTCGTGACTAGCTTGCAGCGCCAGCAAGCGCTCGTTCAGGCTGTGCCTTTCCTGACGCAACTCATCGACTTGCCGAGCCTGTTCCTGACTCAGGGTTTGCGCCCGTTCAGCTCTGACCTGCCACTCGTGGCCCTGCTGTTCCAGCGTCGTTTTCTGCGTGTTGTTGTGCTGAAGCTGCTCACGCAGAGCATTCAGACTTTCGGCCTGGTGCTCCAGTCTGGCTTCCTGCGCGGCATGCCGTGCCTGCTGCTGATGCAGTTCCTGCTGCAGCTGCTGGAATGCCTGACGCTGCTGATCCAGCTCCAGACGCGTTCTATCCAGGTCCTGCTGCAATCGCGTGGCCCGACGCAGCATCAACCAGGCGGTCAGAGCCCAGCCAACCAACAGGGCCGGAATAATAGCGGCCAGCAGCATCTGGGCTTCAAGAATGGGCATCAACTTTCTCCTCTGGACAAGGAGGCATTATCGCCCGGTTGGCTGCGCTTTGTAACCCGCGCCTATGGGGTCTGTTAGCGGGTCCTTTGCATAACCCGCCGGATAAAATCGGCTGTCACCTCTGGCTGGGTGACTGGCAGCATATGGCCGCCCTCGATCAGTTCAAGCTCGGCACCAGGCACCACATCAACCAGGGCCTGGCCCTGCTCCTGCGGATTCAGAATTCGGTCTTCGCGACCGTAGAGCACCGCTACCGGGAGCTGCAGATTGGGATATTGCTGCTGCATCTGTGGCAGCACATCAGGCAAAGCGGTGAGATCGCTCGAGGCGCCAACAAAGTGGCTGGGACGCAAGCCCAGGAACCCACCGCCGCGCAGGCCGAAATCAGCTGGCGGTTGCTCTGGGCCGAAAACAATATCCAGTACCTTGTCGCGTTGGCGAATCGACAGCGGCGTGGCCAGCGTCCAGGCCACCAGCTTGCGCAACCAGAGCCAGCGGATGGTCAGTGCAGCGAACGCCTTGGATACTTCGCTGGGCATATGCGTCAACGGTGCGACCAGTGCCAGCCCTCGGACCTTTTGTGGGTAACGCAGAGCCGTGGCCAGCGCCACGGCGCCACCGAGCGAGTGCCCAACGATCAATGGCCGGTCGAGCTTGAGGGCGTCAATCAGCCCTGCGACCACATCGGCCTGCACTGCCAGCGAGGCAGAGGAGCGTGGATGGCGGACCGAATAGCCACTACCTGGACGGTCGATGGCTATCACATGGTGATGCCGGGCCAGTTGACCCATAACGCTATAGCCGAAATTCTGCGCCACACCGCTGAGCCCGTGGATCATCAGGATGCTCGGTTGCCTCTCCTTGAACTGGTCCTTGAACTGACCCTGGCCCTGCTCCAGATAATGCACCCGGGTGCCCTGCACCTGAATAAAGGCTCCCTCAGGGGGCATGCCCAGCTCTACCCGTTTACTGATAAACCAGGTGAACAGAAACAGCCCTGCGATGATGATCAGCACAAGAGTTACGATAACGCTTAACAGAGTACCCACATTGCATTCCTTGTTTCGATGGTCGCTATCTATGGTTGCACAGGCTCGTTACTGAAACTGCATCACGCCATCGTCGACCCGACCGTACTCAATGGTGAATTTGTCCTGCAGGTAGTTCTGGTGTACCTGCCATGGCTTGCGGTCACCCTGCCTGGGCAGCAGACCCTCGGCGCGCTGCACGTAACCCGAGGTGAAATTGAGGAAGGGCTCGACCTGCACCGAGGGGTCACGACGCGGGGTGGCATCGCGATACCCCTTGCGGTCCTTAACGCGCACCAAGCGGCAGGTGTAGTTGGAGGTCAACTCGGCCTTGAGCGTCCAGGATGCATTGGTGTAGCCGAAGGTCAGGATCAGATTGGGGATATCGCTAAGCATCATGCCCTTGTAGGCCATGCGCTCGCCGAAGACCACAGGCTGATCATCGACACTTACCTTGACGTCTCCCAAAGCGTTGAGCTTCAGACCGGTGGCGGTGACGATGATGTCCGCTTCAAGCTCCTCACCAGAGCTGAGGCGCACACCCTTTTCGGTAAAGCACTCGATGCTGTCAGTCACGACAGAGGCCCGCCCGGCACGTATGTCATGGAACAGGTCGCCATCGGGTACGGCGCACAGGCGTTGATCCCAGGGCTTGTAAGAGGGGCTGAAGTGCTTGATGTCCACGTCCGGCCCGATCTGGGTCTTGGCCATCTGCAGTACACGCTGTTTGAACAGCTCCGGCTTCTTGCGCGCGATCTGATAGAAATACGAGGTCAGCAGCACGTTCTTCCAGCGTGTCAAACGGTGCGCCGCAGGCATCGGCAGCCACTTCTGCAGGCTCTGCGCGAGGTCATCCTGCATCGGCCGCGCGACCACATAGCTGGGCGAACGCTGCAACATGGTCACGTGCGCAGCGGTTTTCGCCAATGCGGGCACCAGGGTCACGGCGGTAGCACCACTGCCGATGACCAGCACACGCTTGCCGGCGTAATCCAGATCCGCTGGCCAGAACTGCGGATGAATTATCTGACCGGCAAAGGCCTGCTCGTTGGGAAACTCCGGGCGGTAACCTTCATCGTAGCTGTAGTAGCCAGCGCACACCGACAGCAGCCTACACTGGTACTGCTCCTGGTGCTCAACACCTTCGGCATCGGTGGCCAGAGCGCTGATGGTCCATAACGCCTCGGCGCTGGACCAGCTGGCGTTGGTGACCCGGCGCTGAAAGCGGATGTTGTGATCAATACCCGACTCCTCGGCGATGTCCTCGATGTATTGCTTGATATCGGCGCCGTCAGCGATGGCCTTTCGGTGGGTCCAGGGCTTGTAGCTGTAGCTCAGGGTATACATGTCCGAATCGGAGCGAATGCCGGGATAGCGGAACAGGTCCCAGGTGCCACCGATGGCGTTGCGGCGCTCCAGAATCAGATAGCGCTTATCCGGACACTGGTCGGTCAGGGCGCGTGCAGCACCAATCCCCGACAGTCCGGCACCAATGATCAACACGTCCAGTGGCGTTGGCTTGAATTGTTGTTGTGCTGTGCTCATGCTGGGTATCCCGTGATTGGCTCTGGTGACAATCTAAATTGTCATTTAGACTTTGGCAATCATAATTGTCAGAATTCAAACCATGAATGCAGCAACCAGCGCGAAAAGAAAATACCAGGGTGCCAGCGCCGAGCAGCGCAAGGCCGAGCGACGCCAACTGCTGATTGACGCCGCTACCGAGGTGTATGGACGCAATGGCTATCGGCACTCGGGCGTCAAGCAGGTGTGCGATGCGGCCGGTTTGACCCAGAGGTACTTCTACGAATCCTTTCGCCACAGTGACGAGCTGCTGATTGCCTGTTACGAACAGGCCGCACGGCACCTGCGCGAGCTCAATCAGGCTGCAGCTGAGCAGGCAGGTGCCGACCCGCTGGAACGCAGCCGGGCGATGCTCACCTCCTACTTCAGAACCTTGCGAGACCACCCCAATCTGGCAAGACTGCTGTTGATTGATATCCGCGGTATCGGGCCCGAAGTCGACCGCGCCATCGAAGCCGAACTGCAGGCCAGCAGCGACGACATTACCCGTACGCTGCTGCAATCTGGCCATCGGCCGAACGAATTGCTCCAAGCCGGTATTCTCGGCGGGGTAATCCACATCGCCCTGTACTGGATGGCCGAGCAGTACGCGACGCCACTGGAACAGGTCACCGAGACAGCCCTGCAGCTGGGCGCGGTCTTGCTGCAGCCCTGATTCCGGCTGCCCACCCGTTCCCCTCTGACTGTTGGTGTTGCATATATCTACAGACAGCTTATGCTCTGGTTGTGTGGCTGACCCGCGCGTCCGCAGGGGTCCTACTACAGCCGCAAATCCCCCCTATTCTTTTTTATTCCAAAACTTCAAGGAGTTACATCCGCTATCATGAACAAGTCTCCCGCCATCGTGATGACTCGACTGGACATTCAGCGCCTGGACCAGGTACTGGGTAGCCTGCAGGCACCGATAGATCTACTCGAATCGCTCGAGAACGAAATCCTCAGAGCCCGGGTAGTCAGCCACAAGCGTGTCGCTGCCAATGTGGTCACCATGAACTCGACCGTGCGCTTTACCGATGAAACCAGCGGCCGGGAGTTTGTACTGACACTGGTGTATCCAGACCAGGCCGGTCTGCCGGGCACCATTTCCGTGCTCGCACCTGTGGGTATTGCCCTGCTGGGCCTGAAGATCGGCCAGAGTATCGACTGGGCAGGCCCCAACGGCAGGCCGCTGAAGCTGAAGATTATCGATATCGTCTACCAGCCCGAGGCCAACGGCGACTACCACCTGTAATAGTCCCCTGCTCGCTTTCCCAGCAGCTCGTCTCACCTCCCCTCCTGGGAAAAAAGTGCATATCAATGACAAAGGGCCCCGAAGGGCCCTTTGATCTACAACCTGAAGTCAGAACTGCTTAGCCACACTTGCTGTCGCCGCAGTTCAGACAGGTCATGCAGCCATCCATTTGCACTACGGCTTGGGTATGGCACTTGCCGCACATTTGCGCGCCTGGTGGGTAGCCCGTCGCCGTGTCGTCGCAGTCCGCAGCAGCCTGATTCTGTGGCTGAGAGGCCATGAACTCTGCACGTTTCTGATCCAGGTAGGCGCGCTGGTGATCGTCCATCTCGTCAACCAGCATGCCAATACGCTTGAGATGCTGTTCCAGCACGTCGCCAATTTCAGCTACCAGCGAGGGCATCCAGCGGCCACCGCGCTTCATATAGCCGCCCTTGGGGTCGAACACGCTGCGCAGTTCCTCAACCAGGAAGGTACAGTCGCCACCCTTGCGAAAGACTGCCGAGATAATCAGCGTCAGGGCCGAGATCCACTGGTAGTGCTCCATGTTCTTGGAGTTGATGAAGATCTCGAATGGGCGACGAATTTCGTGATCGCTGCCGTGATTCAGAATCACATCGTTGATGGTCACGTAGATCGCGTGCTCGGAATTTGGCGTCTTGATCTTGTAGGTCGAGCCTTCAAGAAACTCGGGGCGCTTGAGTTTCTCGTGCATCTCTTCCAGCGGCTCGGCAACGGCCAGTGCCGCTTCTACCGGTGCTTCCGGCTGGTCTGGCTTGACCACAGCGTAGTCAACGATCTTGCTGGTAATTTTCAGTGCCATGCTGCTTTCCTTACCCCACCCAAGCGGGGCTTCATGCTGTCATTTGAGTGGCGGCGCGAGCGCCGCCAAAGAATCAGAATTTGCCGTAATAGCCTTCTTTCAGGGCATCGTAGAGATTGGCTGCGCTATGCAACTCGCCGTCATACTCGATCTCGTCACCGCCCTTGGCTTCGACGTAGCTGCCGTCCTCGAGCTTGAAGCGGTAAGTGGTGTTGGCCAAATCCTCTTCCTTGACCAGCACACCCTGGAACGCCTCGGGGTTGAAGCGGAAGGTGGTGCAGCCCTTCAGACCCTTTTCGAAGGCATAGCGATAGATGTCCTTGAAATCCTCGTAGGGATAATCGGTCGGCACGTTGGCAGTCTTGGAAATCGACGAATCGATCCACTTCTGCGCAGCCGCTTGCACATCCACGTGCTCGGTCGGTTTGACGTCGTCGGCGGCAATGAAATAGTCGGGCAGGTTACGCGTACCAGCCTGCATGCTTGGCAACGCATCGGCATTGATGAAGTGCCGGTAAGCCAGCAGCTCAAAACTGAACACGTCGACCTTTTCCTTGGACTTCTTGCCTTCGCGGATCACGTTGCGGAAGTAGTGATGGGCGAAGCTCGGCTCGATACCGTTGGAAGCGTTATTGGCCAGCGACAGGGAAATGGTGCCAGTCGGTGCGATCGAGCTGTGGTGAGTAAAGCGTCCACCCTTCTCGACCAGCGCGTTGACCAGTTCGGCATCCTCGGCGGCGACCTGTTGCATGTAACGGCTGTACTTGGCCCAGAGCACCTTGCCCTTGATCGTATCGCCGACCTCGATCCCGTCTTTGCGCATTTCCGGACGCTTGACCAGCATGGCCTCGGTCACGCTGAAATCTTCATCCATGATCGGCGCTGCGCCCTTCTCTTCCGCCAGTTGCAGCGCAGTACGCCAGCCCTGGACCGCCATCTCCTTGGAGACCTGTTCGGTAAAGTCCAGGGACTTGGCTTCGCCATACTTCATGCACAGCATGGTCATGGTCGAACCCAGACCGAGGAAGCCCATACCGTGGCGACGCTTGCGGAAGATCTCGTTACGCTGTTGCTCCAGCGGCAGGCCGTTGATCTCCACCACGTTGTCCAGCATGCGGGTAAAGATATCGACCACCTTGCGGTATTCGTCCCAATCAAAGCGCGCCTTCTCGGTGAAGGGGTCACGCACGAACAGGGTCAGGTTGATCGAGCCCAGCAGGCAAGCGCCATGCGGTGGCAGCGGCTGTTCACCACAGGGGTTGGTGGCGCGAATCTCCTCGCAGAACCAGTTGTTGTTCATCTGGTTGACGCGATCAATCAGGATGAAGCCCGGCTCGGCAAAGTCGTAAGTCGAGGTCATGATCATGTCCCAGATACGACGGGCCTTGATCACTTTGGAGACGCGACAGGCCACCTTGCCATCGGCGCGGTGTAGGTAGCGATCGGTGGTCGGCAGTTCGCGCCAGATGACCTGATCGGTATTCTGCAGATCCAGTTGGTCGGCATCCGCCTCGGCCTGGGTCAGGGGGAAAGACAGCTTCCAGTCGTCGTCATTGGCGACCGCCTGCATGAAATCCTCGGTGATCAGCAGCGACAGGTTGAACTGACGCAGACGACCGCCTTCGCGCTTGGCGCGGATAAAGTCCATGACGTCAGGGTGGCCAACATCAAAGGTCGCCATCTGCGCACCACGGCGTCCGCCAGCCGAGGAAACGGTGAAACACATCTTGTCGTAGATATCCATGAACGACAGCGGGCCAGAGGTATAGGCCCCGGCGCCAGAGACGTATGCGCCGCGGGGACGCAGGGTGGAGAACTCGTAACCGATACCGCAACCGGCCTTGAGCGTCAGACCGGCTTCGTGCAACTTGGACAGAATATCGTCCATGGAGTCGCCAATAGTGGCGCTCACTGTGCAGTTGATAGTCGAAGTAGCTGGCTTGTGCTCAAGGGCACCGGCATTGGAGGTGATGCGACCGGCTGGAATGGCGCCATGGCGCAGAGCCCAGAGGAACTGCTCGTACCAGTGTTCGCGCAGCTCAGGGGCTTCGACATCGGCAATAGCGCGGGCCACACGCTGGTAGGTTTCGTCTACCGCCTTGTCAAGCGGCGTGCCGTCCTTGGTTTTCAGGCGATATTTGGTATCCCATATATCCAGTGAAGCGGGCTGCATGGGAATATCGTTTACCACGTTGTGCAGGCGCTGCACCTTGGCTGTCTGGTTCATTCTTATCTCCTGAAACGCTCGACGACGCCCCGCAAGACCAGCCATGGCGAGGCATGAAGGCCTCGGGCGCTTGCGAGAACGAAAACACTACTTGTTGTGCATAGCGAGCAATCCTAGACCCAGATATGGGAAATATCAACATAGAAAAACCGCCATAAAGGCGGTTTTTTTCTTGACTTGCGGCGCAACCCGCAAGGTTGCGGGATTACGCTTGCGCGGTGTCCCGTATGCCGGGCGTGGAGCGGCGCTTCATGAGTGGTGACCGTCTATCGGAAAGAAGACTCCGGCACTCCAGACGCCAAGACAGGTTTTGCCGTTGTATTCTTTTTCCACTGCCAGCTCGACCAGTTCGTAGAACAGGTTGCGATTGATCAGCGCCTCGAGATTGCTGCGCATCAGGATATAGGGCGAAGGCTCCTGAGTCTGCGCGTCGATTTCGACCCTGATGGGGTGATCCGGTCCGGCCTCTGCACTGTCCTCGAGATTGCTGGTAAAGGTCAGACGCTGCTCTTCACCCTGCCCCTGGACCTGCATGCGGGTTGCGACGAAGGGCTTGTCATCAACCTGAATACCCCAGCGCTCGGCGGGCGTTACCAGATAGTAGCGGCCATCGTCATCGAGCCTGAGAATACTGGCGAACAACTGCGCCAGGGCCTTGCGGGAAATCAGATCCCCCTCGTGATACCAGGAGCCGTCGCGGGTGATGCGCATATCCATTTCGCCGCTCAGGGGCGTATCCCAGAGATGTACAGGGGCCGGTTGACGGCCAGCCGTCGAGCTGCCCCCAGGAATACTATCGATCAGTGATTGTGGCGGTAGTGGGCGTTGGGTCATGGCAACCTCATCAGCGGCCGAGCAGCCGCCGCGTGTAGTCCTCGAGCGGAGGACGCAGCAGGTCTTCAGGCTCGGCCTTGTAGAATTGAAGGAAACCACCCCGCGCCTCGACCACGGCATAATCGACCATGCGGCGGGTAGCGGTTTCCATGAGTATCATTTGCAGTACGGCACGATCCAGTCCCAGATCGGCCATGCGGCGGGATTCGTTCCAGTGCTCGGCATCACCTACCGCGTCTTCAGCCCGGGCAAAGCGCACATACAGAAGATAATCGGAACGCTGCTCCATGGCCTTTTCAAGTGACTCCTCAAGCCCCTGTGGCTGTTCCGCCCGGCGTACCAGAGGAAACACCTGAACTGCGGCGGCAAACGCCTCTTCCGCCACTACATTGGGTCTGGCGTAGGAATGGCCGACGGGCACAAAGTGGCCCTGGGCAATATACAGGCTGGAATCCGGCTGCAGCCTCCAGGTAGCGCTACGGGTGATCTTGTAGTGATTCATCAGCCCGGCATCGCCCATGTAATAGCGCGCGCTCTGCTGCATATCCGAGGGCTTCATGCAGCCACCCAGCACCATTACCGCCAAGCCCAATACGATCCAGCGCATGCTGTATTCCCCTCTCTGCCGCACGGACCTTAGAGTCCGCGCATCCACTTGGGTCGCAAGGCGGCCCGCTCGGGCTGGCTGATGGCATTGCGCACCTGCGCCAGCATGCGCTCCTTGTCGGCTCCTAGCACGCCTTTGAGCACTAGCGCATTAGATGCATGGTCGCTGCGGAATACGCTGTTGTCCAGTTGCAACTGCTGGAGAAACAGCTCTAACTCCTTGAACAGTTCCGACTGTTCCAGGGGTTGGAAGTTCGGATAGCTTTCGCGAAAACGCTGCATGCCCTGGGGGAAACTGACCACCAGGGTCGAGACAAATTCGGGTTGTGTCAGGTTCATCAGGCGCGCCGAGTTCGAGGCGTGCTGCTCACTCAGCTCACTACCACCCAGGCCGTTGAGGATCATAACCGAGCGTTGCAGACCTGCTTCTTTCGACTTCAACAGCGCGTCGGCGGTGGAATCAAAGGTTTCGCCCTTGTTTACCCGGCGCAAGACTTCGTCATCCCCGGATTCGGCACCCACGTACAGCATGGCCAGGCCCGCCTCGCGCAGTTCCTTCAGCTCATCCACCGACTTGCGCTTGAGGTTGCGCGGCAGGCAGTAGGAGGTCACCCGCTCCACCGTCGGCATATGCTCGCGAATCGCCTGGAGAATCGTCAGCAGACGTCTGGTCGGCAGAATCATGGCATCGCCGTCTGCCAGGAACACGCGCTGCACAATCAGTTGTTCGCCACTGCGGCGGATCTCTTCCAGCACTTCCTGCTCGTCGCGTGCACGGAATTTCTTCTGTTCGGCGGTATACATCTCGCAGAAAGTGCATTTGTTCCAGGAGCAGCCGTTGGTGACCGGCAGAATCAGTGAGTGGGCTTCACTCGGGGGACGGAAAACCGGCTCGATATAACTGATGGGGAATTCCTGAATTGCGCGCATGCAGCCACTCCTGAAGCGATTAAAAACAAAAGCCCTCAAACATACCCCAATTCACTTAAGCATGACATCACCTTTATAGGGGCATGGCACTTGGCAGCCATCGAAGTTAGTTTCTGTCTACTCTGGTGACAAAAATACATACCGGTTCAGCATGAGTATTAATCGCAACGCGCGCCATTATCAGCAACTATTTTCAAAAGGATAATAACAATGCATCAACTCCGTCAGGGGACGCTATTGCGCCCCACCCTTACAGCATTGGCCTCAGCACTACTGGCCATCTCCTTGACCGGCTGCCTCTCTGGCGGCGGTGGTGGCAGTGGCGGCGGGTCGGCGCCACCACCACCAGACCCAAGCCTGAACGCCAGTACCTCACAAGGGGATTTCAGAGGTATTGCACTGAACGGCATGCGCACTTTCCGTGGCATTCGCTACGGTGCTGCGCCAGTTGGCGATCTGCGCTTTGCCGCGCCGCAACCGGCCCCCGCTCATGAGGAAAGAATTCAACTTTCAAGCGCATTTGGCAGCGCCTGTCCTCAGGCTGGCGGCGCATTTGGCCCGGCCAGCAATAACGAAGACTGTTTATTCCTGAACGTCTACGCTCCAGCAGAACCCGGTGATTATCCCGTTATGGTCTGGATTCATGGCGGCGCTTTCGTAGCCGGTGACGGTGGCAGCAGCTACGAACCTCAGCGACTGGTGGAGGAAGGGGTGGTAGTGGTCACTCTCAACTACCGCCTGGGCATGCTCGGCTTCCTGCCACATGAGGCGCTCGGTAGCAGCAATTTCGGACTTCAGGATCAGCAGCTTGCCCTGAAGTGGGTGCAGGAGAATATCAGTGCCTTCGACGGCGACCCGGATAACGTAACTATCTTCGGCGAATCCGCCGGCGGACACAGCGTACTCAGTCAAGTGGCCTCCCCTGGCGCTGACGACCTGTTCCACAAGGCCATCGTGCAGAGCGGCTCCTACAATGGCGATCAGATCCCGCTGGCAGACGTTGACGTGGTCGTTGCGACTATTCCAGGCGGCCAAACCCTGTTCGGCAACCCATTTGTCAACGCAACCGGTTGCTCGAGCGATTCCGACGAAGCTCTGGTTAGTTGCCTGCGCAACCTCAGTGTCAGCGCTATTCTTGCGGCGCAACCAGGGAACATCATTCCGGTTACCGGCACTGCAACTCTTCCCCTATCGATCAACGCCGCCCTGACGGCAGGAGAGTTCAACGAGGTCCCCATCATGATGGGTAGTAACCGGGATGAAGGGGCTCTGTTCACGCTCCTGGCGCTGGGCGAAGGCGCCACCCTGACCACCCTGGAAGGCTATAACACCGCCGTGGCCGCGTTGCTCAGCGAGAATCCGCGACTGGATAGCGCAGAAATCGCTGCTTACTATGCTGCTAAGCAGAACCCTTTGAATCCAGCGCCTTATATCACCGCTTACACAGAAATAGGGACTGACTGGCGCTTCAATTGCCCAAACAACAGCCAATGGAGTGTGCTTGAAGATCAGGTAGACACCTGGAGCTATTGGTTCACTGACCGCAATGCACCGAACTTCCTTGGCACGCCAACGCCCTTCCCGCTGGGGGCCGCACATGCATTTGAAATTCAATATGTTCTGAACAGCTTTGAAACACTGGAGGGGCGTGGCGCCGGAGCGGATCAGTTGAGCCTCGCCGACCACATGACCAAATACTGGACCAACTTCGCCAAGTTTTCCGATCCGAACAGTACCGACGGTGCTGCAGAATCGGTTAACTGGCCTCGGTATACCGAAGGTGGCAGCATCATTCGCCTTGATGCACCAACGCCCTCGGCGGTACCTGTAAGCGACTTCAGAACCACCCACGAGTGCAGCTTCTGGGCTAACCCGCCACTGCGCCCAATCGGCGGCTAAGTTCGACTCTGCAATACAAAACGCCGACACAAACTGCTGTCGGCGTGTTGCTGTCCGGGGTACGTTCAGCGTTCGCTGTTGGCTGACTCCGCAGGCAGGACGGCAAGGAAATTGTCCCGCGCCACCTTGTGCGCCACCTCCTCAGGCAAGGCATCCAGGAAAGGAATAAAAGCGTCCAGATACTTGTCCATATTGCGGAAACTGCCGACCACATCCGATCCGAGCATAAAGCGATCAGGATAATCGGTCACCAGCTTTACCCATTGCGGATCCGGCTTACCGTCCTTGTCCAGAAGATAAGGGTCTAGCACTGTCCAGGACAGGTCGATGTACAGATTCGGGTACGTCTCGATCAGACGCGAGACCTCGTCAAACAGAAATTCCAGCTTGTCCTGGTGACGGTGCAACTCCTTGCTGGTACCGGCATGCGCCCAGATAAAGCGCACCTTGGGGAAGTACCGCAGCGGCTCCTCAAACTCAGCCAGATACAGCGGTTTGCGTTCCCGTTTGGAGGTGATGTTGCTGTGCACCATGACCGGCAGGTCAAACTCCTCGGCCAGGCGATAAACCCGGTGCATGGCCTCATTGTTGGCCCGCGGCGCCTCGCCGCTGATCAGCGCAGTCAGATCATCGTGCCGGGTAAAGACCTCGCCCAGCCCCTTCCACAACCCCGGGTTCATTTCCAGTACGCGGCGGATATGCTCGTCGGCATTCTTGTCATTCGGGTTGAAGCCGGACAGGAACGGGTGAAAACGCTTGCGCTGCTCCGGGGTAAGGTGTTCCAGGGCGCGGACAATGATCCAGTCGGTGGCGCTGTACCAGTAAGCCGAGGCATCGTCACCGGCGTAGTAGCGCGGACGCTTGGGTTCATTCTCGTGCCACTTCTTGGCCACCGGAATACCGGAAAACATGATGTGGTCGATATTGGACTCGTCCATTTTTTTCAGCAGCGCCTCAATACCTTCGCTCTCCTGAAAGAAGTCGACATAGTGGAAGTGGGCGTCACTGAAACGATAGTCCCGGGCCTGGGCAGTGAAGACTGCCAGGCACAAGGCAAGGGCAAGCAGGAAACGGAAAAAAACCACAGGAGTACTCTTGTCAGATGGATGGGAGGGTAACCAGTTGTGATTACCCACTCAGCCAAAACAGACAACGGCTAATCGCCCGGGGTTCCGCAATCAGGCTGTCTCCGCCTCCTTGCGGCGCTTGGATTTGTTGCCCATGCGCACACCAATATCCATCAGAAACTGCATATAGCCTTCCTTGTCCTCAATCACATCCTGCCAGAACGGCGAGTGATACATGGCCATGGCGCCGTGGACCAGAGCCCAGGCCGCACAGTAGTGATAGTAGGCAGGTACGTCTTCGAGCTTGCCGTCGTCGATGCGCTCCTGAATCACCCCGGTCAGGTGATTGAAGTTGGATGCGCGGATGCTGTGCAACTGTTCGAGCAACTCGGGCAGTTGGTGCGACTTGACCAGCTTTTCTTCCAGCCGGTCAAACAGCCGGTAGCGCTCAGGGTCACTCATGCGAAAGGCAAAGTAATCACGCGACAGCGCCTCACGATCACGCTCAATGCTTTCGGAATGCAGCAGCTGCGCCAGGTCACGCTCATAGTCGAGCATCAGACGCAGATAAATTTCAGCTTTGGATTTGAAATGCTTGTAGATGGTGCCTTTGCCGATACCCACATCATCAGCAATCATTTCTACCGTGACACTGTCTTCGCCCTGCTCCAGGAACAACCGCAGTGCGGTATCAAGGATCTCCTGCTCGCGACGTTTGAACTCGCGGACCTTTCGTGATTCTTTCTGCATGCGCTCTGTATTCCGTACTGGCAATTCAGTGCATTATGCCAACTTCATGACCGCTTGCCCACGTTTGATGCAAAGCTGACTGTCAGGCCCTTTTCTGAACTCGAATACTTACCAGCGCCAGCAGCATTGAACCGAGCATCAACAGCAGGGACACCGCGTTAAGCACCGGCGTCGCACCTTCTCGCAGTCGACTGAAGAGCGTTATGGTCAAGGGCGCGTCCGAGCCGACCAGCATCAGCGTGGTATTGAAGTTCTCAAACGACATGAGAAAGCAGACCAGCGCCGAACCTATTATCGCCGGAGCGAGAAACGGCAAGGTAACGGTCATGACCGCCATCAGCGGCGTGGCGCCAAGATTGCAGGCAGCCTCCTCCAGTTGTCGGTCAAAGGTGCGCAGGCGCGCTGATATCACCAGGGTGGCGATAGTGGTAAGAAAGGCAAACTGACCCAGTACCACCAGCAGCAGACCCGGCCTGAGCATGTCGAGCATGATGTCATGGTTGAAATCGAAGTAGTTGGCGATACGGCTGGCGAAGACCAGGATGGAGATACCCAGGATCACGCCGGGTATGACCAGCGGCAGGAGCATGAGAATGAACAACAGGTTCTTGCCGGGAAAGCTGTGGCGCTCGAACAGGAAGGCATTGAGCGTAGCCAGACTGACTGACAATAGCGTCACGCAACTGGCCACCAGCGCGCTGGTACCTATGCTGCGCAGAATCGCCCGATCATGAAAAAGCCCTGTGCGCTGGGCGTCGTTGGCCAGAAACCAGTCCAAGGTAAAACCCTGCCAGGGCAACGCCGGAAAACGACTGTCGTTGAAGGCAAACACACCCACTACCAAGAGCGGCGCTGCAAGGTAGACAAAGAACACCAGCACGTACGCGGCAAAGGTCCAGCGGAAGCGCCGACTCAGCGGCAACGAGGCAATCATTTCATCGTCTCCGCAAAGGACTGCCCACTCAGGCGCAGCCCTAGCCAGACAATCAACGATGACAACAGCAACAGCAATACCCCGAAGGCAGCGCCCTGCTCCCAGTTAAACCGGGTAATGAACTGGGTAAAGATCTGTTCGGTGAACCACAGGCTGTCCTTGCCGCCGAGCAACACCGGCGTCAAGTAGTTGCCCAGGGATAACATGAAAACCACTATCGACCCCGAGACGATGCCCGGCATGGCGTGCGGAATAATAATGTCCCGCGCCACACTCAGATGCGTACCGCCCAGGTCGTAAGCGGCCTCCACCAGACTGTCATCCAGGCTGTCGAGGGTGCTCACCAGGGGCACCAGCATGAACAGCATGGAGGCATAGATCAGTCCGACCATAATCGCCACATCGTTGTAGAGCATTTCAACCGGCCCCGCCGCCAGGCCACTCCACTGCAACAGGCCACTGATCACACCACTCTCACGCAGCAGGATCATCCAGCCGTAGGTGCGTACCAGCTCGCTGACCCAGAACGGTATCAGGCAGGCCATGAACAACATCGAGCGCGCTCGGCCCGCCACCAGCTTGGCGATATACCAGGCAATGGGCAGGGCAATAATCAGCGTCAGCAAGGTCGTCAGCACCGACATCAAGGCTGTGCGAGCAAAGGTGCGCCAATAGACCGATTCACTGAAAAACAGTTGGTAGTGCATCCAGCTGAAGCGGTGTTCGCCAAAGCCCACGCGCTCACGCAAGGACACGCTGAGCATGTCCAGGTGCGGCAACAGAATAAGCAGGAACAGCCAGAGGAGCAGCGGCAACATCAGTAGCAGAGTCGCCAGCTTGAACGGGCTTTGGCGCTGCCAGAGCATGTCAGCCACCCTGCCCGGCAAACGCCAGGGACTGATTCTCGGCCCAGCCGATAC
>JBKBSI010000062.1:0-16125 GCA_046291745.1 Pseudomonas sp. | reverse complement strand
AACAGCCCCACCACCACCAGGATCGCCGCCCGCGTCCAGAACGGCTCGTCGGCGACCTCGTTGAGCGCGATCATCATGATCTCGGCGCTGAGGATGAAGTCCGTGGTCACCGCCCCGCGGACCATCCGCTTCTCCGCGTCCGGACCCTTCTCGACGACGGGCGTGGCCTCCTCGTGGTGGCCCGAGACGCGTTCCCATACCTTCTCCGCGCCCTCGTAGCAGAGGTAGACACCACCGAGCATGAGGAGCGGGGTGAGGATCCACGGTACGAACTGGCTGAGCAGGAGGGCAAAGACGATGATGATCGCCTTGTTCCCCAGGGAGCCCGTGGCGATCCGGCGGATGATGGGCAGTTCCCGCGAGGGCTCCACATCTCGGACGTACTGCGGCGTCACCGCCGTGTCGTCGAGCGAACGCAGCCCCTGATAGGCGCGCACATCCACCCGTGCGTAGCCCGAGGCGCCCCAGAAGCCCTCCAGGAAGGCGTTGGAGGGCAGCACCCCCAGGTTATGCAGTGCTATCACAACAATACTGCTCAGCAGCGATATCCACGCCAGCACAAACAAGCGTGCGCCAGGTTGCCGCTGGTAACAGGCGAGCGCCCCGAGCAACAGGGCACTGAGGGCAAAGACCAGAGAGGTAAAGTTGACCGTTAATGCGGCCAGGAAATAGGAGCCAAACAGGGTGCAGAGAAATATCAGACCGTAGACCAGGCCGAGCAACGGCATCAGCCAGTGCAGTCGCAGCGAACGCGGCGTTGAGCCAAGAAAGCGCTGGACGAAGAGCGCACCAAACACCCCAGCCAGAGACACTCCGGCGGTCGGCGACAGGTGCGTCAGCAGTGCATTGTGCGGCCACAGAAACTGCCCCGTGAGCCCGGCCAGACCCGCCTGCCCCAGCGCCAGGAGCGCCACGAAAGCCACGTAAATGATATACAGCCGGTCACGCAGGGCCAGAAACAGAAAGAAGTTGTAGATCATCAGCCCGGCCAGCAGGCCGTAATACAGGCTCAGAAACGAGTAACTGAGTTGGTCGTTGGCCCATAGGGCGTCGGGCTGCCAAAGGGTAACCGGGACTGACAGCGTGCCCTCGGAGCGCACATGCAGGAACAGCCGGTAACGGGTATTCGGTTGCAGTTGCAACTCGAACAGATGATGTCGGTGGGGTAATGCCTTGTCGGCAAAGGGCAACAAGTCTCCGGCACGCTGATGCTCGAAGGGCCCCTCTCCTGCGGCAATAAACAGGTCCACCTGATCCAGGGAGGCATGGGCCACCTCAAGCAACCAGCGCGCGGGCAGCTCGGCGGCGGTAACAAAGCTTTGTTCCAGCCATACTTCAGAGCGGGTCAGGCCGAAGTTGGTGGATGCCACCGAGTTTGCATTGATCGGCCTGAATTCGCCCGCAGCGGAGCGTGCCAGCGCTTCCTCAAGCTCAAGCGCTACCCCCCGGTGCTGAAACACGGCAAATTGGCGCGACAGGGAATAATGCGACTCGTCCGCTACCAGCAGCTCGGAATCAGAGAATGCCGGACTTGCCAGCAAAGCCTGCCCCAGCAATAAACAGACAAACAGAACAAACTGCCTGATGGCAGCAACAGGATGCAGGCAAGTCAGAGTGCGCAGGACCCACTGGGGCCGCAAACTAGGGATCGACAGTTGAGAAACTCCATTTCGTGGCCAACCACAGGGGCCAAGTCTACCTGACCGGGCATGATATCAATCCTACCCCAGGGGCAGTTCTCATACTTTAGTCGAGTATTTGCTTACGGTCAGCCCTGGGTGAAGCTATCCCTGCTTCAGGTTGCGCAGACAGGACAAAAGTTACTCAGCCCTCGTGTTACCCAAAACCCCTTTGGCGTCGGTCTCTACCTGGTCCGGTGCAAACCACTTCAGCTTGCCATGCAGGCTCACCACCTCGCCAACGATCAGCAGGGTTGGCGGCGTAATGCTGGTGCTTTCAACCAGCGCAGGCATGCTTTCCAGTGTGCCGATAAGCACCTTCTGCTGTGCAGTCGTGCCCTGTTGCACCAGCGCCATGGGCGTTGATGCCGCACGGCCGTGGGCCACCAGTTGCTTGCAGATATCCGGCAGGCCTACCAGCCCCATGTAGAACACCAGAGTCTGCCCAGGCGTGACCAGATCGGCCCAGGCCAGATTACTGGTTCCATCTTTCAGGTGGCCAGTAACAAAGCGCACAGATTGGGCATGATCGCGGTGCGTCAGCGGAATACCCGCATAGGCGGAACAGCCATTTGCTGCTGTGATGCCCGGCACCACCTGGAACGGGATGCCATGCGCGGCCAGCTCTTCGATCTCTTCGCCACCACGACCAAAGATGAACGGGTCGCCGCCCTTCAGTCGCAGTACCCGTTTGCCCTCGCGCGCCAGGCGTACCAGTAGCTGATTGATCTGTTCCTGGGGCACAGCGTGCTCAGCCCTGGCTTTACCCACGTAGATGCGCTCGGCATCACGGCGGCACAGGTCGATAATCGCGGTGGGTACCAAACGATCGTAGAGCACCACGTCAGCCTGCTGCATCAGTCGCAGGGCGCGGAAGGTCAGTAGATCCGGGTCACCCGGACCGGCACCTACCAGATACACCTCGCCGCGGTACTCCTGGCCCGTCTGCTCGGCCAGGCGTTTGGCCAGCAAGTCTTCTGCGGCCTGGTCCTGCCCGGCGAAAATACGTTCGGCAATATCGCCCTGGAAGGTGTTCTCCCAGAATACCCGGCGCTGGTTGATCTGTGGAAACGCCGCCTTGACCTGGCTACGGAAGCGTTTGGCCAACTGCGCCAGCCTGCCGTAGCTGTGCGGGAACAGGGTTTCGATCCGCGCCCGGGTCAGACGTGCCAGTACCGGCGCGTGACTACCGCTGGAAACGGCAATGATCAAAGGCGAACGGTCAACGATCGCTGGGAAGATCACCGTACACAAGTCGGGGGCATCCACAGCATTGACCGGCAGATAGCGCGCCTGGGCATCGGCCGAGACGCGGGCATTCAGGGCCTCGTCATCGGTAGCAGCAATAACCAGATGCACCGCCTGCAGATCATCCGCAGCATAGCCACGTACAATGCATTCACCGCCGCCCTGCTCTACCAGCTCGCGCAGTGGCGCTTCAATCTCTGGTGCAACAACGCGCAGTATGGCGCCCGATTCGGCCAGCAGGCGCGATTTGCGCAGGGCAATTTCGCCACCCCCTATAACCAGTACCGAGCGACCCTGCAAATTATGGAATAGCGGCAAATATTCCATGTCAGGCGATCTGCTCCAGACCTGCCATATAGGGCCGCAACACCTCAGGTACGCTGATGCTGCCATCGGCCTGCTGGTAGTTCTCCAGGATCGCCACCAGGGTCCGGCCTACCGCCAGGCCCGAACCGTTTAGGGTATGCACCAGTTCCGGCTTGCCGGTTTCCGGATTGCGCCAGCGCGCCTGCATGCGCCGGGCCTGGAAGTCGCCACAGCTGGAGCAAGAGGAAATCTCCCGGTACTTGTCCTGGGTCGGAATCCACACTTCCAGGTCATAGGTGCGAGTGGCACCAAAGCCCATGTCGCCGGTGCACAAAGCCAACACCCGATAGGGCAGATTCAACAGTTTGAGAATATTCTCGGCATGGCCGGTAAGCTGCTCCAGTGCCTCGGCAGACTCTTCCGGCCGTACAATCTGCACCATCTCGACCTTGTCGAACTGGTGCTGACGGATCATGCCTCGGGTATCGCGCCCGGCGGAACCCGCCTCGCTGCGAAAACAGGGAGTATGCGCGGTCATTTTCAACGGCAGTTGGTCGGCCGTCAGGATGCTCTGGCTGACGATATTGGTGAGCGTGACCTCGGCGGTAGGAATCAGGTACAGATCGGTCTGGTCTTCGCCGCGCGGCACCTTGAACAGGTCGGCCTCGAACTTGGGTAACTGACCGGTACCCTGCAGCGCCTCGGCCTGCACCAGGTAGGGAGTGTAGACCTCTTCGTAGCCATGCTCGTTGACGTGCAGATCGAGCATGAACTGCGCCAGGGCGCGATGCAGGCGGGCAATCGGCCCGCGCATCAGGGCGAAGCGCGCGCCGGAGAGCTTGGCGGCAGTCTCGAAATCCAGATAACCGTGCTGCTCGCCCAAGGCGACGTGATCCTTGACGGCAAAATCGAATTCGCGCGGCGTACCCCAGCGGCGCACCTCGACATTGTCCTCCTCGTCCTTGCCGACCGGCACACCCTCCTCCGGGAGATTCGGCATGCTCAGCAGCAGCGCATCAAGCTCGGCCTGAATAACTTCCAGCTCTTGCTTGGCATCATTCAACTCAGTACCCATGCGCTCCACATCCGCCAGCAAGGGCTGGATATCCTCGCCCTTGGCCTTGGCATGACCAATCGCCTTGGAGCGACTGTTGCGCTCGGCCTGCAAGGTTTCGGTACGGGTCTGCACGGTCTTGCGCCGTGATTCGAGGTTTTCCAGCTGCGCCACGTCCAGGACAAAACCGCGGGTGGCAAGACGTTCGGCGACCAGTTGTGGTTGGCTACGGACCAGTTTTGGATCAAGCATGAGTCATCATCTTATAGTTGCAGGTTGGCAGTCAGGCCGACTAACGCGTCAAAGCCAGACCGGCCCAGGTGGCGGTCAGACAGATACACACACTGAGCAGAATATATCCAAGGGCCAGCAGACCCTGACCATTTTCCATCAGCCGTAGGGCATCGAGGGAAAAGGTGGAAAACGTGGTAAAGGCGCCGAGAAAACCGATAAACAGTCCCTGACGCAACACCGGCGACAGCTCCGGTCGGCTCAGCCACAGGCCGTAGAGTATACCTATGATCAGGCAACCGATCAGGTTGATGGCAAAAGTCGCCAGCGGAAAGGCCTTGGGCCAGTTCAGCATCACCCACTGGGCAATGCCGAAGCGCGCCAGAGCACCGAGAGAGCCACCAAGAGCAATGGCAAAAATAGTATTAAGCATCCGGCTTACCTCTCCTTTTCATGCTGCTTACAGCATCCAGGCTGCGCAAGTAGGTCAGCTTCTGACCAATCTTAAGCTCCAGCCCCCGGGGTACCGGCTCATAATAACGCCTTGGCGGCAGCGCTTCAGGAAAATAATCCTCACCGGCAGCGTAAGCCTCGGGTTCGCTATGGGCATAACGGTAGCCCTGCGCATAGCCGAGCTCCTTCATCAGCTTGGTCGGCGCATTGCGCAGGTGCAGCGGCGGCTCATGGGAGGGCTGCGAGGCAACATCCTTCATGGCTGCGTTGAAGGCGTTGTAGACCGCATTGCTCTTCGGCGCGCAGGCCAGGTAGACAATCGCCTGGGCCACCGCCAGTTCGCCTTCCGGGCTACCCAGACGCTCCTGCACATCCCAGGCATTCAGGCACAGGGTCAGCGCCCGGGGATCAGCATTGCCGATATCCTCGCTGGCCATGCGCACTACCCGCCGGGCTATGTACAGCGGGTCACAGCCACCATCGAGCATGCGCGCAAACCAGTACAGCGAGGCATCCGGATTGGAGCCGCGCACCGACTTGTGCAGGGCCGAGATCTGGTCATAAAAGGCCTCACCACCCTTGTCGAACCGACGACGACTGTCATTCAACAGGTCGCTGACCAGCTCGGTATCAATCTGGCCACCGTCCTCGACCAGGTCAGCGGCTATCTCCAGCAGGTTGAGTACCCGCCGTGCATCGCCGTCAGCTGCCTGCAGAACGATGTCGCGGGCTGCGTCGCTGATACGCAAACGATGCGCCCCCAATCCGCGCTCCTGATCAGTCAGCGCACGCTCGACCAGCCCACCCAGCGCGGCCTCATCCAGTGACTTGAGCACATAGACGCGAGCCCGCGAGAGCAAGGCGTTGTTCAGTTCGAAGGAAGGATTTTCTGTGGTGGCGCCGATAAACAACAGGGTGCCATCTTCCACGTAGGGCAGAAAGGCGTCCTGCTGGGCCTTGTTGAAACGATGTACTTCATCAACGAAGAGTATGGTCTGACGGCCATTCTGCGCCGCCTGCTGGCGTGCCAGATCGACCGCCTGGCGAATATCCTTGACCCCGGCCATGACCGCAGAAAGGGTAACAAAGTGAGCATCAACCAGGGTGGCTACCAGGCGCGCCAGGGTAGTCTTGCCGACCCCTGGCGGGCCCCAGAAAATCATCGAGTGCAGCGCTCCCTGCTCCAGGGCTACGCGCAGCGGGCGGCCCGGACCAAGAAGGTGGGCCTGACCGGCATACTCATCAAGATTGGCCGGGCGCATGCGCGCAGCCAGGGGTTGATGCCGATGCTGGTCAGGGAATAGCCCCTGCTCACTCACTGATCACATCGACTCCATCCGGTACCTGGAAGGTGAACTGCTCTTCGCCCATATCCTCGTTCAGTTCCACGTTCTGGAACATGATATTGGTACGCTGGCCCACCGCGTCGCTCATCTGCATGTCGTTGATCACGCCCCCCCAGAACGACAGACGCAGGCTATCGAACAGGGTGTCGTTGACCTTGGGCGTGAGCATGAAGTCGACGATATCGCCGCTGTCTGCCCAGGTAATATCGAAATTCTCAGCCAGAGTGCTGACATCACCGGACAGCAGCAGCGCCGGTGTATGGGTCAGGCGCTGGTCCATGGCCTGAATGGTGACCTGCTCCAGATCCGGATCATACAACCAGATCTGCTGGCCGTCGGAGACCAGTTCCTGCTCCATGGGTGCATCGGTGTGCCAGCGGAACATGCCTGGACGCTTGAGCGACAGATTGCCGGTGGTTTCCTGCAGGTTGGCGCCGTTCGAGCTGAGCGTCATCTGGCTGAAATCGGCCTTCATGGTGGTGGCGTTGGACAACAGACCGTTAAGGCGAGCAGCCGCTTCGGCCTGGTCGTCAGCGGACGCCAGCATCGGCAGGCTGAACAGACAGATGGCAGCTGCACTGTGGCGAATCAGGGCTTTAAACATGCGGGGGGATTCTCCAATTGATCTTCAGGGGCTGACGCCTCAGTCACGCACCGGAGGCGGTGCAATGACCTCGCGCGAGCCATTGGTATTCATGGGTGTAACAACACCCGCCATCTCCATGGCCTCGATCATCCGTGCAGCGCGGTTATAACCGATCTTCAGCTTGCGCTGCACTGCTGAAATAGATGCGCGGCGGCTTTCGGTGACGAAACGCACAGCCTCGTCATACAGGGCATCTTCCTCGCTATCCCCGTCACCCATGCCGCCGGACGTATCGAAACTACCGCCGTTGCCATCATCGGCGCCATCCAGAATATCCTGAATGTAATTCGGCTCGCCGCGCAGCTTCCATTCATCGACCAGACGGTGCACTTCCTCATCGGAAACAAAGGCGCCATGCACCCGTACTGGCAGACTGGTACCCGGCGGCATGTAGAGCATATCGCCGTGGCCAAGCAGCTGTTCTGCCCCGCCCTGGTCAAGAATGGTACGCGAATCGATCTTGCTGGATACCTGGAACGCCATACGTGTCGGAATGTTGGCCTTGATCAGACCGGTTATCACGTCCACCGAAGGACGCTGTGTGGCCAGAATCAGGTGGATGCCTGCCGCCCGGGCTTTCTGGGCGATACGGGCGATCAACTCCTCAACCTTCTTGCCGACAATCATCATCATGTCGGCGAATTCATCTATTACTACTACGATCACCGGCAGCGCCTCAAGTTCCGGCGCCTGGTCTTCCATCGACTCGCGGCGGTACAACGGGTCGGTCAGCGGCGTACCGGCCTTTTGCGCGTCCTTGACCTTGCGGTTATAGCCCGCCAGGTTACGCACACCCAGCGCAGCCATCAGCTTGTAGCGGCGCTCCATTTCCGCGACACACCAGCGCAGGGCGTTGGCTGCCTCTTTCATGTCGGTAACCACTGGCGCGAGTAGATGCGGAATGCCCTCGTAGATCGACAGTTCGAGCATTTTTGGGTCGATCATGATCAGTCGCACTTCTTCAGGCGGCGACTTGAACAGAATACTCAGCAGCATGGCGTTGACGCCCACCGACTTGCCCGAGCCGGTGGTGCCGGCAACCAGCAGGTGTGGCATCTTCGCCAGATCGGCCATGACCGGGTGCCCGCCAATATCGTGACCCAAGGCCAGGGTCACCGGCGAGGTGGCCTCATCAAATTCGCGGGTTTCGAGCACTTCCGACAGCCGCACAATTTCGCGGTCCTCGTTGGGAATCTCGATACCTACGGTAGTCTTGCCAGGAATCACTTCGACCACACGCACACTGATGACCGCCAGCGAACGCGCCAGGTCCTTGGCCAGGTTGGAAATCTTGCTGACTTTTACCCCTGCCGCAGGCTGGATCTCAAAGCGCGTGATAACCGGGCCGGGCTGGACCTTCTCGACTTCGGCTTCAACGCCAAAGTCCTTCAACTTCAACTCCAGCAGGCGCGACATGCCCTCAAGTGATTCCGCCGAAAAACCCTTGGTCTTCTTGCTTGCCGGATCCAGCAGGGAAATCGGCGGCAAGGAACCCGGCTCGACCGTATCCTTGAACAGTCGCGACTGCTTCTCTTTCTGCAAACGAGCGCTGGACTCAACCGGCTTGGTATCCGGCGGCACAATTTCAGGCGGCTGGCGGTTTTCCCGCGAGGCCACATGCTTGGCCAGGGCCTCCTGGCGCTGCGAGCGAGAGGCCTCGGCCTGCCGCTGCTCTGCGGCACTGAATGACGGCTCACTGCGCGCCGCCGCAGACTTGCTGCGGCCAGCACTACTGGGCTCTCGCGAAGCGGTACTGGTTGTCCGGCTTGCACGCCAGCTATGCCAACCGCGCCTAACCAGATCCAACAGATCGAGGGTAACACGCCCTGTCAGCTCCATGGCCCGGAACCAGGACAGGTTGGTAAAGACAGTGATACCGAACAGAAATAGCGTCAGAAACAGCAGCGTACTGCCCTGCATGTTGAGCACTGGCGTCGCCAACTCAGACAACAGATAGCCAAGCACCCCGCCCGCTCCCGCTCCTTCCGGAAAGCTCTCCGGCGCGGTGCCATGCAGCGCAAGCAGTGCAGTACCGGCCAGCAGCGTCAGCACGAAGCCAATCAGGCGCCAGGAAAACAGCCAGCCATTCCAGACAAAGGGCAAGTGGCGGCGGCGGAACATCTGCCACACCTTCAACGCCACTATCAGCGGAAACAGGTAAGCGAGGTAGCCCAGGGTAAGTAGCAGCACATCGGCAATCCAGGCACCCATGCTACCGCCAGCATTACTGACGTCGCCGGAGGCACCACTACGGGTCCAGCCCGGATCTGAGGTCTGGTAGGTAAAAAGTGCCATGCTCAGGTACAGGCACAGGGCGATCATGGCCAGCAGCGCACCCTCGCGAAGGCGCAGCGTCAGTTGTTCGCGCCAGACCGGCGTAGCTGTTCGGGCTTTGGTATCCTTCAAAACAGAAGCTTCCATCGTTGTTCAGCCGACTATTGTACGATGTCCGGCGGGGGAATTCCCAATCGCCGACCATATCAGGTTTGCGCTGGTGCCGCAGAGTATACAGATTGACCGCGACACAGGGTTTGCGTTCCGTCACAAATCGGAACTATATTCATCCTGGACAATAACTTATATAAGCTTCTTGATAAACTGTTTAAAACACCAAGTCCATTTTTCGACCGGCTGCCTAGGCTCGCACATGCTCCAACTTACCTGGCTCGACAATCATAATCTGGACTTTCCTCCCGCCGAGCAGGCACTGGAGGAGCCCGAGGGACTGCTGGCTGCCGGAGGTGATCTGTCACCTGTTCGCCTGCTGCACGCCTATCGCAACGGTATATTTCCCTGGTACCAGGATGGTCAGCCGCTGCTCTGGTGGTGTCCGAACCCACGCACTGTGCTGATACCCAAGCAACTGCATGTGTCGCGCAGCATGCGTAAATTCCTGCGTAGCAACGACCTGACCCTGACCTTTGACCGGGCCTTTGCCGAGGTCATCAGTGCCTGCGCAGAGCCCAGGGACTATACCGACGCCACCTGGATCACCGAGGAGATGCAGGCCGCCTATTGCGAGCTGCACAACCTGGGCATTGCCCACTCGGTAGAAGCCTGGCGTGACGGCGAGCTGGTCGGCGGGCTTTATGGCCTGGCGCTGGGCAAGGTGTTTTTTGGCGAGTCGATGTTCAGCCGCAGCAGCAACGCCTCCAAGGCGGCGTTTATTCACCTGGTTGAGCAGCTCGAGGCCTGGGGCTTTCAGATGATAGACTGCCAGATGCCCACCGAACACCTGTTCAGCCTGGGCGCCCAGAGCATCAGCCGCGAGGATTTTCTGCGGCGCCTGCAGGACTACTGTCCAACCCATATGGAAAATGCCTGGGGCGGCGCCTCATAGTAAGTACAACGAAGTAATTCTATACTGAGTTCAGCGACCACCAGAGCCCGCATCCATGACCAACCTGGCCCACCTCAAGTTCTACGCAACGCAGCCGCACACCTGCAGCTACCTGCCCGAGCAGCGGGCTACCACCCTGTTTCTGGACCCCCAGCAGCCGCTGGATGTAGAGACCTACTCGCAGCTCTCCGACCTCGGCTTCAGACGCAGTGGCGACCACCTCTACCGCCCCCACTGCCGAACCTGCTCCGCCTGTATCGCGACCCGCATCGCAGTGCAGGAGTTCAGCCCCAGCAGCCAACAGAAGCGCATCAGCAAACGCAACGCCGACCTTGAGGTCAGCACCCACCCGCCGGAATTGACCGACGAGATCTACCAACTCTACGCCCGCTATATCGAAGCCCGGCATGCGGACGGTGACATGTACCCGCCCACCCGTGAGCAATTCAGCTCCTTTCTGGTACGCGACTGGGTCTTCAGCGAGTTCACCCACTTCCGTCTCGACGGGGTCTTGCTGGCAGTGGCAGTGACCGACCGCATGCATAACGGCCTGTCAGCGGTCTATACCTTCTACGACCCGGACCAGGCGCGCCGCAGCCTGGGCCGCTATGCGGTGCTCTGGCAGGTCGAAGAAGCCCGGCGCAGCCAGTTGCACGCAGTCTACCTGGGCTACTGGATCAAGAACTGCCGCAAGATGAGCTACAAGACCGAATACCGCCCACTGGAAATGCTGGTAAACCAGCGCTGGGTGCGGCTGAACTGAGAGCACCGCGGGCGTTCATTGCATAAAAAGCCAATGAAACTTGGCTGTTGGGCACTTTTCAGGCACAATTGCTCACCTTTTTTGCGGGCACCGTATTGATGTCCCGCTGATTTTCCGTGATTTGAGAGGCCTTTGCTTAATGGCGAAAGAAGACAGTATTGAAATGGAAGGCACCATCGTCGACACCCTGCCTAACACCATGTTCCGCGTGGAGCTGGAGAACGGTCATGTGGTGACTGCCCATATTTCAGGCAAGATGCGCAAGAACTACATCCGCATCCTGACCGGCGACAAGGTTCGCGTAGAACTGACGCCCTATGACCTGACCAAGGGTCGTATCACCTACCGCGCACGCTAACCGCTCCACCCTGCCCGGCCGTTCCGGCCAGCCAGTAAAACGCCCTCGCCTGCAGTACGCGCATCCGAAGCGCTTCGGGTGAGTGCGGGCGTGTGTCACTGCTCCGCTCGGCGGGCGCTGGCACGACAAAGCCTCAAGCGCACAGGCCACAGACAAAAAAGCCGCTCACTGGGAGCGGCTTTTTTGTATTGCAAAGACCTTAGCGGGGCATGTACTTGCCCAGCTCGATCTTGCCGATCGCGGCGCGGTGTACTTCATCCGGGCCATCAGCCAGACGCAGGGTACGCTGCATCGCGTACATGTGCGCCAGCGGGGTATCTTCCGACACACCTGCACCACCATGCATCTGGATCGCACGGTCGATCACACGCAGGGCAACGTTAGGCGCCACTACCTTGATCTGAGCGATTTCGCTCTTGGCTACCTTGTTACCTACGGTGTCCATCATATAGGCAGCGTTGAGGGTCAGCAGGCGAGCCTGGTTGATCTCGATACGCGACTCGGCGATCAGGTCGACGTTACCACCCAGTTGCGCCAGACGCTTGCCAAAGGCTTCACGCTCGACGGAACGACGGCACATCAGCTCCAGTGCGCGCTCGGCCGCACCAATGGAACGCATGCAGTGGTGAATACGGCCTGGCCCAAGGCGACCCTGAGCGATTTCGAAACCACGACCTTCACCCAGCAATACGTTTTCATAGGGAACACGAACGTTGTCCAGCGTCACTTCGGCGTGACCATGGGGAGCGTCGTCATAACCAAATACCGGCAGCGGACGGATCACCTTCAGACCGGGGGAGTCCATAGGCACCAGAATCATCGAGTGCTGCTGGTGACGCGGCGCATCGGGATTGGTCAGACCCATGAAGATCATGACCTTGCAGCGTGGATCACAAGCACCGGAGGTCCACCACTTGCGGCCATTGATAACCCACTCGTCACCTTCGCGACGGGCGTTGGCCTGCAGGTTGGTAGCATCAGAAGAAGCCACACCCGGCTCGGTCATACCGAAGCAGGAGCGGATTTCGCCAGCCAGCAGCGGCTTGACCCAACGCTCTTTCTGCTCGTCATTACCGTAACGGACGATGGTTTCCATGTTGCCGGTGTCCGGCGCGCTGCAGTTGAAAGCTTCTGAAGCCAGACCGGAACGGCCCATCAGTTCTGCCAGCGGGGCGTATTCCAGGTTGGTGAGGCCAGCACCCAGCTCGGACTCGGGCAGGAACAGGTTCCACAGGCCGGCGGCACGCGCCTTGACCTTCAGCTCTTCGACAATGGCGGTGGGCTGCCAGCGATCACCTTCATTTACCTGCTGGTGAAAGATGTGCTCGGCGGGAAACACGTGCTCCTGCATGAATGCATCTACGCGTTCACGCAAATCTTTAACCTTGGGTGAGTATCCAAAATCCATAATAAAGGGCCTTTTCTGATGACTGTGTTTAGCGACCCTATTGATGCTAGATGAGCCACATGGATTTATCTAACCTATTTTCTGCGTGTATAAACATTCATAAGCAATATATACTTCGGTTATTATGCTCGGGTGATGTCTCGCAATGAGCCACCTGGAATCAGGCCCTACCGAAGGATGATGTTGCGATGAACCTCAGTAAAGTCGATTTGAACCTGTTCATTGTATTCGATGCCATTTATACCGAAGCCAACCTGACCCGCGCCGGACAGATTGTCGGCATCACCCAGCCCGCAGTGAGCAATGCTCTGGCGCGTCTGCGTGAGACATTTAACGACCCTTTGTTCGTACGCACAGCTCAGGGCATGGTGCCCACGCCCATGGCGCAGAACATTATTACCCCGGTGCGCCACGCGCTGCAGTTACTGCGGGTGTCAGTCCAGGAAAGCCGTAGCTTCAATCCTGACGAAGCAACCAAGACCTACCGCATCAGCATGACCGACCTGACCGAGGCGGTGATTCTGCCGCATCTGGCCTCGCGCATTCGCCGCTTGGCAGCCAACATCAATATCGACAGCTTCCTGACCAAACGCCGCGAAACCACCAAGGAACTGGCCGCCGGGCGCCTGGACTTCGCCATTGATGCGCCGCTGAATACCGATACCCAGGTGCGCCACGTCAAACTCTTTGAAGACCGTTACGTCTGTGTGACGCGCCGCGAGCATCCTCTGGCGAGCAAAGCCAAGATCACCCTGGATGAGTACCTTGGCCAATCGCACATTCATATCTCCAGTCGCCGCAATGGCCTGGGCCACGTGGACCTGGCACTCGGCAAGATTGGTCTGCAGCGCCGCGTGGTATTGCGCTCACAGCACTATCAGATGGCGCCGCTGGTACTGGAGTCGACCGACATGGTGATGACCGTTCCCGAACGCTTTGCCCGCCGTCACAAGCTGCACTTTGTCGACCTGCCGATCGACGACGTACCACCGATCGAGACCCATCTGTTCTGGCACGAAAGCACTGATCAGGACCCGGCCAATCGCTGGATGCGCGAGCAGATTATCGAGTTGTCACAGCAGCTTGAGCGCAAAGCTATCCGCGAGAAAGAAGCTGCCAGCCAGGAAGACTGACCCAGATAGCGGGCCAACCAGGCCCGCACCAACCTCCTCTATTTTCTTCAAAACATAGCTAACAGACTGATTCTAAACACGTTCAATTGCTCAAAAATGCAAAGCTGAACGCTCGATTGACAGCCGCACGCCGCTGCTTTACGTTAACGTAAAGGTTAACTAGAGGCTGCCCATGAACTCGCCCCGCTACTCCATCTCCGATCTTGCCCGCGAACTGGACATCACCACCCGCGCCATCCGTTTCTACGAAGAACAGGGTCTGCTGAGTCCCGAACGTCGCGGCCAGGAACGCATCTATTCCGGGCGCGACAAGGTCACCCTGAAACTCATCCTGCGCGGCAAGCGCATCGGCTTCTCACTGGCTGAATGCAAGGAGCTGATCAGCCTCTACGACCCTGTTGGCGGCAACCAGAAACAGCTCAAGACCATGCTCGACAAGATTGCCGAGCGCCGCGCACAGCTGGACCAGCAGTTGCTCGACATACAACAGATGCAAATCGAACTGGATACCGCCGAAGAGCGCTGTCACAGCGCCCTTATAGCCGCCCGCAACGAACAGAGCGTCAGTGTTTGAGGTAATTTTCCAACAATAACAGGCAGGTGAACCATGTATTACACCTCGTTGAATTTTGCCCTTGGTGAAACCGTCGACATGCTGCGCGAGCAGGTACGCAGCTTCTGCGCTAGCGAGCTCGCCCCCCTCGCCGCCGACATTGACCGTGACAACCAGTTCCCCCCCAGCCTCTGGCGCCGCCTGGGTGACCTCGGACTACTCGGCATTACCGCCGACGAAACCTACGGCGGCTCTGGAATGGGCTATCTGGCGCATGTGGTAGCCATCGAGGAAATCAGCCGCGCCTCCGCATCGGTAGGACTGTCCTACGGCGCCCATTCCAACCTCTGCGTGAACCAGATCAACCGTCACGGCAGCGAGCAACAGAAGGCCCGTTATCTACCCGGACTGATCAGCGGGGAGCACGTCGGTGCGCTAGCCATGAGCGAGCCTGGCGCTGGGTCAGACGTGGTCAGCATGAAGCTGCGTGCCGAGCAGCAGGGCGACAACTATGTGCTCAATGGCAGCAAGATGTGGATCACCAACGGCCCGGACGCCGACGTTTACGTTATCTACGCCAAGACCGAACCCCAGCTCGGCGCGCGCGGCATCACCGCCTTTATTGTCGAGCGTGACAGCCCGGGCTTCAGCCGTGGCCCCAAGCTCGACAAACTGGGCATGCGCGGCTCCAATACCTGCGAGCTGTTCTTCGACCAGGTCACTGTGCCTGCGGAAAATGTACTAGGTCAGCTGAATGGCGGCGTCGGCGTATTGATGAGCGGCCTGGACTACGAGCGCGTGGTGCTCGCGGGCGGCCCGGTCGGCATCATGCAGGCATGCCTGGACGTGGTGGTGCCCTACATTCATGACCGCAAGCAATTCGGCCAGAGCATCGGCGAGTTCCAGCTGATTCAGGGCAAGGTTGCCGACATGTACACCCAGTTGAATGCCAGCCGCGCCTATTTGTACGCGGTTGCTCAGGCCTGCGACCGCGGTGAAGCCACCCGCAAGGACAGTGCCGGGGTGATCCTCTACACCGCCGAACGCGCGACGCAGATGGCCCTGGATGCAATCCAGATCCTTGGCGGCAACGGCTACATCAACGACTACCCCGCTGGGCGTCTGCTGCGCGACGCCAAGCTTTACGAGATCGGTGCTGGCACCAGTGAAATCCGTCGAATGCTCATTGGCCGGGAGTTGTTTAATGAAACGAGGTAGAGCCAGTTACAAGCCTCAAGCTGCAAGCCGCAAGCAGTCCGTGTGGGAATGGATGGGCGAAGTTGCTCCGGGCAGCTTGCAGCTTGTAGCTTGTAGCTTGCCGCTGCGCATGGGGCCAGGCCGATGAGCGTGCTCAAGACGCAACTGCATGCTAGCTCCCCCGACTTTGCGGCCAACAGCAAGGCCATGCGCACCCTGGTTGAGAACCTGCAGCAGCTACTCAGCAAGATCGCCGAAGGCGGTGGCGCCACGGCACAGGAACGGCATCTGTCACGGGGCAAGCTGTTACCACGCCAGCGCATCGATAGCCTGCTGGATCCTGGCTCGCCCTTTCTCGAGATCGGACAACTGGCAGCGCATGGCGTCTACGGTGAAGACGTACCGGCCGC
>JBKBSI010000061.1:4568-16651 GCA_046291745.1 Pseudomonas sp. | reverse complement strand
AGCGCCTGACCAAACTGCGTGCGTTCGCGGGCATAGGTCAGAGCCGCTTCGAATGCCGCGCGGGCTATGCCCAGCGCCTGGGCCGCTATACCGATACGACCACCTTCCAGGTTTGACAGGGCGATGGACAGGCCCTTGCCCCGCTGTCCGAGCAAAGCACTTTCCGGGACCCGACAGTTGTCCAGGCTGATGGCGCAGGTATCCGAACCACGAATGCCCAGCTTGTGCTCCATGCGCTCGACGCGAAAGCCCGGATTGTCGGTCGGTATCAGAAAGGCCGAGAGGCCCTTTTTGCCCAGCTCCGGATCGGTCACCGCAAAGACCACCGCCAAACTGGCGCGCTTGCCGTTACTGACAAACTGCTTGGCGCCATTGAGTACCCACTCGCCGTTCTCCAGCACCGCTCGGGTGCGCAGGTTATGCGCTTCGGAACCGGCCTGGGGTTCGGTCAGGCAGAAGCAGCCAATGGCCTCGCCACTGGCCAGCTTGGCCAGCCAGGTCTGCTTCTGTTCGTCGCTGCCGTAATTCAGTACCGGGCCGCAGCCGACCGAGTTGTGCACGCTCATCAGTGCGCCTGTGGCGCCGCAGCCTGCCGAGACTTCCTCTACGGCCAGCGCATAGGCCACATAGTCGACATAGCTGCCGCCCCATTCTTCCGGCACCACCATGCCGAGCAAGCCCAATTCGCCCATCTGCTTGATGACGTCGCTGTCGATCCAGCCGCTCTTGTCCCATTCGGCAGCGTGCGGTGCGAGTTCGGCCTGGGCAAACTGCCGAGCCATGTCGCGGATCAACCGCTGGTCTTGGGTAAACTCCAGATCATTCATTTACAGACCCTCAAAAAAAGCGCGAACCCTGGCCGGGTTCAGTTCGCCAATACTCAGTGGATTCCAGCGCGGTTGCTTGTCCTTGTCCACCAGCAAAGCGCGGACACCTTCGGCAATATCGCCGTCGTTGAACCACTGGCGGTCCAGGTGCAGCTCCATGGCAAAGCAGTCTTCCAGAGATTTTTCCTTGCCGCGGCGCAGCAGTTCCAGGGTCACGGCCATGGCCAGCGGCGAGCGACTATCCATGATTTTGGTCGTGCTTTGGGCCCAGCCAGTGAAAGCAGGGCGGATTTCGTCCAGCAGTGACTGGCGTATGCTGGCGATGTTTGACTGACTGAAATGCAGCTCTATAGCCGGGAGCAGCTCGGTCAGCTCAGCGGGTGGCGGACTGTCGCTGCTCAGCTGTGACAACTGAGCGTTCAGATCCTGCTCCGGGTTGATCCGATCCAGAAGCTGATCCAGTTCGGCGAGTTGGCTGCTGTCGATAAACATATCCGCCAGCCCAGCCTGCAAGGCATCCCCGGCTTTGATATGCACGCCGGTAATACCCATATAGTTGCCCATGGCGCCAGGCAGGCGCGGAAGAAAGTAGCTGCCGCCGACATCGGGAAAGTAGCCAATACCGGTTTCCGGCATGCCGAGGCGTGAGCGCTCGGTGATGATTCGCAGACTGGCGCCCTGGGCCAGGCCCATGCCCCCGCCCAGAACAAAGCCATCCATCAGGGCAATAAAAGGCTTGGGGTAGTTATGAATGCCCAGATCCAGCGCATATTCTTCGGCGAAGAAGGTTTCTATGGCAGCGGCGTCGCCCGCCAGGTGTTGTTCGTAGAGGGTGCGGATATCACCGCCCGCGCAGAAAGCGCGCTCACCGGCGCCCCTGAGTACCACAGCCTTGATCTGTTGATCATTGGCCCAGTCATCGAGCTGGCCTTGCAGCAGGCGAACCATCTCCAGTGTCAGTGCGTTCAACCCGGCTGGGCGATTCAGGGTCAGGTGGCCAATGCGATTGCGCACCTCGGCCAGCACGGGAGCCTGTACATCAGTCATTCGCTATCTCCGGTGTAAAGTTTGATGATTGCGGAAAAATCCAGCGCCCCATGGCCCTGGCTGCTGAAGGATTGATACAGCTGCTGAGCCAGGGCACCGAGCAATACCGGCTGCTGTGCATGCTTGGCCGCTTCAGTGGCCAGCCCCAGATCCTTGAGCATCAGATCGGTGCCGAAACCGCCACTGTAGCCCCGCGCGGCAGGCACATTCTGCATCACCCCCGGGTAGGGGTTATAGGTGTCGGAACTCCAGCAGCGGCCACTGGATGTATTGATGATGCTGGCCAGTACTTCTGGTTCCATCCCCAGGGACACACCCAGGTTCATGGCCTCGGCGGTAGCTATCATCGAAATCGCCAGCAGCATGTTGTTGGCGACTTTAGCTACCTGGCCATTACCCGCTGGACCGCAATGCACAATGTTCTTGCCCATGGCCTGCAGCACCGGCAGCGCCTGATCGAAATCAGCCTTGCTGCCGCCGACCATAAAGGTCAGGGTGCCAGCAGTCGCGCCCCCAGTGCCGCCAGAGACGGGGGCGTCGAGCATAGGATTATTCTGTCGTTGTGCCGCAGCAGCCACTTCGCGGGCGCTCAGCGGGTCGATGGTCGAACTATCGATCAGCCTGACGCCGGGCCGGAGGTGCGCAAGCAGACCCTCCTCGCCCAGATACACCGCTTTGACCTGTTTGGCTGCTGGCAGCATGGTGACAATCAGTTCGCAGTCCGTGGCGGCCAGCGCCTGTACTGATGGCCCGCTAGCTGCTCCCGCTGCGACCAGGGTCTCTATAGCGGCTTGCGAGAGATCGAACACAGTGAGTTGATGGCCTGCGGCGAGCAGGTTGTGAGCCATGGGGGCGCCCATGTTGCCAAGGCCTATAAAGCCGATATGCATGCCTGTCTCCCTTCTGCGCTGTCGGGCTTCTATCATAAGGAGAGCGTAGCGGAGGTAACAACGGTAAAACGGACGGATGCAGGACTGGATCAGTCGGCAGAGGGTTGGCGCAGGCTCGAATGAAAGATGTGCTTCAGCTCGCCTGTGGCGCGCATCTGCTCCAATGCTGCGCTAATCCTAGGTAGCAGCTCCGGGTGCGATGCTTTGCGGGACAAATACAGATGTGCGGCGTGACCGCGGGTCAGGGTCTGAAAGTGAAAGTGGTCAGCGGAGAGCTGCTGCGCCAGGAGGCTGTGATGGAAAACCACGTCGCTGCTGATCAATGCGTCTAGACGGCCAATCAGCAACATATGTATGGCCTGGTCCAGGTTGTACACCGGGATCTTTATGATCTTCTGGTCATGCTCGAAGGCTTCACCGTAGTAGGTGCCGCGAATATAGCCGACGGTTTTGTCAGCTAGCGCTGCCAGGTTCAGGTCGCCGGGGAAGGAGTGATTGGAAACCAGCAGAATATCGGAGTTCAGTACTACACCTACGCTGTCGGCCAGGTCGTCAAGGTAAGGGTTCTCGAACAGAACGGTGAAATCTGCCTGGCCACGCTGAAAGTCTGCCAGTAGGCGTTGATGGGGTAGAACGCGATTGTGCAGCGGCAGTTCGGCTGTGCTCGCCAACTGTTCGGCGAACTGGCTGATGAGCCCAACGGGTTCGCCCTCTGGATTGATATAACCCCAGGGCCAGACATCAGCCGTCATGAACAGTAGCGGCTTTTGTTGGGCGGGGGCTGCCTCGGCCAGAGCAAGGGAACTGTGGACAAGCAGCAGTAGGCAGGCGAGACGTAAGAACATGGCGTGATCGTTTTTTGTTTGCGTCCGTAAAAGTCAGTATAACGACAAAGTACCGTCACGATAGCCAAGTGCCAGAATACTTTGTTTCAGGCGAAAAAAAACCGCTGAAGGACGAATCCGTTCAACGGTTTTTAAACTGGTTGCGGGGGCAGGATTTGAACCTACGACCTTCGGGTTATGAGCCCGACGAGCTACCAGACTGCTCCACCCCGCGTCTGAGGGCGCCATTCTACTCATTGCGCTTGGACTGTCAAGCGATTGAAGCAAAAAGATTTTTTTATTACCAGGGAGGACAGAAACTGGTGCCTGGAAGGGCTGTCTTGTATTTGGCGTCAAAATGACATCATGGAAGATTGTTCATATTTGAAACCATGGCATATACTTGCCGTTAAATGACACATAACAATAAATCAGTACAGCTTGCCTATGGCAGCTATGAGGGGGATCTCCTTGGAGAAGACCGCTGATCGATACGCGCTGTCACCCTGGCTCGGTGAGTTTCGCATTAAGGAAACCGAGCAGGCCTACCGCAAGCATGCTGAGCAGAATACTGCCAAAAATCTGAGAATCGGTCTAACGGTGTGGGCCATCTTGCTGGTGCTGTTTGGCTGGCTGGATTATATGGCGCTTGGTAACAGCGACGGCTTCTACCATCTGATGGGAACGCGAGTGTTTTCGGCCTCTCTGTTGCTGTCGCTGGCTTGGCGCCTGCGTTCAAAACCCGAGCTGGCGAATGACGGCAATGCGGTCACAGCGCTGGAAATTTTCGGCTTCGGCCTGTTCTTTCTTATCTATTTTGCCCGCCCGGATATCACCAGCTGGAACATCGGCGTAACGCTGATCATCCTTATCAGTATCTATATATTTATCCCCAATCGGGTAATGCTCTCCAACCTGGTAGCGCTATTCGGCATTGTAGGTACTCTTTATTGCGTTTCGCTATTGGGAGTACCCACTGGTTTGTTGGTAGGGCTGGCCTTTGTCCTGACATTACCTGCAGTAATAGGCTATTTCGCCGCCCTGCGCCTGCAATCAGGCCAACGCCAGCAATACGCGCTGTTCAATGAGACAGTCAAGGTCAACCTCTCGCTGCAGTAAGAGATAACACGCCGCGAGGAGCTTGAAGTCGAGCTCAAGCTGCAAGCTACCACCGACCCCCTTACCGGACTCTTCAATCGCCGCCAATATGAAATGCTGTTCCGTCGCGAGCAGGAACGCGTGCGTCGGCATGGCTGTGAGCTGTCGCTCTGCGTGGTGGATCTGGATCATTTCAAACAGATTAATGATCAGTATGGCCACGACCTAGGCGATCAGGTACTTCGCCAGGTGGCCAAGCTGTTTGTCGACACCTTGCGGCACTCGGATATTGTCGGGCGTTTTGGTGGTGAGGAATTCATCCTGTTGCTGCCGGATACCGCTCTGGAGAGTGCGTTGTTGGTGATTGGGCGGTTGCGCGAGAAACTGCAAGAGGAGGTGGTGGAGTCCGAGGGCGAGCAGGTCAGTCTCACTGCAACTTTTGCGGTTACCCAGGTGACAAACGAAGATGTCACCATCGAAGATGTTATTCGCCGGGCGGACAAGGCTCTCTATCAGGGCAAGGCTGCGGGTCGCAATCGGGTGATGGCAACCTGAGGCATTTTGCCATATCGTTGCACGGCGAGTCTTAATTACGAGTTCAATATTACGCATGAACGCAGCATCTCCAGCCAGTCGTAGCCAGTCACGCACCGGCGCGTCACCCAAGGTGGTACGCGACGATCGTTGGGTCCTGCGAAGGTGGTCGGGAGAGTTTGCTGACCCTTTGGTCGAACAGGCCTACCTGCGCCACAACGAAATCCTGATCAGTCGGCAGATGCAGTTTTCCTTGCTGATATGGGGCGCACTGGTACTGCTGTTTGCCTGGCCGGATTATCAGGCGATGGGCCCTTCGGAGGACTTCAGGGCCTTGCTGACCATGCGCCTGTTCAGTTGCGCTATGCTTTTCGCCCTGTTTGTTGCCATTCGCTTCAAGCCAGCCCTGGCCACTCGCGGGTTGTGGATTACCCTGGTGCAAGTGTTCTGGGGCTTTGGTTTTCTGATGATCTACCAACTGCGTCCGGATATGGCGATCTGGTCGGTCATAGTGACCGTGATCATGCTGGTCAGCTTGTTTGTTTTTGTACCCAACCGCCTGCCCACCGCCCTGTTTGCGGCGCTGATCTTCGCGCTGGGAACAGTAATGTCGGTGCATTCGATCAATCCGAAAACACCGGGTGAGATGCTCGGCATCTTTATTTTTCTGTTGTTGCCGATTGCCACGGGCTGGGCTGCGGCAATGCGTACCCAGGTCCTGCAACGGCGGCAATATGCCTTGCTTGAGCAGGCCCAAGAGGTCAACAGGCAACTGCAACAGGAAATTGAGGAGCGTATCCGGCTGCAGGAAGTGCTGACCATGCAGGCGGCTACCGATCCCTTGACTGGGCTGAACAACCGCCGCCAGTACGAGACCCTGTTTGAGCATGAACTGGCTCGTGCCAAGCGCAAAGGCAAGCCGCTGTCGCTGTGTATCATCGATCTTGATCACTTCAAGCGTATCAACGACACCTGGGGGCATTCTGCCGGAGACGAGGTGCTGCGCCGGATCGCCGGGCTATGCTGGGACAATTTCCGCTCCATCGATATCATCGGCCGGTTGGGCGGCGAGGAGTTTGTTGTCTTGCTGCCAGACACTGACCGTGCCGCTGCGGTCAATATCGCCCAGCGCTTTATCGAAGCTCTGGCGGCGACGCAAATGCATATCGGCGGTGAGGTGCTGCAGATTACCGCAACGGCCGGTGTGGTGGAGCGGCAGAAAGATGAGGATCAATTGGATCTGCTGATCCAGCGCGCCGACAAGGCCATGTACGAGGGCAAGCTGGCTGGTCGCAACCGCGTGGTGATTGGCTGATCGGTTACACTGTGGCGGTTGGTGCAATGGACCCCGCAGCCGTGCGCAAGATTATCCATATAGATTGTGATTGCTTCTACGCAGCCATCGAGATGCGCGACGATCCGCGCCTGCGTGGTAGGCCCTTGGCTGTGGGCGGCGATCCCGGCAAGCGCGGGGTGATTGCTACCTGCAACTATGAAGCGCGCGCCTACGGTGTGCGCTCGGCGATGGCCTCCGCCTACGCCCGTAAACTCTGCCCTGATCTCCTTATAGTGCCGCCACGTATGGCAGCCTATCGCGAGGCGTCACAGGCCATTCAGGCCATTTTCAGTGAATACACCGCTCTGGTGCAGCCGCTTTCCCTGGACGAAGCATATCTGGATGTCAGCGCCAGCGAAGCCTGCCGCGGTAGCGCCACTCTGATGGCCCAGGAAATTCGCCGCCAGGTCTACGCCAATCAGGGCATTACCGTGTCCGCAGGGGTGGCGCCGAACAAGTTTTTGGCCAAGATCGCCAGTGACTGGAACAAGCCCGATGGTCTCAAGGTGATTCTGCCCCACGAGGTGGAAGCTTTTGTGAAGACCCTGCCGATCGAACGCCTGCACGGGGTTGGCAAGGTCACTGCCGCGCGCCTCAAGGGTCTGGGTATCGATGTATGCGGCGAGCTGCTGCCCTGGCGCAAACAGGATCTGGCCAAGGAGTTCGGCAGCTTCGGCGAGCGCCTCTGGCAACTGGCCCGGGGGATTGATGATCGGCCTGTGGTGGTGGAGAGCAAGCGTCAGTCAGTCAGCGTGGAGAATACCTATGACCAGGACCTGCCCAATCTGCAGGCCTGTCTTGATGCACTGCCGCCACTACTGGAAAAGCTGGCGCAGCGCCTGGGTAGGTTAGAGGGCGAATACCGGGTAAGTAAGCCCTTTATCAAGCTCAAGTTTCATGACTTTACCCAGACCACCCTGGAGCAGGCGGGTGCGCCTGTTACCCCCGAAGGCTACCGCGAGCTCTGTATCCAGGCCTTTGATCGTGGTGGGCGTCCGGTACGGCTGATAGGTGTCGGCGTGCGCCTCGACAGCAGCTACAGCGTGCTTGGCGAACAACTGCAACTGTTCTGAGTCGGTATTTAATGTGGCTTGGCGGCGCACTGCGGGCACAGGTGGTTTTCGCCATGCGGCTTCCACCCCAGTTCGCTTATGCGCAGCACTGCCTTGGCAGTGCGCGCAGAGAGGTCATCCTTGTCTTGCACGAGAAATTCGAAAGCCTGCTTTTTCTGGCACTGATCGCACTCGATCGACCAACCCAGCACCGACTGGCCGCGCAGATCAGGCCCCTGCGCCGTGGCAGTCCATTGACCGGGTGGGTTGATCAGATAGCGCACCTTGAGTACCTGCAGCGTTAATGGCAGATCACGACTACCCTTCACCGTACAGATCAGCGTATCAGCTGGTTTGATGCTGCCGCCCTGACCCGTCACCTGATACAGGCCCGCAGCCAGAGTGCGGCATTCAACCAGCGTATGGGCGGGGCTCAAGAGGGTGCGCCGGAAGTCGTGTTCAGCCATGTCAGAGTCCAGGATTTTTGCGGGCGAGCATGATAACACCAGAGGGGGGTGGCATATCACCCGCATCACTGATGGTCGGTGTGGCGGCGGGGAACGGCTATGCTGGTTCCACTAATGTCCAATCATGATACGAAAAGGAGAAGTTATGGGTGTCAAGCAGCTGTTCGATCTGACCGGTAAGGTCGCCCTTATCACCGGTGGAACCAAGGGCCTTGGTCTGCAAATGGCGCAGGCATTGGGTGAGCAGGGCGCCAAGGTGTTCATCAGCGCGCGCAACGCCGCTGAAGTCGACCAGGTAGTCGCCGAACTCAATGCGCAAGGCGTCGAGGCTGGTGGTATCGCTTGCGATCTGGGCAAGCTCGAGACCCAGCCGATAGCGACGCTGGTGGATGCGGTAGAGGCCAAGTTCGGCACCGTCGACATTCTGGTCAACAATGCAGGCACCACCTGGGGTCAACCGGCCGAAGAGCACAGCTACGAAGGCTGGCAGAAAGTCATGAGCCTGAACGTCGATGTGTGTTTCCTGATGGCCCAGGAAGTGGCTCGTCGCTTCATGATTCCCCGGCAGTCGGGCAAGATCATCAATATTGCCTCCATTGCCGGCTTCAAGGGCAATCGCGCCAACTCCGGCATTCACACCGTAGCCTACAACACCAGCAAGGCCGCAGCGATCAACCTGACCCGCGCCTTGGCTGGCGAGTGGGGCCCTTACAACATCAATGTGAATGCTATCTGCCCCGGCTACTTCCCGACCAAATTGGCCAAGGGGCTGGAGAAAGTCACCGAGATGATCAAGCAGGGCACCCCGCTTGGCCGTATCGGCGGTGACGAGGACATCATGGGTACGGCGGTTTATCTGGCTTCAGAAGCCTCACGCCACGTTACCGGTCAGGCCATTGCGGTCGACGGTGGCAACTCGGTGGTTTGATAGCCTGCTGGAGCAATGAAAAAGGCGCCTTAGGGCGCCTTTTTCATATCAGCTAGCAGACGCCAGGCCTCGACTGAGATCCTTGGCTGCAGCCTTGACCGCCTCACCCTTGTCCCGCTCCAGGGTTTCCATCTGCCGCTCGTGCAGCTTGCGTTCCGCGCTGGGCAGCGACTTCCAGGCCTGGTGCGTGGGAATGTGCGCGGTAGCATCGTAAATCACCTCGAACACGCCAACGTCCAGCTCCGCACGTCGCGGCCCAGAGTAGTTGTCCAGCAACACCTTTATCCGAATCGAGCCTTCGATGACCGGTAGTTGACCGTCCACCAGGCTGGCGGCAAGGAACTCGATATCGCTGGCCAGGCGCTGGTTGCGCTCACGCAGCTGCACCTTGGCAGCGGCCTGCCGGTCCAGAACCTGACGCCAGAGAATGAAGGCGTAGACCGCCAGTGCGATAACGATGACAAGGCCCGCCAGGGCGAGGCCGTACTGCATGTTCATAGGCTCAGAAACTCAATTTGGCCGGATCGATGGTGCCGCTTTCGCGCAGTTTCAGGGAGGGGGACAAGAAGGCGCCGGTGCGTATGTGCCCCTCGATCCGGTAGTCGATGGGTTGTTGATTTTCCACCATCTTGACCAGATCACGTATATGGCGCCAGAGGTTGGAGCGCACATTCAATTCAAAATATTCCGAGCCATAGGCAGGTACATTGAAATAGCTGTCACTGACGCCGGTTGCCAGGCGCGCATCATTCAGAAAGATCTCATAGTGCATACCGCGGATCGGGAGGTTGCGGCTGTTGGGGTTGTCTACGCGAAGCCGCAGACGAAAGGATTGTTCCCAAAGATTGGCCTTGAGCATTTCCACATTGGCCAGACTGACGTCGGGCTTGGTGTAGGATTTGCCGAAGCCGATGTAGGCGCAACCTTGCAGCCAGAACATCGAGCAGGTCAGCAGTAGTGCAACTGATGATGATTTCAACACGGTTCCCCTCCATTGCCCGTGCAGGCTGAGTTATTTATAGAGTTGTCGGACAGCCCACGCCTGTCCATACTAATCAAATGCTGATAAGACTGCTTCATTAATCATTGCAAGGGAGAGCCACGATGCCTCTTTTTGAAATTGCTTTTCACGGACAGGTACGCCCGGGCGTCACTACAGAGCAGGCCAAGGCCAGGATTGGCCAACTGTTTCAGGTTGGCGATGACCAGTTGCAGGTACTGTTTTCCGGACGTCGGGTAGTAATCAAACAGGGACTGGATGAAGTAGCAGCAGAAAAGTACCGCCAGGCGATCGAGCGCGCAGGAGCACTGTGCAGCATTGATCCCATGGGGCTGGTAATGGCTGCGGCTGAATCTGCCGCCCCAGCGCAGGCCCCGGAGGCCGCGCCATCAGCCCCCGCGGCGCCATCAGCCCCGGCAAAGGGCACTCCGGTCGCTCCACGGGATGCCTATATGGCAGCCTTCAGTGAAGTGGACGCTCCGGATTTTGGCATCGCCCCGACTGGCAGCGACCTGCAGGATGAATACCGCGACTTCACCCCCTTGCCCATCGACCTATCAGCCCTGAGCCTGGCTCCGCCCGGCGCCGATCTGGAAGAGCTGAAGCGCGACGTGGACGCAGTAGTGCCGAATACCGACCACCTTACGTTAAAGGACTGACTGGTTCAGATCTGACAGCACTGCTTGAACTTGCGTCCCGAATCACAGGGGCAGGGCTCATTGCGTGCTGTTTTGAGCGGGTGATTGGGATCGATAAAGTACCAACGCCCGTTCTTTAGCACAAAGTCCGAACACTCCCGGTGGCTGAGTTGCTGACCCGAGGGCTCAGCCCAGCGCGCAGTGAAGGTCACCTTGGCACGCTCGGTACTAGGTGTAACAGCAGTTGCCTCTTCCACCGTCAAACCTAACCAGGTGCTGGCCATACTCCAGATACGCATCGCCTCGCGATCCAGCAGCGCCTGTTGGGCGGGCAGGGTGGTGTTTACCAGGTAATCAATCAGACCCAGGGTGTAGGCGCAGTAGCGCGAACGCATCAACGCCTGCGCATCTACCGCTGCCTGCCCCTGGTGTAGCGGCTGACAGCAATGCTGGTAGCTTTGCCCGCTGCCACAGGGGCAGGGCGCAGTGGCAACAACACTGGTCATGCTTACCACCAGTACTTATCGAAGAGTTCCGGGTTGGCCCAGTACTTGGCATTCAGCCAATCAGGCACGCTCTTGTAATCGGCCAGATCGTAGGTAAAGAGCGTCAGACAGCGCTCATCCTTCTCGAACCGCGCATGGCGCTGCATCGCCAGGCCGAAAAAATCGTTGTCCTGCCACTCTGTCGCCGCCTGCAGATCAACCAGCACCGCCATACGACTGACTGATAAATTACGCAGCCCGGCGAGCAGCTCGATGCCAGTACGCATATCCACACGCTCTAACTGATCCGCCACCACCGCCAGATCGTAACGCTGGTTGGCCAGCTCCGGGCTCAACGGCGCCTGATCGGTAGCCGTCAGCTTGCAGTCCGGGTGCTCGGCGCAGTAGGCATCTACCGCGGGAACCGGCTGGCTGCTGATGCATAGCAACTGGCTGGGCCGGTACTGGTCAAGAATCGCCAGCAGAGCTGAGGTAGGAGTCGCGGACATGGCAGATTCCGTATGGCTGAATGGTTGGAACGCAAATTGGACCGTTAGCTTCAAGCTTCCGCGGCCCAGCATCAAGCGGAATATCTGCCGAGACATGATTTCTCACAAGCTGCCAGCTCAGTTCGTAACAGAGCGAAGTGATATGATGCCCCACCACACCGGAGCCCGCATGCTGAATGATGAACTGAAAGGCCAGATCCAGACGGCCTACCGCACCTTCCTCGAAAACAAGTCGCTGAAGCCGCGCTACGGCCAGCGGGTGATGATTGCCGAGGTGGCCAAACTCTTTGGCGGCATCAAGCTGGACGACGAAAATCGCCGCGACGGCGATCCGGCCGTGGCCGTAGTGGAAGCGGGCACCGGCACCGGCAAGACCGTAGCCTACTGCCTAGCCGCGATCCCGATTGCCAAACACCTGGGCAAACCGCTGGTTATCTCCACCGCCACG
>JBKBSI010000061.1:0-4558 GCA_046291745.1 Pseudomonas sp. | reverse complement strand
ACAGATAGTGCTCAAGGACCTGCCCGACATCCAGCGCAATGCCGGTCTCAACTTCCAGTTCTCACTGGCCAAGGGCCGCGGCCGCTACGTCTGTCTGTCCAAACTCGACCAGTTGCTCAGTGAAAACCAATCCCTGGTCAGCCGCCAGCAAGGCTTTGCCGACGAAGGTTTCAACCTGGAAGTCGATGAGGCGGGCCTCAAGCTCTACACCCGTATGGTCGAGTCCCTGGCCAGCAAGAAATGGGACGGCGAACGCGACTCCTGGCCCGAAGCCCTGGACGACCAGGACTGGTCACGCCTGACCACCGATCATATCCAGTGCACCAACCGCCGCTGCGGACACTTCAACCAATGCGTGTTCTACAAGGCACGTGAAGGCGTACAAAAAGTCGATGTCATAGTCACCAACCACGACCTGGTACTCGCCGACCTGGCCCTGGGCGGCGGCGCCATCCTGCCCGACCCGCGTGATTGCCTGTACATCTTCGACGAAGGCCACCATTTGCCGGACAAGGCCATCTCGCACTTCGCCCATCACACGCGCATGTCCGCCACTGCTGACTGGCTCGAGCAACTGGACAAGAACCTCAGCAAACTGCTGGCGCAACATCCCCTGCCGGGCGACTTCGGCCGCTTTCTCGAACAGGTACCCGCGCTGGCGCGTGACCTCAAACCGCACCAGCAATTCATGGCTCAAGCTTTGACTGAAGTCTCCGACTTCGCCAGCGCCGAAGACGTCACCGGCCAGGTTCGGCCACAGCACCGATTCAAGGACGGCGTAGTGCCGGATCACCTGCGCGAAATGGGTGTAGAGCTCAAGGCCGGGTTCGGGCGCATCACCGACCTGCTGCAACGTCTGGTCGATCAACTCAAGGACGCCATGGACGGCGAAGCCGTAGGCGTCGCCACCCACCAGGCCGAAGAATGGTATCCGCTGTTCGGCGCCTTGCTGGCGCGCTCCCAGGGCAACTGGACACTCTGGACCCAGTTCTGCCTCGAAGACGCCGAAGACAAGCCACCCACCGCGCGCTGGCTGACCCTGACCGAACAGAACGACATCGAAGTACACGTCAGCCCCATACTCGCCGCCGACACCCTGCGGCAATTTCTCTGGCACAGCGCCTTCGGCTGCCTGGTCACCTCTGCCACCCTCACTGCGCTGGGCCGCTTCGACCGCTTCAGCATGCGCGCCGGACTCCCCAAGGGCGCCGTCTGCACCCTGGCACCCAGCCCCTTCCAGTACGCAGAAAAGGGCGTGCTGCGCATCCCCAATCACGGCGCCGACCCGCGCGACGGCCCAGGCCACAGCGCCTCGATCATCGAACACCTACCGAGCATTCTGGAAGACGCACTGGGCAGCCTGGTGCTGTTCTCCTCGCGCCGACAGATGCTCGAGGTATACGCCGGGCTACCGCGCGACTTTCGCGAACGCGTACTGGTGCAGGGTGACCTGTCCAAGCAGGAACTGATTCGCCAACACCGCGCCCAGGTCGACAAGGAAAACCCCAGCGTGATCTTCGGCCTCGCCAGTTTTGCCGAAGGCGTCGATTTGCCGGGCCGCTACTGCGAACACGTAGTGATCGCCAAGATCCCCTTCGCGGTGCCCGACGACCCGGTGGAAGCGGCACTTAGCGAATGGATTGAACGCAATGGCGGCAACCCCTTTATGGAGATCGCCGTGCCCGACGCCAGCCTGCGACTGATCCAGGCCTGCGGCCGCCTGCTACGCAACGAACAGGACAGCGGTGTCGTCACGCTGCTGGATCGCCGACTGGTGACCCAGCGTTACGGCAAGGCGATTCTCAATGCGTTGCCGCCGTTTCGGCGGGAGATCGACTAGCCGTAAATAAAGTGGCAAGTGGCAAGCTACAAGCGGCAAGTTGGACGGTGCATTCGGGAAGTTTCTTAGCTTGAAGCTTGAAGCTTGAAGTGAAAAGCCAAACCAGGCTTCGCATTCTCAGTATTGGTTGTTAGGCGGCAGCACGGACTCAGGGAGTGGGGCTTCCAAACGGCCTCCGGGAACGGTCCAAATCCTGGATGATTTGGATCGAGCCCCCAGGGGTGAGGCAAGCGCTTGCGAAGCATGGCTTCGCGCGCAGCCGAACGACGGAGATCTGTGATCGACGGCCGGCCCGGAGGGGGTTCACGGCGGTTCACGGTTGCCGTTTGGGAAATACGCCCAACACGGCCTAGCAGCATCTGATTTCGGCTTTATCACTCCGTTTCATACCAATAGCATATCCAGCGTTTATACGTACTGAAATCGTCGTCAGGCTCGGGTCTAATAACCCCATAACAACCTCCAACAGGGAATCCATACCATGAGCAACGTGCAGGGCTATTTTGATCCACGTTTCGAGAGTGTTCGCGAACTCTTTGCCGAACAGCAGACCGATGAACAGGCACGCGGTGGTGCCCTGTGCGTAACGGTTGGCGGCGAAACGGTACTGGACTTGTGGCAGGGCGTGGTCGACAAGGACAATCAGCAGGTATGGGAACAGGACACCCTGGTCAACGTATTTTCCTGTACCAAACCACTGGGCGCGGTAGCCCTTTTGCAGCAAGTAGAAGCAGGTCGCATCGGCCTCGACAGCCCGCTGGCCGAAGCTTGGCCCGAGTTCGCCCAGGCCGGCAAGGAACAGGTCACCCTGCGGCAGGTACTCAGCCATCGCTCCGGCCTGTCCGCCATCAGCGACACCCTGCCGCCCGAAGCCCTGTTTGACTGGGATACCATGGCCACAGCCCTGGCCGCACAGACACCCTGGTGGACACCCGGCGAAGCCCACGGCTACGCACCGGTCACCTACGCCTGGCTGCTCGGCGAACCACTCAAACGCCTCACCGGCGAACGCCCCGGCGCCTACATTCAACAGCATGTTTGTAAACCGCTGGGAATGGACTTCTTCGTCGGCGTCCCGGACGACCAACTGCAACGCATCGCCCACGTCTCGCGCCTGCGCAACCAATACGGCGACCAGTATGCCCGCGCCTTGTTTGCCTCCATGGGCCAGCCCGAGGGCATGGGCTTCAAAGCCTTCGGCAACCCCTCCAGCATGATGGTCAGTACCAACAAGCGCGAATGGCAGCAGGCCGAAATATTGTCCGCCAATGGCACCGGCAACGCTCGCTCCCTCGCACGCTTCTGGCAGATTATGGCCCACGACGGCAGCCTCGACGGAGTCAGTTTGCTGGACAGCCAACTGGTCAAGCAAATGCGCACCGAGCACAGCCAGGGCATGGATAAAACCCTGCTGGCACCCACCCGCTTTGGCCTCGGCGTCATGCTCGAACAGGACTATGAAGGCGGCGGCTTCGGCATGGGAGCACAGGCCTACGGACATCCCGGCGCAGGCGGCTCGCTCGGCTTCTGTGACCCAGAAGCACAGGTTGGTTTTGGCTACGTCACCAACACCATGGGCCCCTACGTACTCATGGACCCACGCGCCCTGGCACTCAGCCGAGAGTTTTATCGTTGCCTGAAACAGCAAGATTGAAAAGAGCTTGTCCGGAGTCAATGTCCCGCCCATGCAAGGTGCTAGCATAGGGACATTGTCAACCGGAGCCCCGACCATGAAACCTGATGTAGCCGACCTGCGTCGCGACTATACCCGCGACGGCCTGCTGGAAACCCAGACCCCGGAAGAACCCCTCAGTCTGTTCGCCACCTGGTTTGAACAGGCCGTGGAAATCGAATCCACCGAAGCCAACGCCATGATGCTCGCCACCGTCGATGCAACTGGCCAGCCGCACCTGCGGACCCTGCTGCTCAAGGGTATGGACGATCGCGGCTTCGTTTTTTTTACCAACTATCAAAGCGCCAAGGGGCAGCAGCTACAGACCAACCCCCAGGCTGCCATGACTTTCTGGTGGCATGACCTTGAGCGTCAGGTACGTATCGAAGGCCAGGTCGAGCAGATCAGCGCCGAAGAGTCCGACGCTTACTACCATAGCCGCCCGGTGGGCAGCCGTCTGGGCGCCTGGGCCTCACCCCAGAGCCAGGTTATCGCCAACCGCGACGTGCTGGAGAACAACCTGCAGCGATTGCAGCAAGAGTACGCCGACCAGGCCCCCGAGCGTCCGCCACACTGGGGCGGCTTTCGCCTCAAGCCACAACTGATCGAATTCTGGCAGGGTCGTCCCAGTCGCCTGCATGACCGGCTTAACTATCGGCTAGCCGATGGTGCCTGGCTACGCGAGCGTCTGGCACCCTGACGCTTGCGAGGCGCTGGCTTTTCCCTCACTCTTGTTGCAACAACAGGGTGCAAACAAAAGGGTGAGGACCAGCCATGGCCAGGGGAGCATTTCAGCAGAAGGTAGTCGTCATTACTGGCGGCTGCGCCGGTATCGGCCGCGCACTGGCGCTGAGATTCGCCCAATCCGGCGCGCGCCTGGCAATTCTCGACGTGCAGGATGAGCCGCTGATGGCCTTCCGGCAACAACTGATGGACAAGCTGAATGCTGAAGTGCTCGCCATCAACTGTGATGTGGGCGACGCCCAGGCCTGTGAACAGGCGATCTCTCAGGTACTGGAGCATTTTGGTGGTATCGACGTACTGAT
>JBKBSI010000060.1:0-16706 GCA_046291745.1 Pseudomonas sp. | reverse complement strand
GGTGCCGGATCTGCGTTACGAGCGCTTTGTGTTTCGCGGGCTGACCACGCGCTTCAACGAAGCCGGGGCGCTGGATGCTCTGGAGGTGCCGCGCAAGGATCCTATCTACTCACCCACCGATTACAGCGCCTCACGCCTGCTCGGCCGCAGCGCCCTGAAAGCCAAGGCCACGGCCCTGCGTTACCACTCAGTACGTCAGCCGGAGGGCGTATGCTGGGGTCTGTTTACCCCCAGGCAGGTCAAATCGGTAGTGCAGACCGCCCATTACGAGATGATCTGGAGCGGCGAGATAGCGGCGGTGCACAAGCTGTCTACGCATATTGGCTGAAAGCCGCTGCACCTCCGTGCAACAAGGGCGCTAGTGCAGCTCTGCTTGCTTACAATTCTCCGCTCCAGGCCATATTCCCTTTGGTCGTGCTTGCGGATACTATCGCTTTGCTACTACCCAAATCTAAAGTACTTCCCCTAGAAAGGACTCCTACAGGTGATTAACAAATCTGCGCTGTCAGCTACTGCTTTGGTAGCTGTGTTTGCCCTTGGTGGCTGTGCCACTGAATCTTCCCGCACCCTCGAAGTACCCAAGGTCGCCAGCTATGGTTCGACTTATCAGGGTGAGCGTTCGCCGATTGCAGTGGGGCAGTTTGATAACCGTTCCAGCTACCAGCGCGGCATTTTCTCTGACGGCGTTGACCGTCTGGGCAACCAGGCAAAAACCACCCTGGTGACCCACCTGCAACAGACCAACCGCTTCAATGTGCTGGAGCGGACCAACATGGCCCAACTGCAGAGCGAGGCCGGTTACAGCGGCGTGGCGCAGTCGATCAAGGGCGCGTCCTATGTGGTGACCGGCGATGTGACCGAGTTCGGTCGCAAGACTGTTGGTGATCAGCAGCTGTTCGGCATTCTCGGCCGCGGCATGTCGCAGGTGGCCTACGCCAAGGTCAGCCTGAACGTGGTCAATGTGGCGACCTCTGAAGTGGCCTATTCGGTCCAGGGCGCTGGTGAGTACAGCCTGTCCAACCGCGAAGTGGTCGGCTTTGGTGGTACTGCTGGCTATGACGCCACACTGAACGGCAAGGTACTGGATCTGGCTATCCGCGAAGCGGTGAACAATCTGGTGCGTGGTGTTGAAACGGGTGCCTGGAATCCTGGCCGGAACTGATTCTTACAAAGGAATGTGTCATGCAGTCAATTTTCCTTAAGGGCGCGCTGCTGGCTGGCGTTTGCCTTATGAGCGCCTGTGCGCCGGTTACTCCGCCGCTCTACTATTGGGGCAACTATCAGCCCAGCCTGTACCAGTATCATCAGGATGGCTCTACCGACTATGCGTCCCAGGTCGGTGCTGTCGAGGCCGTGCTGCAGCGTGCAGAGGCTCAGGGCCAGAGCGTCCCACCGGGTCTGCACGCGCACCTGGGTATGCTGTATTTCAATACCGGACGTGAGGTCGAAGGGCGTGAGCAATTCGCCATGGAGAAGCAACTCTTCCCCGAGTCCAGCCACTTTGTTGATTACGTGATGAAGTCTCAGCCGGAGGTGTCCCAATGAAGGCGCGGATGATAGCTGTTGCTGCCCTGATGCTGGTGTTCCTGACTGGCTGTGTCACTACCACACCCTATGATTACACCGCTTTCCGCGAGAGTAATCCGAGATCGATCCTGGTGTTGCCGCCGGTCAATCAGACGCTGGACACACGTGCCAGCTACAGCTTTTTGACCCACGTGAGCATGCCCCTGGCAGAAGGGGGGTACTACGTATTCCCGGTTGCAGTGGTCGAGGAAACCTTCCGCGAGAACGGTCTGACCAATCCCGATGAGATTCATGCCCTGCCTCTGGAGCAGCTCAACAAGGTATTTGGTGCGGATTCGGTGATGTATATCAAGATCACCCAGTACGGCACCAGCTATCAGTTACTGGCCAGTGATACCCGGGTAACAGCGGAGGCAACCCTGGTGGATGGGCGCAGTGGGCAGTTGTTGTGGAAGGGCCAGGCAACAGCCTCGAGCACTGAGCAGAGCAACAACCAGGGCGGTGGTCTGGTTGGGCTGCTGGTGGTGGCCTTGGTCGAGCAGGTGATCAATTCGACCACTGATCGCAGTTACCAGATTGCCGGCTTGACCAGCGGCCGCTTGCTGTCTCCCCATGCAGTGAACGGGGTACTGCCAGGCCCGCGCCTGCGTGACAGGCAATTGCAGTAAGGTCTTGTCTTGGCCTGCAGGTCGCCAGTGCTCGGCGATCTGCAGGTACTACCCTCCGGTACTCTTTAGTCCTTGCCGCGTTTAATCAAATCCACCAGCGACCCCGCTGCCTGGCGCGCACGCTTCCATTCCCTTGATGCCGAGAACCCGCTGGCTTCGCGGCGCTTGCGATTCAGCTGCACGTTGATGGCCTTGTCGTAGCGTTGGCTGATCAGTGCGCGTAGGGTTTCGACGTTGTATTGCTCGCGCTCTGGCGCGATGCTCAGAGGCAGTATGTCGTCCAGCTCCAGTACCTGCTGATTGAAGTCCAGGGCCTCGCGGATCAGCTCGGCCTTGCTGCCGGGTTCGGGGTTGTCCAGGTCGTAGGGGGGCTGCCAGTCATTCTGGATGCCCAGGCGGTCGACCTGGTTGAGCAGGCCGATCAGCGTTGGTGGTTGGTAGTCCGTGCGTTTGCTGTGCCATTGCTTGAAGTGCTGCCCGAACTCCTGGTCGAGCTTGCGCGCCGGCTGGTTGGCGCGTAGGACCCAGAGCACCATGTCGGACTGGACCATTTCCTCGAACAGGATCTTTTCGATCTTGGCATCGCCATTCAGACCGGGCAGGTCGAGCAGGCGCAGGAAGGGCACGCCATCGATCTTGCACTCATACACCAGGCCGCGGTCGGTTGAGGGCAGGGCGCTGGTTTCGGCTTTCCAGCCCTCGGTCAGGGCGTTAATCACGGAAGACTTGCCGGCGCCGGTCTGGCCGATCAGGCATACACGCACCGGCTCGGGCTGGCCGACGGTACGGTTGTCGTCCTTGCGCGTGGCGGCGGTAATGGTCAGTTGTTCGTCGTCAAAGCGGAAATGCCCGCCATACAGGTCGATCGCCGAGCGCAGTACTTCAAGCAGCAGCAGACGCTTCATCCGTTGTTGCATCTCGTCGCTCAGGCCTTCAAAGGATTGGCCCAAAGCCTGACTGCCCAGCTCGGCAAGCATGCCCTCTGGAGTAAGCATGCGCACCTTGCGGTAGATATTCACCACGGTCAGCGCCGGGGCAAACTGGTCGGCCTTTTCTTCCAGCCAGAGCACGTGGGAGACCTTAAGGTGGTCGATGCCCGGGACGTTGTCCTTGAGGGTGCGGCGGTAGCGCTGGGTCAGTTGCTCGGCAATCGCCAGTAGCGCTACCGGGGAGAAGGCCCATTCCGCGTGGCGTTTGCCCTTGCCGTATTGCGCTGCGACGCTGCGGGCGATCTGCAGGGCGCTTTCCGGCAGGGCCCGCCAGGTGTGGGTATCGAGTACCAGAGCGCTGACTTCCGGCAGCAGATCCTGCTGTACCTGCTTGTCCCAGGGCGTCCAGTAGGCTGGTGTGTCGATTTCCTGCTCGATCTCCAGGGCAACCCGGGGGGCAGCCTTGCGCCGCCGCCTGCGGGCCAGCACAAAGGGCACCATCGCCAGCAGGGTAAACAGGCCGAGCAGGCCAACGAAGGTGAGAATGTAGTTGTAGCGGAAGATCGCATACAGGCCAAACAGCGACAGCAGCAGTATGGGTGGCAGCAGCGCGACCAGTAGGAAGGGCGTGAGCCGGTCAGAGAAACTGGCGGCGGCCCGTAAGGCGTTAACGGTGGTTTTCAGCGTCATCTTTGGCTACTGGCATGATGTGTTCAAAGGCCTTGCGGTACGTGGCCTTCAGCTCTTCGGAGGAGGTCGGCTCGCCCCGTTGCTTGTTGAAGAAGTAGATACAGCCGACGCGCCCCAGGGCGTAGGTGACGCAATAGCTGGTTACCGCGGCGGAGGCAGCGCCGACGGTCTGGCCGTATACCGGGATCAGTTTGACCAATTGTTGAATACCCAGGCGTGAGGCGTACTGTACGCCAAAGCCGACCCCTAGAGTGCTGACCAGTTCGGTAACCAGGCGTTTATCCCATTCCAGGCCGTACTGATTGGCCAGGCTGTGCAGCATCTTGGTCTGGATGGTCGGCACTGTAACCAGGCCAAGCACCGGTACGGCATCGGTGGCGCCTGCTGCGCCGGCATACCACATGATCTCGGTCTTGAGCTTCTGGAAGTTGGCTTCTTCGGCGTTGTTGTTACTGCGGCGCTCGAACAGCTCGGCGACAATCGGCAAAAAATTACCGAGCTTTTCAATCAGCTCGGGGATGCCGACTGGGTTGCCGTCGCGGCCGATCAGGTCAATCGGTGCCGTTTCAATAGGGCCCCAGACTTTCTCCACGGCCTGCTGGTTGTGCCGGATACAGCGGCGCTGTTCATCCAGGGAGTCGAGCAACTGAATGCCGGTATGCACCAGCAGGGCGTTGCGTACCTTGCCTGAGCGCTTGATCTGCTTGAGCGCCTGCAGCAGCTCGGACTGTTCCGGATCATCCGCGCGCATAACCACTACCAGTGCGTGGCTGCTGCCTTCACAGGCGCGGATATCTTCTGCGGGGTCATAGCCAGCCTCGGCCAGGCCACGGGTGTCCATAAAGGTCATCACCGGCGTGCTGGCGGGGAAGTCATAGCGCACGGCGGTTTGGGTGCAGGGCCGGAAGCCGCGGCCAACCTCAATATCGCTCTGGCCAGTGACAGCACGAATCAGCGACGACTTGCCCGCGCCGGTCTTGCCGATCAGCCATAGCGTGGGCAAATGCTCTGCACTGTGGCGGAAAACGGGCTCCAGATCGGTTTTTTTCGGCGGGTTGAGACGCCGATAGGCGCGTTGCAAAAAACTCATCGGTTCTCCTTGTGGGCTGGTGTGGCTCTGTGTGCGGGCGAGCGCTACAGGGTGGCAACACCATCCTATAGCGCAAGACTACCCTAAGGAACCGCAGAGCAATATCAGCCACTGGCATCTGGCCGTTTATCAACCATACTTCCCGGTAGGACAAGCTCAGCAGCCACCCATTCCAACAAGTGTGAGCACAGTAGTGAAAAACAGGGACAGCAACGACGATACCTTTCGTGATATCTCGGAACTCAATAGAGCGGAACAGAAGTTCCGCGGCCTGTTGGAGTCGGCGCCGGATGCCATCGTTATCGTCAAGCAGGATGGTCGCATTGTACTGGTGAACTCCCAGGCCGAATCCTTGTTCGGCTATCCCCGGGAGGAGATGATTGGCGAGAACGTCGAAATCCTCATGCCCCAGCGCTTTCGCCACCACCATATCGGCCACCGCAATGGCTTTTTTTCCGACTCGCGGGTACGGCCCATGGGGGTTGGCCTGGAGCTGTTCGGCCTGCGCAAGGGCGGCATCGAGTTCCCGATTGAAATCAGCCTAAGCCCGCTGGAAACCGAGGAGGGCATCCTGGTTTCCAGTGCGATTCGTGACATTACCGAGCGCAAGCGGTTTGAACGGGCCCTGCAGGAAAAGAACGAGGAGCTGGCCATGGCTAACCAGGCCAAGGACCAGTTTCTCGCCAGCATGAGCCATGAACTGCGCACCCCGCTGAATGCCATTATCGGTTTTACCGGCACGCTGCTGATGGGGCTGCCCGGGCCGCTGAATGAGGATCAGAAAAAGCAACTGAACACGGTGAAATCCAGTGGTCAACACCTGCTGTCACTGATCAATGACCTGCTGGACGTGGCAAAAATTGATGCCGGGAAACTGGAGCTGCACCCGGAACAGATCAACCTAAATCAACTGCTGGAGGAGATTCACGGCACTTTTAGTCTGCAGGCGCAGGAAAAGCAGCTGCAGCTTGAACTGCGGCTGCCGGACCAGCCGATCAATCTGACCACCGACCGCAGAGCCCTGAGCCAGATTCTCATGAACCTGACCAGCAACGCCCTCAAGTTCACCTGCGCAGGAGAAGTCTGTCTGACGCTCTCGCGGGCGGATGAGGGTGGTCTGAGACTCTCTGTCAGTGATACCGGGCCAGGTATTGAACCAACAGTGCAGAGCAATCTGTTCCAGCCCTTTTCCCGTGGCGAGATATCGGCCCGGCGCACCGAGGGTACCGGCCTGGGTCTGTACCTGAGCCAGAAGCTGGCAGGGCAGTTGGGTGGCTCCATCAGCCTGTCCAGCACACCTGGGCAGGGCTCCGAATTCACCTTGCGGCTGCCGGGAAGCTAACCATGGGTGCGGTCATACTGTTGGTTGAGGACGATATGGCCAGCCTGGAGCTGGCCGCTTACCTGCTGGGGCATGCGGGGCATCAGGTGCATAGGGCTGTAGATGGCGCCCAGGGCCTGCAAATGGCTCGCAGCCTGCAACCGTCGGCCGATCTGATCTTGAGCGATATTCAGATGCCGGTGATGGACGGCTACCAGCTATTGGCGGCCCTGCGCGAGGATAAGTCCCTGTGCGACACGCCAGTAGTGGCCATCACCGCATTTTCAATGTGTGGTGATGAGCAGAAAATTCTTGCTTCGGGATTTAATGGCTATATCTCCAAACCCATCGACCCTGAGCAGTTTGCCAGTCAGGTGGGGCAGTGGCTGCCGGTAGACTTGCAGTCGTAATCACAGACGTCCAAGGAAAATGCCATTATGGCCAGGATACTTATCGTTGATGACCACGCCCCCAACCGCGAGCTGGTTGCGTCCCTGGCTGGCTATCTCGGCCACCAGGTTATGGAAGCAGCCGACGGCGCAGAAGCGCTGACTCTGGTTCGCAAGCAAAAGCCGGAACTGGTTATCTGCGACCTGTTGATGCCGGTGATGGATGGCTACGAATTTGTCCGCCAGGTGCGGCATGATCCTGATGTGGCGCATACCGAGATTATTTTCTATACCGCCAATTACCAGGAGGATGAGGCGCGCAAACTTGCCCAACAGCTGGGTGTGCGGCGGATCATCTTCAAACCCTGTTTGCCTGAAGACATACTGGGAGCCATAGAGTCAGCACTGAGCGACATCTCAGGCATGCCGGAAACAGAGATCAAGATCGACGAGCAGGGTTTTGAGGCGGAGCACACTCGGGTGCTGACTGACACCCTGTCGCGCAAAAGTGAAGAGCTGGAGAATGCCAACCGTCGGCTTGCTGCCCTCACCGAAATCAATCTGCAGCTCTCGGGCATGCGCGACACCGCGCACATGCTGCAAGCCATCTGCCGCGACGCACGCGTTCTGGTTGGGGCAAGCTATGGCATCCTGTGTATCAGTGGCTGCCACAAAAACGCGGAGCAGCCGGTCCGGTTGTTTCTTAGCGGCTTTACCCAGAAAGTAGAGCAGTCGTTGCCCTACCCATGTCTTGAACGTGGCATTCCCGGTGATGTAGTCCGGCTGCGCAAGGCCCGGCGGTTGAATGCCGAGAGTCATACAAAGCTGGAGATTGGCCTGCCGCAGGGGTACCCAGCCGTCAGTTCCTGCGTTATTTCCCCGATCCTGTCGGCTACCAAGGTGTATGGCTGGGTTTGTCTGGTTAATCGCCTCGACGGTGAGCACTTCACCGAAGAGGATGAGTGGCTCTGCACCTCCCACTCAGCCATGGCTGGCCGGGTTTATGAGAACCGTAGCCTGTTCCTGCAACTGGAAAACCGCGCACGGCAACTGCAACTCTATGACCGCGCAATGGATGAGAGCAGTAACGGTATCGTGATTTGCCAGGCGGACAAGGCAAAGGATAACCCGATGATCTACGCCAACCGCGCGTTCAGCGACATGACCGGCTATCCGCATGAGGAAATAATGGGTCTGAGTCCGCGCTTTTTGCTGGCAGATGATTGGGACCAGCCCGGACTGGATCGGCTGCGTAACTGCATGCGCCATGGGGGCGCAGCCAGGGCAGTGCTGCGGAACTATCGCAAGGACGGCAGCCTGTTCTGGAACGAGGTAGCAGTCGCGGCAGTGCACGATGAACACGGCAAAATCGCGCATTTCATCAGTGTTTTCAATGATGTCACGGACAGGAAAAGCTATGAGTCCGCACTGGAATACCAGGCCAATCACGACGCTCTGACCGGCCTGCCCAATAGAAACCTGCTTCAGGACCGGCTTGGCCATGCCATTGCACAGGCACGCAGGAACGGAGAGCAGTTTGCGGTCTTGCTGCTTGATCTTGACCAGTTCAAGCGGGTCAACGATGGGCTCGGACACGGGGTCGGCGATGTGCTGATCCAGAAAGTCGCCAACCGCATGAGTGCCATTGTGCGGGACAGTGATACCGTTGCCAGGCTGGGTGGTGATGAATTCATGATACTCAGTCCGGGGCTGAAGGATGGACAATCCGCAGCCAGGCTGGCGCGGAAACTGCTGAAGGAGTTCGAGCGCAAGATCGAGATTAACGCCCATCAGATAATCGTTTCCGCCAGTGTGGGCATCGCCATCTTCCCCCGTGACGGTGATACCGGCGACGACCTGTTCCGTAACGCGGATACCGCGATGTACCGCGCCAAGGACCTGGGGCGCAACGGTTTTCAGTTCTACTCTGCGGAAATGAATAACCGCATGCGTGAGCGGCTCAGCACGGAGCAGGCGCTGCGTGAGGCCGTTACGCGCGGGGAACTGAGTTTGTGGTACCAACCCAAGCTGGATCTGATCACCGGCAAGGTTCATAGCGCTGAAGCCTTGATCCGCTGGCAGCACCCTGAGAACGGCATGATCTCCCCGGCCGAGTTTATCCCGGTGGCGGAGGACACGGGTTTGATCCTGCCTATCGGCGCCTGGGTCATCAAGGAAGCCACGCGGCAGATCGCGCAATGGCGCGACCAGGAGGGCCGTGAAGTCAGGGTGGCTATCAATATATCGGCCTTCCAGTTTGGTCAGGACAACCTTGTGGAACAGATTAGCCAGGCCCTTGAGCGCTTATCGCTGAAACCTGGGCTGGTCACTGTGGAGGTTACCGAAACGGCGATCATGACTCAGATGGACGCTACCGTGCGGCAGTTGCAGGCTTTGCGGGAGCTGGGGCTTACGGTGGCGTTGGATGACTTTGGTACCGGCTACTCGAGCTTGACCTATCTGAAGCGGTTTCCCATCGACATACTGAAAATCGACCGTGCCTTTGTCATGGACATTACAGTGGATGCCCAAAGCGGAGCCATAGTAGAGACGATCATCCACCTGGCCCATAGTCTGGGTATGCGCGTGGTCGCCGAGGGCGTGGAAACCCCAGAACAGCTGGATTTTCTCAAGTCCCGAGGTTGTGACGCAATTCAAGGTTACCTGTTCAGCAAGCCTTTGCCAGCAGCAGATTTTCTGGCTTTTCTCCGCCAGCAGTAATTACGCCATCAATTGTCGCTGCTGAATGCCGCGCGAGTGCATGGCCGTCCTGACGGACGGCCATGACAATGGAAGAGCTTAGCGGGCGGTACGTTGCTGGCGTTGGCCGCCTTGCTCGCGTCCTGATCTTTCCCCACGTCCTGAGTCCTTACGCGGATTGCTCCGTTGCTGCTGTTGCTGGCGCGGCGCTTGGTGCTGCCGATCGTCGCGGCTGCGGTCCTGTGCGGCATTATTTCTTGGGCCGGGCCACTGGTTTTGCCCCGAGCCAGCGTGACCGGGTTGTTGGCCTGTCCACTGACGTGGCGCCTGGTGTTTCGGCTGGTGATGGCTTTGGCCGCGCTTTTGCTGATGTTTCGGTTGATGTTTCTGTGGATGCTTATGCTGGTGTGGGGGCTGATAGGCACGGTGTACAACCGGATGGACCGGGCGGATCACAGTGGTGTGATGCTGCGGCTGGCGTACCACATAGACCTGTGACCGAGGCTGGGAATGATAGACGTGCGGGTGATAGCTGGGCTGGTGGTAGACGGTTCTTTTGCCAGGGCTGTGGTAGGTCCCGTGGGCACAGGCACTCAGGACCAGCGCGGACAGGCAGAGCAGGGCGGCGGTGCGTAGTGTTTTCATGGTCGGTGGCTCCGGATCAGACTGCGCGTCGCACCTGGAATGGATGCGACCCACGCGTGTCATTAATGACAGTCTGCCCCAGCTGCGTCAGTAAAGGGCCTTTGTAAAGGCATCTTTACCAACCTTTACTCAGGCTTTGCCCTGGGGTGCCGACTGCCGCCGATGGCTGCGTGCCGTCTCTTCCGAGTAGTTATCAAGATACTGCTTTATCTCATTGAAAGGTAAAGGCTTGGAGAACAAATAGCCTTGGTACTCGTCACATTGGCAGGTACTCAAAAACTGCTTCTGTGCCTCGGTCTCTACCCCCTCCGCGTTGACCCGGCGACCCAGATGCCGAGCCATGGAGATGATGCCGTGGGTCAGGGCTGCATCCTCGGCGTTGCTATCCACCTCGCTGACAAAGGAGCGGTCGATCTTGATCTTGTGTACCGGCAGAATTTTCAGGTAGCTCAAGCTGGAGAAGCCGGTGCCGAAGTCGTCGATCGCCACTTCCACGCCTAGCGTGTTGAGCTGGTGCAGGGTCTCAATCGCGCGGTCAGCGTTGGTCAGCAGCACGCCTTCAGTAATTTCCAGGGCTAACAGATGTGGGGCTAACTGGTGAGTCTGCAGGGCGTCCTGCACCAGCGCGCAGAAGTTGCCGCGTAACAGGAATATGGGTGAGATATTGACCGCGACACTGACCGGTGCGCTGCGGCCCTGATTGAGCTCGGCAATCTGCCTGCAGGCGGTGTCCAGCACCCACTGGCTGAGGGGGATGATCTGCCCGGTGGTTTCGGAAATGGGGATGAACTGGGTCGGCGGGATAAAACCCTGTTGCGGGTGATTCCAGCGCAGCAAGGCTTCTACACCGATCACATGACCGCTGTCAGCGCTGATCTGTGGCTGGTAGTACAGCTCGAAGCCGTCGTGCTCAAGGGCCTGTTGCAGGTCGTTGCGCAGGGTGGTGATTTCGCAGGCGCGGTTATCGAGGTTGTTGCTGTACCACTGAAAGGCATTACGCCCCTCTTGCTTGGCCTTGTACATGGCCAGATCCGCATGATGCATCAGTTGCTTGGGCTGTTCGACGCGGCCATCGCTCATGACAATGCCAACGCTGGCGGTCACCCGCAGGTCGGTTTCCTCAAGACGGTAGGGGTGGGCAATCTCGGTGATGATGCGTTCAGCAATAGCTGCGGCGTCATCCTCGCCAATCAGGTTGGGCAGAATGACAATGAACTCATCCCCGCCCATGCGCGCGACAGTGTCACCCGGGCGCATCAGTAGCGACATGCGCCGGGCTACCTCGACCAGTAGTTGGTCGCCAAGGTGGTGGCTGAAATTGTCGTTGATCGGCTTGAAGCCATCCAGATCAATCAGCATCACCGCCAGTTGGCGGCCTGTGCGCTGGGCGGCGACACAGGCCTGCTGCAGCCGCTCGTCGAGCAGGGCCCGGTTGGGCAGTCCGGTGAGGTCATCGTGATTGGCAAAGTGCGCCAGTTGCGCTTGCAGGCGGCTGGCCTCTTCAGTGCGCGCATCCAGGCGCCGTGCCGCAGCCAGGGAGACACGCAGATTAAAGCGTGTTAGGTAGCCGAACACCCCAGCGGCGACAAGCAGTATCGGCATAAGCCACATCAGCATGCGGGTACCGGTTCGGTTCAGGTCCCATTCCAGGTGCAGGCTGTCGCCGCCGAGGACCGGCAACGCCAGCATTGAGTCGCCGTTGTCAGCTTGGGCGGAGGCTTGACGCAGGTTGTTGATACCGTAGTCGGTACCCAATGCTTGCAGGGTGTCAGGGTCAAGTTTTTCAAAAAACAACAGCACCGAGGATGGGCCTTCAATGGTTATCACGTCCGGATCGTCACCATCGGTGAGCGCCGCCGCCGTACCAAGTGCCAATTGGTTACCAATACGCAGGTAGTGCGCGACGGCTTCCTGGTCTTCCTCCCGGTCACGGGCTGCCTCGACGAAGGCGCTGATATCCTGTTCGAGCCATTGCTCGGCCGTGGTATTGACCATTTCACCAGCGACCAGGGCGTAACGGGTACTGCCGTCAGGGCCAATTACAAATACGCCGTCATAGCCCATGGCGTCATACATGCTGCGGCCCATATTGGCGCGGGTGTAGGCCCAGTCCAGATCAAGGCTGGCATGCAGGTGCTGGTAGGCATCGCCCCAAAAGGCATAGTCGATCACATCGCGCTCAGCACTGCGGGTGCGGGATTCAGTCGCCTTGGTCGCATAGAACAGGCTCTGTCTGGCCTCGGCGCTGTTCTGCTGGTGGGCGATGAGAACAATGCTAAAGCCACCGAGCAATACCAGAGCCGCAATCAGGCTGGACATGCAGAGCAGTGCCTTGCGGGTATTGCGGTAGTGGGCGTGGTTGGTCACGGTAGCAATCAAGGCTCCGGTGGTAGCGCGTTGGGTGGGTGTTTCAATCTGTGTCAGTACTGTGGCGTCAATATGCCACTATTCAAAGGCCTTTACCTATCTTTCAGACCAACTGCACTGTTATCGAGCCAATGGGCCACCGGGCGCCACCAACGGGGCAACAAATCCCGCACTGCTGGCTTGGTATAGCGGTCGTCGAGCAAGTAGACCACGCCCTGGTCGTCAGTGGTGCGTATCACCCGGCCAGCGGCCTGCACCACCTTCTGCATGCCGGGGTAGAGATAGGTGTAGTCGTAGCCGCTGCCGAACATTTCATCCATGCGGCTACGGATTTCCTGGTTGATGGGATTGATCTGCGGCAACCCCAGGGTGGCGATAAAAGCGCCGACCAGACGCTCTCCGGGTAGATCTATGCCTTCGCCAAAGGCACCGCCCAGCACGGCAAAACCGATACCCTGAGAGCCTTCGGTAAAGCGTGCTAAAAAAGCGCGGCGTGCCAGCTCATCCATGCTGCGTGACTGTGCCCATACCGGGATCTCGGGCCAGTCCTGGCTGAACTGCTCCAGTGCTTGCTGCAGGTAGGCGTAGCTACTGAAAAATGCCAAGTAATTGCCCGGACGCTGCTCGAACTGAGTGCCCATCAACTGGCTGATGGGCTCCAGGCTGGTCTGACGATCGGTATAGCGGGTCGAGAGGTTACTGACGGTTCTTACCGCTAGTTGTTCTGCAGCAAAGGGTGATTCCACATCCAGCCAGCCGGTTTCCGCTGGCAGGCCGAGCAGGTCTGCGTAGTAGTGCGCGGGGCTGAGCGTTGCGGAAAACAGCGTAGCGCTATGGGCGGCAGCAAAGCGCGGTGCCAGAAAGGGCGCAGGCACTATATTGCGCAGGCACAGGGTAGAGGTACTGCACAGGCTGCTTTCTTCATCGCGGCTGATATCGAACAGCGAATGCGGGCCGTAAGCCTCCGCCAGGCGGCAGAACAGCATGGCGTTCAGGTAGAAGGTCAGTAGCAGGCTGTCGTTGCCCGCAGGTTGATCGGTCAGGTGGTCGGTAATGGCGCTGACGGCTTTCTGCAGGGCCATGACAAACAGATCCGCCACTGCCGGATACACCTGATAGGGCACCACCTGTTCCTGATGCAGTTGCTCCCAGTGTCTGCCAACCCGATTAAGCGGGCCTTTCAAGGCAGCGGGCACGTTGCGGCACAGGGTATGAAACTCCGACTGCACCAGCTCTGCGGTATACATGCTGCGGCCGCGCTCGATCAGGTTGTGCGCCTCGTCAACCAGCAGGGTGACACGCCAGCCGTTGAGCTGGGTCAGTCCGAACAGCAGGGCGTTCATATCGAAGTAGTAGTTGTAGTCGGCGACTACCACGTCCGACCAGCGACAGAGTTCCTGACTTAGATAATAGGGGCAGATCTGGTGCGCCAGAGCGATCTGGCGGACGCTTTGCTGGTCCAGCCAGGCGTGCTCGACAGCAGCCTGACGTGCGGCGGGCAGCCGATCAAAAAAGCCTTCGGCCAGTGGGCAGGATTCGCCATGGCAGGACTTGGTCGGATGCTCGCAGGCCTTGCTGCGTGCCACATGCTCCAGCACGCGCAGGGGCATGGCCGACTCCTGGCTGCGTAGCAACTGCAAAGCATCCAGCGCCAAACGACGGCCAGGGGTTTTGGCGGTGAGAAAGAACAAGCGGTCGAGCTTCTGTTCCGGAAAGCTCTTAAGCTGCGGAAACAGGGTGCCCAGCGTCTTGCCAATGCCGGTGGTGGCCTGGGCCATCAGACACTGGCCATCGCGCGCCGCGCGGTAAACCCCTTCGGCCAGTTGCCGTTGGCCACGGCGAAAGTCCGGGAAGGGAAAGTTGAGTGCGCTCAGGCTCTCATCCCGCCGCTCGCGGTGCGCCGTTTCCTGCCTGGCCCAGGCGACGAAGCGGCTGCACAGCTCATTGAAAAAGGCGCCTAGATCCTCAGCTTTGAAGTGCTGCTGAAAGGGCGTTTCCTGCTGGGTAACCACGTCGAAATAGACCACCGCCAGATCAATGCCGGTCAAGTTCAGCGTCTGACACATCAGCCAGCCATACACCTTGGCTTGAGCCCAGTGCAGTACCCGATGGTTCTGTGGAATACGTGCCAGGTTGCCGCGGTGGGTCTTGATTTCTTCCAACAGGTTTTGCGTGGGGTCGTAGCCATCGGCACGGCCGCTAACGCGCAAGCCGGGGTACAGGCCAGTCAGCATTACCTCGGGCTGATAGTCTGGAGCGCGTCTAGAGACGACGGTCTGGTGCCCGCTGATACCTTCCTGGGCGCTGGGGGAGGGGGTAAAGCGCAGGTCCAGGTCACCTTCCTTGGCGGTGAATTCGCATAACGCTCGCACCGCCACCTGATAGGTCATGGGCTGGCCCACTGCACATGGCAGACTTCCAACGGCAGCCATTCGAAACTGGGGCAGGGAAGGGAACGGAAGCGTTCAATAAAGGTCTGTTCTTCGTCCGTCAGCAAATCGGCATAGCGATTCGCCACCCAGTCCAGCACCGTGTGAAAGTTGCTCAGGTAATACAGGGCTGGGATTTCGCTGGCAGGCATGGCTTCTATACTGTTTGGGTATACAGTATTCTGCCGCCTAGTGCCGCGTTGATCAAGCCCACAACGCATAGCCGCAGCCAATCGACGAGCATTCGAGTAGGATAGGCGCGAAACAATCACTTACAGAGCTAATGTGCATGCTGCGCCCCCTGATCCTCACCTTGTTGAGCCTGATAATCGCTGGCAGCGGTGTCTGGGCGCTATTGGCGCTCTGGTACCAGCTGTCCTGGCAGGGTATCGCTCGTCAGGGCTTGCTGGTTGGCTGGGTGCTGGCGGTTATCTCATCGCTGGTCGCGCTCTGGTACTACTCGGCACTACTGGCCGTGCTGGGGCACGCGCTGTTGTTTGCCTGCGTGCTGTTCTGGTGGAGCACCATCAAGCCATCCAACGACCGCGACTGGACCGATGATCTGGCGCAGAACACCACCGGCGTGATTGAAGGTGATACAGCCCGGGTGTTCAACGTGCGCAACTTCGATTGGACCAGCCTGGAGGACTATCAGGTACGCTGGGAAAACCGCGAATACGACCTGACCCGGCTGACCTCTGTAGACATGATCACCTCCCACTGGGGTGTGCCCGGTGTGGCGCATGTCTTGGTGTCCTTTGGTTTTGGTAATGACGAGTATGTGGTGTTCAGCGTCGAGATTCGCCGTGAGCAGGGCCAGAGCTTTTCCGAGGTGGGCGGCTTCTTCAAGAAGTTCGAACTCAGCGTGGTGGCCACTGACGAGCGCGATGCGGTGCGCGTGCGTACCAATGTTCGCGATGAAGATGTTTATATCTACCGCACCCGGATCAAGGACGACCAGGCCCGCAGGCTGTTTGCCGCCTTTGTCGAGGAGGCCAATCAACTAGCCGCCACTCCGCGCTTCTATCACACGGTCACCGCCAACTGCACGACCCTGGTGTTCCGCATGATGCGCAAGATCATTCCAGATCTGCCGCTGGACTACCGCTTGTTGCTGTCCGGCCACCTGCCGTCCTATGTGCAGCAGGTAGGGGGATTGCAGAAGGAACTCAGTCTCGACGAGCTACAACGCCGCGGCCGCATCACCGACCGAGCGCTACAAGCCGGGGAGGCCGAGGACTTTTCAAGGCAGATCCGCGTGGGTGTGCCGGGCTGGGAGTAATGAACCTTTACCCCCAGACCGCTTACTAAGAAACAGGACACTGCGTTCTTAACTTGAGCGCGACACCCATTTAGCGGGGCACCCATGCAAAAATCGCTGTTGATCCTCGGTTTGCTCCTGTTGCCCCTTATGGCGCAGGCCCAGAACTCTGTCCAGGTCTCCGACGACCCAATGCAGATTGTCGGCGACCCCGGCATCGAACCCCGCGAACGCATAGACCGCTCGATTGCACTGCTGATGTCCCTGGCTGACGTCGAAGAACAGCGCGGCGACCTGGACATGGCAGGACTACTGCGCACCGGTGCCTCCATCCTGCAACAAGCCCCCGCCAACCGCGAAGCCTCACAACTAGCCGCCGATGCCGTCATGGCAGCAGAGCAGGGCAACATCCAGGACGCACTGATCCTAGCCGAAGCCGCCGCAGCCCTATCCCCAGGCTGGATGCCCCCGCAGGCGAAATAGCCAGGTCCGCTAGGATATTCTGCCGTCACTGTCAAAAATCACATGGATCCCCGGCCTCCCTTTCTCGTCATTCCCGCCACCCACTGCGCAACTTCCTGCACACCCACAACCAATCCAGATGCGCAACTTTTTGCGCACTTACCCCATTGAATCCAAACGGCTTTTTCCTACACGACGAATAGCCAATCACGTGCTCCGTTTTGTCGA
>JBKBSI010000005.1:0-37333 GCA_046291745.1 Pseudomonas sp. | reverse complement strand
CTCGTGCAGAAGCGCGTCAGCTGGTGTCTCACAAGGCTATCAGCGTAAACGGTAAGACCGTAAACATCGCTTCCTTCCTGGTATCCCCAGGTGACGTGGTTGCTGTGCGCGAGAAGGCCAAGAACCAACTGCGTATCGGTGGCTCTCTGGAGCTGGCAGCTCAGCGCGGTCAGTCAGAGTGGTTGGAAGTAGATGCAGCCAAGAAGGAAGGTGTCTTTAAAAGCCTGCCCTCACGGAGTGATCTGTACGCCGACATCAACGAAAACCTGATCGTCGAGCTTTACTCCAAGTAAGAGACAGACAGCAAAAGGTGCCCCCATGCAAAGTTCGGTTACCGAGTTTCTAACACCACGTCATATTGACGTACAGGAAACCTCCCCCACGCGTGCCAAGATCACTCTTGAGCCGCTGGAGCGTGGTTTTGGCCATACCCTGGGCAATGCGTTGCGTCGCATTCTGCTCTCCTCCATGCCCGGTTGTGCCGTGGTAGAGGCGGAAATCGACGGCGTTTTGCATGAATACAGCGCCATTGAAGGCGTTCAGGAAGATGTCATCGAGATTCTGCTGAACCTGAAAGGTTTGGCGATCAAGATGCACGGCCGTGATCAAGTCACTCTGACTCTGTCCAAAAAAGGACCGGGTCAGGTGACTGCAGCTGATATTCAGCTGGATCACGATGTCGAAATCATCAACCCTGATCACCTGATTGCCACCTTGTCCGACAACGGTGTGCTCAATCTGAAAATAACCGTGGCCCGTGGCCGTGGTTACGAGCCAGCTGACGCACGTCAGTCTGACGATGATGAGAGCCGCTCTATCGGCCGGTTGCAGCTTGATGCGACTTATACCCCGGTTCGCCGTGTGGCATACGTTGTTGAAAGCGCCCGTGTCGAGCAGCGCACCAACCTCGACAAGCTGGTTATCGACCTGGAAACCAACGGTACGCTGGACGCTGAAGAAGCCATCCGCCGTGCTGCGACCATTCTGCAACAGCAGTTGGCCGCCTTCGTTGATCTGAAAGGTGAGAACGAGCCCGTTGTTGAGCAGCAGGAAGACGAGATTGATCCGATCCTGCTGCGTCCGGTTGATGACCTTGAGCTGACTGTACGTTCAGCCAACTGTCTGAAGGCCGAAAATATCTACTATATTGGCGATCTGATCCAGCGTACCGAAGTGGAACTGCTGAAGACCCCGAACCTGGGTAAGAAGTCCCTGACCGAGATCAAGGACGTTCTGGCCTCACGTGGTCTGTCACTGGGTATGCGTCTGGACAACTGGCCGCCTGCAAGCTTGAAGAAGGACGATAAGGTTTCGGCCTAATCGTCTCGACACCGAGGAATTGAGAGATGCGTCATCGTAAAAGTGGTCGTCACCTGAGTCGGACCAGCTCACACCGTAAGGCCATGTTTCAGAACATGGCGGTGTCGCTGTTCGCGAACGAACTGATCAAAACCACTCTGCCCAAGGCCAAGGAATTGCGCCGTGTAGCTGAGCCTCTGATCACCCTGGCGAAGGAAGATACCGTCGCCAACCGCCGTCTGGCATTTGACCGCACCCGCAGCAAAGAAGCTGTTGGTAAGCTGTTCAATGACCTTGGCAAGCGTTATGCCGATCGTCCCGGCGGTTATGTGCGTATTCTCAAGTGCGGTTTCCGCGCTGGTGATGCTGCGCCCATGGCCTACGTCGAGCTGGTTGATCGCCCTGATCTGGCTGCTGCTGCCAGCGAAGAGTGATAGCAAAGCGTTAGAAAAAACCGGACCTTGTGTCCGGTTTTTTTTTGTCCGCTTTTCATGACTGTGTTTTAGGGTGGCTGGTGTTTTGGGCTGGTGGCGAGGGCCCTGTGCCGGACACGCTACAAGCCATCCATGGGGCTCGACAGCGCACATCCTTGTGCGCTGACGGTCCAGCACAGGGCCCTCGCCACCAGCCCGCCTGGCATCCGTGCGCACTGAGATACAGGCCCTTTGACTGTGATGGTGTACACGGAGTCTATGCAGCAGCGGGGCATTGACCCTGATCAGACCGTCGATGGCAGGGATGCCATCGTCGAGCTACAGGGACGTACTTGCAGCGTGTCTGAGCAGGGCGGTCTGCAGGCCTTTGCATCCACGGATTTCTAGAATCAGGTTCTATTGGCTGCAGCGTTGTCGGCCGCTCAACGATCCCGCTCAAGTAAAGGCCCAAGGAACCGTCCTGTGTGCGACGCCTCTATGGTGCTGACGTGCTCGGGTGTGCCAGTAGCGATGATGTGGCCGCCTTTCGACCCGCCCTCAGGGCCAAGATCCACCAGCCAGTCTGCGGTTTTGATCACATCCAGATTGTGCTCGATCACTACCAGGGTGTTGCCGTGGTCGCGCAGGCGATGCAAAACATCCAGCAGTTGCTGAATATCGGCAAAGTGCAGGCCGGTAGTGGGTTCGTCGAGGATGTAGAGGGTCTTGCCGGTATCGCGCTTGGATAGCTCGCGAGCGAGTTTGACGCGCTGTGCTTCGCCGCCGGACAGCGTGGTAGCGGACTGGCCGAGGCGGATGTAGGACAAACCTACATCGATCAGGGTCTGCAGCTTGCGCGCCAGTGCCGGAACCGCCTCGAAGAACTCGCGGGCTTCCTCAATGGTGAAGTTGAGCACCTCGTGGATGTTCTTGCCCTTGTACTTGATCTCCAGTGTCTCGCGGTTGTAGCGCTTGCTCTTGCACACATCGCAGGGCACATAGATGTCGGGCAGGAAATGCATCTCTACCTTGATCAGACCATCACCCTGGCAGGCTTCGCAGCGGCCGCCCTTGACGTTGAAGGAGAAGCGCCCGGCCTTGTAGCCGCGTGAGCGTGCCTCCTGGGTGCCAGCGAACAGCTCGCGAATCGGCGTAAACAGACCGGTGTAGGTCGCCGGGTTGGAGCGCGGGGTGCGTCCGATCGGGCTCTGGTCGATGTCCACTACCTTGTCGATGTGCTTCATGCCATCGAAGCTATCGTAGGGTGAAGCTTCCAGTGTGGTCGCGCCATTCAGCTCAGTGGCGGTGATCGGGTACAGGGTATTGTTGATCAGTGTTGACTTGCCCGAGCCGGATACGCCGGTGACGCAGGTCATCAGGCCAACCGGGATCTCCAGGTTGACCTTGTGCAGATTGTTGCCACAAGCGCCCTTGAGCTTCAGCCACTTGTCCTTCTGTGGCGGATTGCGCTTGGCCGGAACTGGAATCTTGACTGCGCCGGAGAGGTACTTGCCAGTCAGTGAGGCCGGGTTGTTCATGACCTGCTCGGCGGTGCCGTGGGCGACAATCTGGCCGCCGTGCACGCCAGCGCCGGGACCGATGTCCACCACGTAGTCGGCCAGGCGAATGGCGTCTTCGTCGTGCTCCACGACGATCACGGTGTTACCCAGATCGCGCAAGTGAATCAGGGTCGAAAGCAGTCGCTCGTTGTCGCGCTGATGCAGACCGATCGAGGGCTCATCAAGGATGTACATGACGCCGACCAGACCGGCACCAATCTGGCTGGCCAGGCGAATACGCTGTGCTTCACCGCCGGACAGGGTATCGGCACTGCGATCCAGCGACAGGTAATCCAGGCCCACGTTGACCAGAAACATCAGGCGCGCGCGGATTTCCTTGAGAATCTTCTCGGCAATTTCGCCGCGGCTGCCGTCCAGGTGCAATTGACTGAAATAGGCAGCAGCCTCGCCCACCGGCAGGGTGGTTACGCCGGGCAGGTTGCGGCCGTCGATAAACACGTGACGAGCTTCGCGACGCAGGCGGGTGCCGTGGCAGGAAGGGCAGGGCTGGGTGCTCAGGTACTTGGCCAGTTCCTCGCGCACGCTCTGCGATTCGGTCTCCCGGTAGCGGCGTTCGAGGTTGGGAACGATACCCTCAAAGGGGTGTTGGCGCATGACAACATCGCCGCGATCATTCAGATAGCGGAACGAGACCTTTTCGGTCCCGGTACCGTGCAGTACCAGCTTGCGGTGTGGTTCATCCAGCTCGCCAAAGGGCGTTTCCAGGGAGATACTGTAATGCTCGGCGAGGGAACTGAGCATCTGGAAGTAGTAGACGTTGCGTCGGTCCCAGCCGCGTATGGCACCTTCGGCCAGGGTCAGCTCGTCGTTGACCAAGCGTTTGGCATCAAAGAACTGCTTTACGCCTAGGCCGTCACAAGTAGGGCAGGCACCGGCCGGGTTGTTGAACGAGAACAGCCGCGGCTCTAGTTCGCTGATCGAATGGCCGCACTGGGGGCAGGCGAAGCGGGCGCTGAATGTCAGTTCTTCGCCTTCCTCACCCTCCATGGGCGCGATGATGGCGATGCCGTCGGCCAGGTTCAGGCAGGTCTCGAAGGATTCGGCCAGGCGTAGCTGCAGGTCCTCGCGGACCTTGAAACGGTCGACCACTACTTCAATGGTGTGCTTGCGATTCTTTTCCAGCGCCGGGGCTTCATCCAGGTCATGAATGCGGCCGTTGATGCGGGCGCGTACAAAGCCCTGGGCGCGCAGTTCGTCAAGCAGTGCCAGGTGTTCGCCCTTGCGCTCACGCATGACCGGCGCGAGCATCATCAGCTTGCTGCCTTCCGGCATGGCCAGCACCTGATCCACCATTTGGCTGACGGTTTGTGCGGCCAGCGGCAGATCATGGTCGGGGCAACGGGGTTCGCCGGTGCGGGCGAACAGCAGGCGCAGGTAGTCGTAGATCTCGGTGATGGTGCCGACAGTAGAGCGTGGGTTGTGCGAAGTGGATTTCTGTTCGATGGAGATGGCTGGAGAGAGGCCTTCGATGTGGTCGACATCGGGCTTTTCCATCATCGACAGAAACTGCCGAGCGTAGGCCGAGAGCGACTCGACATAACGCCGTTGGCCCTCGGCATACAGCGTGTCGAAAGCCAGCGAGGACTTGCCGGAGCCTGATAGGCCAGTAATCACTATCAGTTTGTCGCGCGGCAGATCGAGGTCAATGTTCTTCAGGTTGTGGGTGCGCGCCCCACGGATCGAAATGGTATCCACAGTACATTTACCCTACGGCCAGCAAAGCAGAACAGTATACGTTGTCCGGGACCGGCCCGGCAAAAGCCTGTGCGCTTAATCGCTGGCGGCTACAAAGGGTTTTGCAACGGCAGATGTCCGTTGCGATACATGTCCGCCGCTTTCCCGCCGGGGCAGGCGTGCTAGAATTCGGGCCTTTCATTTACCGGGACATACCATGCACCAGGACAACAGCATGTCGACCGAGGAGCGGCGCTCTGCCGGAGCGCTCGCAGCGGTCTTCGCCTTTCGTATGCTGGGCCTGTTCATGGTGTTGCCGGTGCTGGCGACTTATGGTGACGAACTGATCGGCGCTACGCCTTTCCTGATTGGTGTGGCCATTGGTGCCTATGGTCTTACCCAGGCCTGCCTGCAGATTCCCTTCGGCATGTTATCCGACCGCATTGGCCGCAAGCCGGTAATCATTGGTGGTCTGGTGCTCTTTGCCCTGGGTGGTCTGATTGCCGCGCAGGCGGAGAGTATGCAGGGCGTGATCTTCGGCCGAGTGGTCCAGGGTGCGGGGGCAATTGCCGCGGCGGTGATGGCGTTGGTTGCCGATCTGACCCGTGAGCAGCATCGCACCAAGGCCATGGCCATGATCGGCATGAGCATCGGCCTGTCATTTGCCGTGGCCATGGTGGCGGGGCCGGTGATCGCTGCGCGTTTTGGGCTACAGGGGGTGTTTTATGGCACCACCTTGCTGGCTCTGGTGGGTATCGGACTGGTGATCTTTGCCGTGCCGACGCCACCGATTGCGTTGCGCCATCGCGAGGCGGGGATAGTCGTCAGCGCCTTTTTGCCAAGCTTGCGTAACCCGCAACTACTGCGCCTGAACTACGGCATCGGTGTGCTGCATGCGATTCTGATGGCCAGCTTTGTCGCCGTGCCGCTGGCGTTGCAGGAGCAGGCCGGGCTGCCGCGTGAGGAGCATTGGTGGGTGTACCTGGCGGCGCTGCTGCTGTCGTTCTTCGCCATGGTGCCCTTCATTATCTACGCCGAACGTCAGAGGCAGGTCAAACGCGTGGTGTTGGGCGCGATTCTGTTGTTGGCGCTGGTGCAGCCGCTGATGTGGTTGAGTAGTGGTTCTCTGCCTTGGCTAGTCGCAGCAATAGTGCTGTTCTTTGTCGGCTTCAATCTGCTCGAGGCGACGCTGCCGTCGCTGCTGAGCAAGGTGGCACCGGCCGGGGGCAAGGGCACGGCGATGGGGGTTTATTCCACCAGCCAGTTTGCCGGGGCCGCCATTGGCGGCGTATTGGGCGGTGCGGTTTTTGCCGCTTGGGGGCTGGGTGGGGTTTTCCTTTGCTGCGCCCTGCTGGCGGTTTCATGGTGGGTGATTGGTGTTACCATGGACGAACCACCTTATGTGACAAGTTACCGCCTGTCGTTGCCCCTTGCGTTGGTTCGGGATGAGGCGTTGCCCCGGCGGATACTCGCGGTGCCGGGGGTGGCAGAGGCGGTGGTTGTGGCCGAAGAGGCGGCAGCCTACCTAAAAGTCGATACACAGATACTGGACCGTGAGGCGCTGGATCGGGTTGTCAACCCGGCCTGAACCGGACAGTACATCAGGAGAGAAAGTCATGGCCAGAGGCGTCAACAAAGTCATTCTTATCGGCAACGTAGGTGGCGATCCGGAAGTACGTTACCTACCCAACGGCAACGCCGTAGCCAATATCACTCTCGCCACCAGCGACAGCTGGAAGGACAAGCAGACCGGTCAGCAGCAGGAGCGCACCGAGTGGCACCGTGTGGTGTTCTTCGGCCGTATCGCTGAAGTCGTAGGTGAATATGTACGCAAGGGCTCGAAGATGTATATCGAAGGCCGCCTGCAGACCCGTGAGTGGGAAAAGGACGGTGTGAAGCGCTACACCACCGAGATCGTCGTTGATATCGGCGGTCAGATGCAGTTGCTCGATGGTCGCCCACAGGGTGGCGAGCAGGGCATGGCGCCGCGCCCCCAGCAGCAGCGTCCGCCAGCGCAGCAACCCGCCGCGCCGCAGCAGCAACCGGCCCAGCAGGCTCCGCAACAGTCTGCGCCGGATTACGACAGCTTTGATGACGACATTCCGTTCTGACATAGCGCTGTTCAACAAACCCGGTTTGACCGAGGATGTTTCATCCTCCGGTTTGCCGGGTTTTGTTTTGTCTTTTTTTCATGCACGGATGGGTCTATGTCAGAAGTCTATTTTGTTCGCCACGGTCAGGCCTCCTTTGGCTCCAGCAACTATGATCAACTGTCGGAGCTGGGGCACCAGCAGGCCAGGCTGCTGGGCGAGTACTTCCGCGCGCGGGAGATGTCCTTTGACCGCATCCTCACTGGCGACATGGTGCGGCACCGCGAGACAGCAGAAGGCATCTGCGCCGGTATGGGCCTGAATGGCAGTGAATTCGAAGTGCTGCCGCAGCTGAACGAGTTCGACTTTCACACCATATTGCAGGCCTATCTTGCGCAGTTTCCCGATCAGGCCCTGCCAGACAAGCCGGTGGTCGCCGACTTCTTCAAGCGCCTCAAGCGGGCCATAGCACTCTGGTCCCAGGGTGGGCTTGAGGGCCAGTTGCCCGAGACCTGGCAGTGCTTCGAGCAGCGTCTGTTGGCCGCACGGCAACACATCATGGCCCAGTACAAGGGTCAGCGCGTGCTGGCTGTGAGTTCTGGCGGCGCCATCGCCATGCTGGTGCGCCAGTTGCTGCAGGCGCCCAGCGAGACCATGATTGAACTCAACCTGCAGACGCGCAACACGGCGCTGATTCACTGTGTCTTCAACCAGCACAATATGCGTCTGAGTAGCTTCAATAGCGTGCCGCACCTCGATAGCCTTGAGCGGCAGGCGCTGATCAGCTACGCCTGAGGGGTTGCCTTAATCTGGTGCGTGACGCAGGCGGTGGAAGGTTGCAGAATGCAGGCTGAATCATACATCCGGGAAATTAAGGTCAAAGCATGCGAATGCGCGTTCTACTTTTAGGCGGGGAGTCCTTGCTGGGGCAGTCCCTGCTGCGTCTCGCTGCGGACGAGAACATCAGCCTTGATGCGCCGGAATGCCCAGCCGAGGGCTGGCGGGCCGAGAGTCTGGGGCCCTTGCTGGCGCAGTACCAGCCGGACGCGGTGGTCAATCTGGCGTTCTATCACGAGCAGTTTCAGCTGGGGCTGATCGGGGCTGAGAGTTTGGCGCTGCAGCGGGCATTTGCGCTCGCCCTGATAGATTACTGTGCGGATCAGGATGTGCTGTTGCTGCAGTGCTCAGGCGCGCGGGTATTTGATGGGCTCAAGGCCACGCCCTACACGGAAAAAGATGAGCTCAGCCCTGGTGATGCCCTGGGACAGATGCAGGCGGATTTGGAGCAGCAGCTATTAAACCGCTGCCGCAGACATCTGATACTGCGCCTGAGCTGGGTGCTGGATACCGCGCCGGATGGGCAGTTGTTACGCCTGCTCGAGCAGTTGCGTAGTCATGAGCCGGTGCTGCTGGCGGAGGAGTGGCGGGGTAACCCGACGCCGGTAGAGGATGCGGCCAGGGTGATTCTGGCGCTGCTCAAGCAGCTTGACTGTGATGCAGGTCTGTACGGCGTCTACCATTACGGTAGCAGTGAGGCCTCGAGCTGGATCAGTTTCGCCAAGAGTCTGGCTCAGGAATTGATGGCGGGACGGGATATCGAGCACGATCCGGCGATTCGCTCGGTGCCCTTTGATCAACAGGTTGAAGCGGCCTGGGAGCCGCGTAATGCGGTGCTCGCCAGTCGGCGCTTACTGATGGTTTTTGGGGTTAAGCCCCGCGCCTGGCGCGCCCAGTTGCCGGCGCTGCTGAGCCGCTTGCGGGCATAAATTATCCCGCAAGCGTCAGGCTGGTTATGGGTCGGGAGGGCTAGGCCGCTTAGAAGCGGTAGCCGAGACCAACCATGTAAACCATCGGGTCTACGTCGACATTGACCTTCACCTTGTCGCCGGCCAGTTTGGTATGGCCAGTGGTGCTGATATCGATGTAACGCACCTGAGCATTGAGCATCAGCCTGTCGGTCAGCATCAGATCGGCACCGACCTGCGCGGCCAGTCCCCAGGAATTGTCCAGGCTCAAGCCTTTGAATCCCTTGCCCTTGGCTTCGCTGCTCAGGCTCTCGTCGAAGAACCAGGTGTAGTTGATCCCGGCGCCGAGGTAGGGCTGTACTTTGCTTTCACTGGACAGTGGGTACCACACCGCGCTGACAGTTGGTGGCAGATGCTTGATCTCGCCGAGTTTGCCATTCAGACCCGCATACGGCCCAGGCATGCCCTTTACACCGACGTCGTGACTGAAGGGAGTTGCTGCCAGCACCTCAACACCCAGTTGCGGGGTCAGCATGTAGACCAGGTTAAGGCCAATCTGAGTATTGCTGTCCAGAGTTGCCTTGGAGCCCGCTACGCTACCCAACACTTCGTGATGAATGGCGCCACTGTCTTCACGTGGATCGACAGTAACCGCGCCAGCGCGAACGATGATATCGCCGGCCTGGTGGGCTTGAGCTGCAAAGGCAGCGGACAGCAACAGCGGCGCAAGCAGCAGGCTGGCGGAAAGGCGTGAGTGAGTGCGTGACATGGTTTCGATCTCCTATGCATGTTTGATGGATGCGACTTTAGGGTTTTGCTCAAGACCGGTTATTGATCTGGAGCAAGACTTGCTCGGCTTGGCTTGCGACCGTCTGACGCAGGCAATCAGAACTTGAACTGATCCGGCATACAAATGATAATGCTTCTCTTTTATTCGCCTGGAGACAGGCAGATCTAGCGCCGGAGAATGTGCATGAGAGTGGTTTGGATAATCCTGGCGGCCTGGTTGCCGGTTGCTGCGGTTGCGCAGGGATCAGCGGAACGGGCGCTGGACGAAAGTGAGCAATTGATGGGTGAGGCACGTAGCTCCCAGCAGCGTATAGATCGGCTTGACGACGATACGCGTGCGGCCCTGCAGCGCTACCGCCAGGCCATCATGCAGCGCGAGCAGTTGCTCGATTACAACGCGCGCATGGCCGACATGGTTGCCGCTCAGGAGTCGGAGTTGGCTACTCTGCAGACGCAACTGGACAGTATCGAGGACACCCAGCGCGAGTTGCTGCCTTTGATGCAGCGCATGCTGGCCTCGCTCGAGCAGTTTGTTGCCCTGGATCTGCCGTTTCTGCCGGAGGAGCGCAGTGAGCGGATTGAACAGTTGCGCGAGCTGATGCGTCGTGCCGACGTGAGCGCGGCGGAGAAGTACCGGCGCCTGGTCGAGGCCTATCAGATCGAAAGTGATTACGGACGCACGCTGGAAGCCTGGCGCGGCAGTCTCGAAACCGATGGCGAAGTACGCGTAGTGGAGTTCCTGCGGCTTGGGCGACTCATGCTGTTCTATCAGAGTCTGGATGGCCGTGAGCAGGGTTACTGGGATGCCCGGGCGCAGGCCTGGACTGGCTTGCCTGGCCGCTATAGGCGCACTCTGGACCAAGGGCTAAGTATTGCCCGGCAACAACAGACCCCGGTGCTGCTGCGTCTGCCGCTGCCCGCCGTCACTGCCATGGAGGGTGCACAATGAAACGTTTGATTCTGGCCTGTACCCTGGCGCTGGCCGCGCCCCTGCTGCAGGCTCAGCCTGCCAGCCTGGATGAGCTGCTGCAGAATATTCGTGCCCTGCGCGGCACCGAGCAGGCCGCCATGCAGGCCCGTGAAGAAGCCTTTATCGCTGAGCGCGCTCAGCAGCAGCAACGGTTGGCCAGAGCCGAGCGCGAACTGGCCGAAGTACAGACTGAAGCCGATCAGCTAAAGGCCGAGTTCGACCGCCTGGAAGCAGAGCTGGCCGAAGGTCAGGCGGAGCTGGTACAGCGCAGCGGAACCCTGGGGGAACTGTTCGGGGTGGTACGTCAGGTCGCTGGCGACACCCGCAGCCAATGGCAGGACTCGCAGCTCAACATGGCCTTCCCGGAGCGATTGCAGACCCTTGATAAGCTCTCTGCCAGTCGCAGCATCCCCACGCTGGAGGCGCTGGAAGCATTCTGGTTCCTGTTACAGGAAGATATGACGGCCAGTGGCAAGGTCAGTCGTGTACAGGCGCCGGTGGTTGGTCGTGATGGTCAGCAAAGTAGGGCAGAGGTGGTCATGGCCGGTCCCTTTGTTGCCCTGGCTGACGGTGACTACCTGCTCTATCAACCTGACAGCCAACGGCTGCAGGTCGCTGGGCGCCAGCCCGGCAGCCGCGGCCTGGCGACCGACTTCGTGCAGAACAGCGACGGGTTGGCTGACCTGCAGGTAGATCCGGCCCGTGGCAATGTCATTCAGCAAATGCAGCAGACCCCGACCTTGCTCGAGCGGATTCACCAGGGTGGGGTGGTCGGCTATGTGATTCTAGTGCTGGGTTTCCTCGGCCTGCTATTGGCGATCGGTCTTCTGGTGTGGCTGCGTTTGGTCGGACGGCGGGTACAGCAACAGGTAGCCGACCTCGACCACCTGCGTGACGACAACCCGCTGGGCCGGGTGCTCGGGGTGATAGGCAGCCATCCGAAGCTGGAGCAACTGGACACCCTGGAGCTCAAGTTGGATGAGGCGATTCTCAAGGAAACGCCGGCGCTGGAGCGTTGGCAGGGTCTGATCAAGCTGCTGGCGGCGGTCGCGCCACTCTTGGGTCTGCTCGGTACCGTTACCGGCATGATTGCTACCTTTCAGGTCATCACCCTGGTCGGTACTGGCGATCCGAAAATGATGGCCGGGGGTATTTCCCAGGCGCTCGTCACTACGGTACTGGGCCTGGTGGTGGCTATTCCGCTGCTGTTCATGCACAGCCTGGTGGTGGCGCGCAGCAAGGCGCTGGTGCAATTGCTCGAACAGGAAAGCGCCGGTTTGATTGCCCTGCACCTGGGAGGCGAGGAGCCGCGTGATGGTTGAAGGGCTCTGGCTGCTAAGGGATTTCCTCGACAGCGGCGGCTGGGTGCTCTGGAGCATTCTGCTGGTCACGGTGCTGTTGTGGACTCTGATGCTCGAGCGCCTGTGGTTTCTTGGTCGGGTCTTTCCGCATGAGGCGGGACGGCTGCAGCAACGCTGGCTGGGACGCTCCGACCGCTCCAGCCTGGCCGCCCGGCATATCCGCGCCACCTGGCTGTCACGTGCGCAACAGCAGTTGCAGCGTTTCATGCCGATGGTCAAGGTGCTGATTGCCCTGTGTCCATTGCTCGGCCTGCTGGGCACTGTCAGCGGCATGATTCAGGTATTTGATGTAATGGCCGTCAGCGGCAATGGCAATCCTCGGGCCATGGCGGCCGGGGTCTCGCGTGCCACTGTGCCGACCATGGCCGGTATGGTTATTGCCATCAGCGGGCTGTTTTGCCTGGCACGCCTTGATCAGCAGTCGCGCCGCGCTCTGCAACGTCTGAATGACAGACTGCGTTTTGAATAGGACATAATTGATGCGAATGCGCAGGCACCACGCAGGTAGTGACGAGGAAGCCGGTATCGACATGACGCCGATGCTGGATATCGTCTTTATCATGCTGATTTTCTTTATCGTCACCAGCTCCTTTATCAAGGAGTCCGGGATTGTTGTGCAGACGCCCTCTGCTGCCAGCGCGGCGGAGCAGCCCAGTGGCAATATTCTGATCGCGGTCAGCGCCAACGGCGAGATCTGGATTGATCGCCAGCAGGTCGATGTGCGCGCTTTGCGCGCAGCGGTCGAGCGTATGCGGGTAGATCAGCCAGACAGTTCGGTAGTGGTTCAGGCTGATCGTGAATCGCGCAGTGGTCTGGTTATCCAGGTGATGGACCAGGTGCGTCTGGCCGGGGTGCAGGATGTTGCCTTGGCGGCTACTGCCAACGGCGGCGGAGCGCGCTAATGCGTCTGCTTGTCAGTTTTTTCGGCGCGCTGCTGGTGGCGCTGGGGTTATTCGCGCTGATGCTGACGCTGGTCATGCCACCGCGTGATGACAGGCCACCGGAAAGCGAGCTGACGCGTGTGAGCTTTGTGCGTTCCGTAGCTGATAGTGACAGCGATACGCGCGAGCGACAGCAGCGGGAGGAGCCGCAGCCGCCGGAGCCGGTAGAGCCACTGGAGACGGCGCAGGCGATACCAGATCAGCCAGCGCCGCAGGCGCAACTACAGTTGGATATCGCGATTCCCAATGTGCAGAGCAATCTGACGCTGAGCCGTGCGCCAAGCCTGGAGGGCCTTACCGCAGCGCCGAGCGAGGTCGCGTCGGCGCCCACTCCTGCGCCGCCCGCTGCGGCAACCCCCTCGGTGTCTGAAGAGGTAACGCCGCTGGTAGATATTCCGCCGAACTATCCGCAGCGAGCGCTGGCAGCGGGTATTGAAGGCTCTGTGACGCTGGCGTTCACCATCACCGCAGAGGGGCGCGTGGACAACCTGCGAGTGATTGAGGCAGAGCCACCAGGGGTGTTTGAGCGGGAAGCGCGACGGGCAGCCATGCGCTGGCGCTTTGAGCCCCGGCGCGTGAATGGCCAGGCGGTCGCGCGCGATGTCACCAAGACTCTCACCTTCCGCCTTGAAGGAACGCGCTGATGAGTAGATTACTGATATGCCTGTTGGCTTTGCTGGCGCTGCCGGTTGCCGCTCAGCAGGCGATTAATCCCGCTACCTTCAGCGCTTTGCAAAAGGCCGAGCAGGCTCAGCAGAATGGCGATCTGGCAACGGCGTCAAATGTCTTGCGGCGTGCACTGGGTCAGGCCGGAGATGGTAGCCTGGAGCAGGCGCTGACCGAGCAGCGTCTGGGGCATCTGGCCATTGCCCGTGGGCGCAATACTGAGGCCATCGACTGGTTACGCCGCGCCCTGGCCCATGGACAGTTGCAAGATCAGGCATTGAGTCAGGAGCGACGCAACCTGGCCCAGTTGCTGGCGGTTGAGGGTCGGCATGCCGAAGCCCTGGCCCTGCTTGAGCCTGAACTCGCCGCCGGGCGTCTGCCACTTGAGGGCAAACGGCTGATGGTGCAGTTGTACAATCAGTTGGAGCAGTACAGCAAGGCGTTGCCACTGGCGGAACAGGTAGTGCGCGAGCAGCCTGACGCAGACAAGGCCTGGTACCAACTGCTGGTGGGCATGAACTATCGTCTGCAGCGGTACAAGGCTGCGGAGCGCTGGTTGGGCGTGCTGCTGCGCCAGGAGCCGGGTAATGCGGAATACTGGCGGCAACTTGCTGGAGTCCAAAGTCTTGATCGGCGCCAATTAGCGGCGGCCGGGACCTTGCGCTTGGCGTACGAATCGGGGGTGCGCCTTACGGTGCAGGATCTGGACAACCTGGTGGCGTTGCAGTCAAACGCCGGAGCGCCCTGGCAGGCCGCGCGCTTGCTTGAGGCGTTGCAGCAGCAGGGCTTGCTGGATACTAGCCTGGCCCGCAGCGAACGCCTGGCACAGCTTTGGCAACAGGCCCGCGACCAGTCACGAGCTCTTGCCGCCTGGCGCGCTGTGGCCCAGCGCAGCGGTCGTGCCGAGCACTGGATGCGGGTGGCAGCGATCCAGCTGGAACAGGGGCAGTGGGATGAAATGTTGAGCAGTCTGGAGCAGGCACGCCCTACGGCCGATGGCCGCCAGCGGCAAGTAGCCGAGCAATGGACGGAATATGCCCGCAAGGCGCGTAACGAGAGCTGAGAAGTCGGTTACGCAGGCCTGCCAGATACTAGTAGGTGTAGGGTTCGATGCTGGCGCCGCTGATCCGGTAACCGGCATTCGCCAGCTCGCTCTCGATCTGCTCGACCTGCATGGGGCCAGTTATCCAGTAAGGCTGGTACAACGCCGCCAACTCAATTCCGGTTTCGCTCTGCACGTGCACAATCTGGTTCGAGGGTGGCGGTGGTACGTGGATGCAGGCGCCGAAGTAGGGTACCAGCAGGAATTCGTTGACCACGCCGCGCTCGCTGATCCCCAGGGGCACGATATAGCCGGGTAGCTTTACCTGGCGACCGTTTAGCTCCGCCACAACGGGCGCGTTGGGCTCTACCTGTATGGCCGGATCACCAAAATCCTCCTCCCCCAGTGCGTCAGCCAGATCACTCAGATCATGGATCGGTTGCGGCATGCCCATCATGTCGCGGGCCTCGGGCGGCACCAGGTCGCCCCAGGTCAGCTCTTCAACGGCCAAGGCGGACAAGCTGCAGAACAGCAGGGTGGCGGCGGTCAGGGCGGTTAACAGTCGCATGGTATACCCCATCAAGTGCGAATGGACAGGCCGTCTACCAGCGACTGGCGGTAAGCCCGCCATGCTGGGACGCTGCCCATGAGAATACTGGCTAATAGAATAGCCCCAAGCAGAGCCCATTCATACAAGGCTGGCGGGGTGATCGGGATAAACAGGCCGTACTGGGCAAGTATCCATGGCTGGGCCAGCCACAGACCCAGATACATCAATAGCAACCCCAACAGAATGCCCGCCAGCGCCAGGCTCCCGGCCTCTAGCAGTAACAGGCTGAAAATATGCCGTGGCTTGGCGCCCACGGAGCGCAAAATAGCCATTTCCCGACGTCGCTCATTGAGGCTACTGAGAATGGCAGTGAGCATCCCCACCAGCCCGGTCAGCACGACAAATACCGAGACAATGAACAGGGCCTTTTCCGCCACGCCGAGCAGGCTCCACAGTTCCTGCAGGGCCACGCCGGGAAGAATCGCCAGCAACGGCTCGCCAGTGTACTGGTTGATGTCGCGTTGCACGGCAAAGGTACTGATGCGGTTGGTCAGGCCCAGCAGCATGGCGGTAATGGCGCGTGGCGTCAGGTCCATGTCACGTGCCTCTTCAGCGCTGACCTGTGCCGAGCCGCGCGCGGGCATGCCCTGCTGCCAGTCCACGTGCAGCGCTTCCATGCCCTCCAGACTGATATGCACGGTGCGGTCGACCGGGGTACCGGTCTTTTCCAGTATGCCGCTGACACGAAAGGGTTTGTCGGCATGATCCACGAAGCTTACCGCGCCAGTGCCATGGGCCAGCACTATCTCGGTATCCAATTGGTAACCGAGCTCGCGGGCAATATCAGCACCTATTACCGCATCATAGAGATCATCGAACGGTTGCCCCTGACTGAAGGCCAGGACCTGATTGCGACCATGGCGAAAATGCTCGAAGTAGCTGTGGTTGGTGCCCATAACCTTGAAGCCGCGGTGCGAGTCGCCCAGCGAAATCGGAATGGCCCATTCCACCCTGGGGTGCTGAATAAAGTGCTGGTAACTGTCCCAGCGAATATTGTTAGTGGCGTTGCCGATACGGAAGACCGAATAAAGCAGCAGCTGTACCGAGCCCGAACGCGCCCCGACAATCAGATCGGTACCGGAAATGGTGCTGGCAAAGCTGGCTCGGGCTTCGGTGCGTACCTTTTCCACCCCAAGCAGCAGGGTAACGCTAAGTCCGATGGCCAGTATGGTCAACAGGGCCGAGAAACGCCGATTGCCAAGGCTCTTGATCGCCAGTTTGAACAGGTACATTAGAACTTCTCCGAGCGCGCTGCAGCATTGATATCGCGTAGCGACAGGGCGCGATCAAACAGGGGTTCGAGCGAGGCATCGTGACTGACAAACAGCAGGCTGCTACCCGCTGCGGCGCATTCGGCAAACAGTAAATGCAGGAAGGCTTCACGGCTGTCGGCATCCAGCGCTGAGGTTGGCTCATCGGCAATCACCAGTTCCGGGCTGCCGATCAGAGCACGTGCGGCAGCAACCCGTTGCTGCTGGCCGATGGAAAGGGCATTTACCGAGCGTTCAAAAAGTGCCGGATCACGCAGGCCCAGACTGTGCAGCAGGTCGAGGGCGGCCGCATTCAGGCTCGGGTGGCGCGCCAGTGCCCGCTCGCGGCGAACCTTGGAAAAATGGCAAGGCAAGGTGACGTTGTCCAGCAGCGACAGATAGGGCAACAGATTGAACATCTGAAAAATGTAGCCACTGTGGTCGGCGCGAAACCGGTCACGCCGGGTCGAAGACATACCGGCCATATCTTCGCCGAGCAGGGTGATGCGCCCAGAATCCGGCAGATAAACACCACCCAGCAGACCCAGTAGGGTGGTTTTGCCACTGCCAGAAGGGCCCTTGAGAAAAACCTTTTCACCGGCCATTAGCTGGAAGTGCTGAATATCCAGTAGCGTCGGCTGGTTGGGCCAAGCATAGGTGGCTGCGTCGAGTTGGATAATAGCTTGAGTCATGGTCTTCAGCATGGTGGATATAGCAGAGAGCCTATCAGGGACAGGCTTCAGCGCCTACCTGGGGCGTTTCCAGGCAGGCATCTGAGGGGCAAATCAGAAGCGGATGACGTTCTGGCTAGCGCTTAGCTCGCCGCCCTGCTGTCCGGCTGGGGTAATGGCTTGCAGCAACAGTTTTTCAGTGCCGGGGAAGGCTTCAAACAAGGCTACTTCTACCTGGTTCAGTGCGGCTGGCTGGCTGCACTGGAAGTGGAAGTGGGCTTCGATATCCGCATGGGCATCGGCATGCTCGTGTTTGTGCTCGCCGTCGTGCTTGTGATCATCTTTATGCTTATGGTCGGAATGCTTGTGCTTGGCATGCGACTCGTCGGCATGCTTGACGGCGTCGAATTGGGCGGCCTCAAGCTCAACCTTCTCAAGAGTGCAATCTGCTTCGGCAGGGAACAGGAACAAGGTGTCGGCTTGCTCGAGCAGCGCCATGACGTCCTTGACCTTGGCTATGTCCTGCTGACTGCGCGGGGTGTATTCGAAGCCGAGCAAGTTGTCTGCCGGGCTATCCAGCTCAATCGCCACGGCGTTGCCCTCGATCACCAGATTCAGGTTGGCCACCCCATGTTGGTGGGCGCCGAGGCTTGAACCATGATCGTGATCTTCGTGGCTATGTTTGTGCTCGGTCTTCTTGCTGTCATGCTCATGGCTATGACCGTGGTCGTGTGCCTGGGCATTCAGGGTTAGGGCGGTCAGTAGCCCGGTGAGTACAAAGGGAAGGTTGCGCATGGGTAGCCTCGTGCAGGTGAGTCGAGTGATAACGAACTTGACGTTATCTTATAACGTATGCTCGTCAAAGGCCAATGCTGCGCGGTTAATGCAAGATCAATACAATGCCTGATACAACTTACGCCGATACTCACCGGTCAGCGGGTGTTCACTACCGAGCATCTCGAAGCTGGCCAGCAGGGTGCGATGGGCGCTGCCTTCGGCGTAATTGCGGTCGTTCTGGAACAACAACAGCAGTGCCGCCAGGGCCTGGTCATACTGCTGCCGAGCCAGATTCAGGATGGCCCCTTGGTAAAGTGCTTCACTGTCTGCGGGGTTGGTCGCCACGCGTTGCGCCAGCAGTTCTGCTGCCGGTAGCTGACTAGCCTCCCGGGCAAAGCCTAGCAAGGCCTGCATACGGGCCAATGCGGTGGTGTGCTCCGGTTCCGTGCTCAATGCTTCTAGTTGCGCCTGTGCTGCTTCAAGCTGCTGATCCTGAATCAGTGCCCGCGCTAGCAACAACCGCAGGGTGGGCTGGTCCTGTTCGGTCAGGGTGCGTTGCAACAAAGCAATGGCCGTCGCAGCATCCTCCGCTAGCAACAGCGCCTCGATCTGTTCGCTGATGTCTTCGCCAACCGCGGTCTCGGGCTCTGCTGCGGCAACTGTCACGTGCGGCTCCAGCATGGCGCGTATGGCTGGCTCGGATTGCATGCCGGCAAAGCCGTCTACGGGCTGGCCATCTTTGAACAGCACCACTGTGGGCAGGCTGCGGATGCCGAAGCGTTCGCTCAGCGCCGCCTGTTCTTCACAGTCGACCTTGGCCAGCAACAGCTCACCGGCGTACTCCTCAGTGATTTTGCTGAGTACCGGAAAGAGTGCCTTACAGGGTGCGCACCACTCGGCCCAGAAATCGACCAGTACCGGCTTGTGGAAGGAGTTTTCCAGCACATAGCGGTCGAAGGTGTCGACTGTCACATCGAAAATATACGCAGACTGGGTCATGGTGCTGTCCGTAGGGTGGGGGTGCAGGAATAGTGGGGTTGCGACGCAGTGAAATCAAGCGTGTAGCGCGGGCCGGGCGCTGTTTCAGTTGCTGCCATAGAGTGCCACCTGACGAAAGGCCAAGGGCTCGCCCAGATCCGGCCAGGTCTGGCCCTGCAGGGTATCCAGCCGAGTGTAGCCCGGATGCCGCAAGTCCCTGACCCGCGAGTCGGCGACCAGTACCTGTGCGGCGCGTTGACGAAAGTGCCCGAGAAAGTCGCGGTTGTCACTGTCGTAGAGCACGTCGGCGGCAAGGATCAGGTCGATTTCGCCAGTGACTGCAAAGTAGTCACCAGCCAATGTCAGGTTAACCCCGTTCAGCTCGGCATTCAGTTCGCTGGCCCAGACTGCCGGCTGGTCCAGGTCGCAGGCGATGCTTTCACGTGCCCCAGCCAGGGCGCAGGCAATGGCGACCACCCCCGAACCAGCGCCGAAATCCAGCACCCGCTTGCCGCGCACCTGCTGTGGGTGCGCGATAATCCAGCGCGCCAGCGCCAACCCGCTGCCCCAACAGAAGCCCCAGTAGGGTGGCTGCTCCAGCAGTAGCCGGGTTTCCTCTGCGGCAAAGGCGCGGTCGAGGTTGGCTGGGTCGAGCAGCCACAGGCGTAGTTCGGGCAGGCCGGGTAACTCAGTAGCCGTCAGGCGCGCGTCGCAGAGCACGCTGTGCAGGGCGGTTTCGAGACGGTTCAGGCTCATGGCATCGGGTCCGGACGGGGCGGCGTGACAGTGTAATGGCTGCACCGCCATGCGCCCAGCCGCAGAAGCGCAGACTGTCGCGCAGACAAATGCACAGGATCATTTATAACTGCCAGCCCAAAGAGTAAGATGGCAGCGCTTTCAGCGGCTCAGGAACCCCGTCATGCATTGTCCCTTCTGTGGTGCCCACGATACCAAGGTAATCGACTCGCGGCTGGTTGCCGAGGGCGACCAGGTGCGCCGCAGGCGTGAATGTCTGGCCTGCCAGGAACGTTTTACCACCTTCGAAACCGCCGAGCTGGTGTTGCCCCGGGTGATCAAGGGGGATGGGCGCCGTCAGCCCTTCGACGAGGAAAAATTGCGCGCGGGTATGCTGCGGGCGCTGGAAAAGCGTCCGGTCAGCGTCGAGCAGATCGAGGCCGCTATTGGGCACATCAAGCACCGCCTGCGGGCCACCGGTGAGCGTGAAGTCAACGCCATGGTGGTCGGAGAAATGGTCATGAACGAGCTCAAGCAACTCGACGAGGTGGCCTATATTCGCTTTGCCTCGGTGTATCGCCGGTTCCAGGACCTGAATCAGTTCCGCGAAGAAATCGAGCGACTGGCGCGGCGTGACAAGGATGAGCCGGATGCCTGAACAGGCCGTTATTGATCGGGTGATGATGGTCCGCGCCCTGCAACTGGCAGAGAAGGGCCTGTATACCACCGAGCCCAATCCGCGTGTTGGCTGTGTGCTGGCGCACGGGGAGCGGATCGTAGGGGAGGGCTGGCATGCCCGGGCCGGAGAGGCGCATGCCGAGGTCAATGCTCTGCTGCAGGCCGGTGAACTGGCGCGCGGGGCCACTGCCTACGTGACGCTGGAGCCGTGCAGCCACACCGGCAAGACACCGCCCTGCGCTGATGCGCTGATCCGGGCTGGGGTTGGCCGGGTGGTGGCGGCCATGCAGGATCCCAATCCGCTGGTCGCCGGGCGCGGCCTGGCGCGCCTGCGTAGCGCCGGTATCGAGGTCGCGTGCGGGTTGCTGGAGCCGCAGGCGCAGGCGCTGAACCCGGGTTTTATCAAGCGCATGCAGAGCGGTTTGCCCTTTGTTCGTGTCAAGCTGGCGATGAGTCTGGATGGGCGCACAGCCATGGCCAGCGGTGAGAGTCAGTGGATTACCGGAGCTGCTGCCCGCTCCGATGTGCAGCGCCTGCGTGCGCGCAGTGGTGCTGTCGTCAGTGGTGCCGATGCGGTGTTGCTGGATGATTCGGCGCTGACCGTACGCGCCGCCGAGCTGGGACTGGAGCCGCCGCAGGCCGAGGCCGCCGCGGCCAGGCAACCCTTGCGGGTGCTGGTTGATGGTCGGCTGCGTGTGCCCTTGGGCAATCGCCTGTTTCACCAGTCCGGTCCGGTGCTGGTGGTCTGTCGGCAACTGCGTGGACGGGTACAGGATTATGACTTTGCTGGCGCAGAATTGCTGACCCTGCCGGATTCGGCGCAGCAGCATGTGGATTTGCAGGCCCTGCTGCGCGAGCTCGGCAGCCGTGGCTGTAACGAAGTGCTGGTCGAGTCCGGGGCCGGGCTGGCGGGTGCCTTCCTGCGTGCTGGCCTGGTCGATGAACTGATCATATATATGGCGCCGCGGCTGCTTGGCAGTCAGGCGCGCCCATTGTTGCAGCTACCTCTTGAGACCATGGCCGAGGCTGTGGATCTGGAAGTGACTGACATGCGGGCAGTTGGCCGTGACTGGCGTATCACGGCGCGCAAGGTTTCCCTTTCCGAGAGTGCTTGATCATGCAGACTGCTGTGCAGTGGTTGCTGGTGGCTATGGCCCTGGCGGCCTTTATGGGCGTGGTGCTGGAAGAGCTGATTCACGTCAACAAGGCCAAGGTGGTGCTGTTCTTTGGTGCCATGTCCTGGGTGGTGCTGTTTATTGCCGCACCGGATGAGGCATTCCGGGCGCAGGTCCAGGCTGCGCTGAACCATAACATTACCGATATTGCCGGCCTCTGGTTGTTTCTGCTGGCAACCATGACCTTTGTCGCCTACCTGAACAAGAAGGGGCTGATCGAAAACATCATCTACAGCATCCTTCCGGGGCGAGTGACCGAGCGCAAGCTGCTGTTTCTCACCGCGCTGTTCTGCTTTGTATTTTCCTCTATTGCCGACAACATCACCGCCACCCTGGTGTCGGTAGCGCTGGTGCTGAGCCTGCGCATGGAGCTGCGCAAGACCCTGAGGTTCGCCACCCTGGTGGTCTTTGCGGTTAACTCTGGCGGCGTGGCGATGATTACCGGTGATGTAACCACGCTGATGATCTTCCTCGCTGACAAGGTAGAAATTACCCACTTGCTGCTGCTCAGTCTGCCCGCGCTGCTCGCCGTGTTGCTGCTGGCTGGACTGCTGTCGGTCGGTCTGAGTGGCGAAGTGCTGATCGAGAAAAGCGCATTGCAGCCGATTCGCGGAGTTGATCAGTTTATCGGTGCGCTGTTTCTGCTAACCATTGTCTGCACCATTATCGGCAGCCTGGTGTATGCCATTCCGCCGGTTTTGACCTTCCTCACCGGCTTGGCCTTGATGTTTTTGGTTGCACGGTTTTTCAATGAAGATATCGAGAATGACCCGATTCTGGAGTATGTACGGGCCATCGAATTCGAGACGCTGCTGTTCTTCCTCGGCGTGCTGTTGCTGGTTGGCATGTTGCAGTTTATTGGCGTGCTACAGGGCCTCACGGCACTTTACGACGTGCTGCCGGTGATGCTTGCCAACTATCTGATGGGCATGCTGTCGGCGCTTATCGATAACGTGCCACTGACCGCCGCGCTGCTCAAATCCGACCTGGAGATGACTACCGCCGAGTGGATGGGTCTCACTTATGCTGTCGGAGTAGGGGGTTCATTGCTTATAATCGGCTCCGCCGCCGGGATAGTGGCCATGAGCAAGCTACCTGGTCTGACCTTTTTGACCTACCTGCGCAGCTTTGGTTTGCTGCTCCTGGCCTTCACCTTCGGTTTTGTAGCGGTTTATGCGTTGGGCCTTATGGTCAGCTGAAGGTGTTCACTCGCTAATAGAGGCAATTACATGTTTACCGGTATTATCGAAGCAGTCGGACAGATTCGCAGCATGCAGCCACGTGGTGGTGATGTGCGCCTGTACGTCAGCACCGGCAAGCTGAGCCTGGATGACGTCAAGCTGGGCGACAGCATTGCGGTCAATGGCGTGTGCCTGACCGCCGTCGAGCTGCCCGGCGACGGCTTCTGGGCCGATGTCAGCCAGGAGACCATCCGCCGTACCGCGCTGTCGCGCCTTGAAGCGGGCAGCAAGGTCAACCTGGAAAAAGCCCTGACGCCCTCGTCGCGACTGGGCGGGCACCTGGTAAGCGGACATGTCGACGGCGTCGGCAAGGTACTATCGATGAACGAGGATGCGCGTTCCTGGCATTTCCGTATCGAAGCGCCAAAGGAGTTGGCGCGCTATATTGCACAGAAGGGCTCGATCACCGTTGATGGCACCAGCCTCACCGTGAACGCCGTTGACGGCGCTGTCTTCGACCTGAATATTGTGCCGCACACCATGCAGGAAACCGTCATGGGTCAGTATCAGCCGGGCAGTCCGGTTAATCTCGAGGTGGACCTGATAGCGCGCTATCTGGAACGCCTGCTGTTGGGCGACAAGGCGGCCGAGTCGAATGACTCGAGCACGCTGAGCATGTCCTTTCTGGCTGAAAACGGCTACCTGAAGTCCTGAGCAACGAGCCCGGGAGGGCCGCATGAAACTGAATACGATCGAAGAACTGCTGGAAGATATCCGCGCTGGCAAGATGGTCATCCTGATGGATGACGAGGATCGCGAGAATGAAGGCGATCTGATCATGGCCGCCCAGGCCTGCCAGGCCGAGCACATCAACTTCATGGCCCGCTACGGGCGGGGTCTGATCTGTATGCCGATGAGCCTGGAGCATTGCGAGCGCTTGAAGCTGCCGCTTATGGTCCAGCGCAATGGCTCCGGCTTCGGTACCAAATTCACTGTGTCCATTGAAGCTGCCGTCGGCGTCAGCACCGGTATTTCCGCCGGTGACCGTGCACGCACCGTGCAGGCCGCTGCCGCGCCCGGCGCGGTTGCCGAGGACATTGTCAGCCCCGGCCATATCTTCCCGTTGATGGCTCAGCCTGGCGGTGTGCTGGCGCGAGCAGGACATACCGAGGCGGCCTGTGATCTGGCGCGCATGGGTGGCTTCGGCGAGTCAGGGGTAATCTGCGAGATCATGAATGATGATGGCAGCATGTCCCGCCGTCCGCAGTTGGAAGCCTTTGCCAAGGAACACAACCTGAAGATCGGTACCATTGCCGACCTGATTCACTACCGCCTGCTGAACGAGCGCACGGTCAAGCGCGTTTCCGAGCAGCCGCTGGAAACCGAGCTGGGTACCTTCAATCTGGTAACCTACCGCGACAGTCTCGAGGGCGCGGTGCATCTGGCCCTGACCCTGGGTCAGTTGCAGCCGGAAGAGCCGACGCTGGTACGGGTGCACAATATGGATCCGCTGCGTGACCTGTTCATGGTCAGCCAGCCGGGTCGCTGGAGCCTGCGTGCGGCCATGGCCAAACTGGCCGAGGAAGGCCACGGCGTGGTGCTGCTGCTGGGTAACCAGATGGGCTCTGACGAGCTGCTGCACCACGTCAACCAGTTGGCCGGTGCCGATACGCCGGTGCGCCAGCCAGCGACCTATAATACCGTAGGGGCGGGCTCGCAGATTCTGCGCGATCTGGGCGTGCGCAAGATGCGGCTGCTGTCCAAGCCGATGAAGTTCAATGCCATATCCGGTTTTGATCTTGAAGTAGTAGAATATCTGCCCTGCGAATAAATACACCCGATCCACGACTGCGCCTGGTGCCCAGTCGGTTCTTTAAAGAGAGAGACAACATGTCAGCTATACGTACCATCGAAGGCGATTTCGTTGCAGCCAAGGGCCGCTACGCCCTGGTTGTTGGCCGCTTCAACAGCTTTGTGGTGGAGAGCCTGCTGTCCGGCGCTATTGATGCGCTCAAGCGTCATGGTGTCAAGGATGCGGATATCACCATCATTCGCGCTCCCGGCGCCTTTGAAATTCCGCTGGTGGTCAAGAAGGTCGCGGAGATGAAGCAGTTTGACGCCATTGTCACATTGGGTGCGGTGATTCGCGGTGGTACGCCACATTTCGAGTATGTAGCTGGTGAATGCGTCAAGGGCATTGGCCAGCTGTCGCTGGAATACGGTATTCCGGTGGCCTTTGGTGTGCTCACAGTCGACAGCATCGAGCAGGCCATTGAGCGCTCCGGCACCAAGGCTGGTAACAAGGGCGCCGAAGCAGCCATGTCAGCGGTAGAAATGGTCAGCCTGTTCAAGCAGCTGGGGGCCAAGTGAGCGAGTCCGACTCTCTTCCCGCCAGCCCCGGCAAGCCCAAGGCTTCGGCCCGGCGCAAGGCCCGCAGCCTGGCGCTGCAGGCACTTTATGGCTGGCATGTGGCTGATCTGCCGCTGTCTGATATCGAAGCGCAGTACCGTACCGACAATGACTTTGCCAAGGTCGACGGGGCTTATTTCCATGAGCTGCTGACCGGCGTGGGCAAGCACCTCACCGAACTTGACGAGAGTCTGGCCACGGTGCTGGATCGCCCGGTGAAAGAGCTGGATCCCATCGAGCTGGCTACGCTGCGTATCGGTGTATATGAGTTGATGCACCGTATCGACGTACCTTACAAAGTGGTCATCAACGAAGGTATCGAGTTGGCCAAGACCTTCGGTGCTACCGATGGTCACAAGTACGTCAACGGCATCCTCGACAAGCTTGCACCGCGCCTGCGCAGTGCTGAAGTCAACGCGGGCCGTCGTAGCCGCTGATACCAGGTGCAGGGAGGTAGGAACATGGCGCTGGGTGAGTTTGAACTGATCCGGCGCTATTTCCGTAACGCCGCCCTGGAGTCAGCCGGTGAGTCTGCCTGCGTAACCCTGGGCATCGGCGACGATGCTGCCCTGCTGGATCCCGAGCCGGGTAAGCAGTGGGTGGTCTCCACCGACACCCTGGTTCAGGGCGTGCACTTTCCCGATCAATACAACCCCGCCGATATTGCCTACCGCGCGTTGGCTGTCGCCGTCAGTGACCTGGCTGCCATGGCCGCGCGACCGGTGGCCTTCACCCTGGCGCTGACGCTACCGGAAGTCAGTGAAGCCTGGCTGGAAGACTTTGCCAGCGGCCTGACCAGTGCGGCCCAGGACCATCGCATCAGTCTGGTGGGTGGCGATACCACCCGCGGCCCCCTGAATATTGGTATCACCGTGATGGGCCAGGTCAGTGGGCTCAAGGTAGTGCGTCGGCGTGATGCGCAGCCCGGCGACCTGCTGTGTGTGGGCGGTCCGCTGGGTGACGCCGGTGCCGGGCTGGCGCTGGTGCAGGGGCAAACTGCTCCAGCCGCTCTGCAAGCGCCTGACAGGGACTACCTGTTGCAACGTTACTGGCGTCCGCGTGCTCAGTGTGAGCTGGGCCTGGAGCTGGCCGGGATCGCCAGTGCCGGGCTGGATATCTCCGATGGCCTGCTCGCGGATGCCGGGCATCTGGCCCGTGCCAGCGATCTGGCGCTGCATATTCGCACTGCCGATCTACCCTGTTCCCCGGCTCTGGCCGTCTGGCCGCAGGCCCAGCGCCGTGAGTGGATGCTCAGCGCCGGGGATGATTATCAACTGCTGTTCACTCTGCCGGTAGCCAGTGAACGCTGTCTCCAGGTCTGGGCCAGCCAGGGCTTTAAGGTCACTGTTATTGGCGAAGCGGTTGCAGGCCAGGGTGTATGGCTGGATGATGGTCAGGGCCCGCAGCCGGTAGACCGGCCGGGCGGATATGATCATTTCAAGGACCCCGCAAATGACTGAGCAACAGCCCCACGCCCCCGCATCGGTATGGCGCAACCCCGTGCATTTCCTGGCTTTTGGCTTTGGTAGCGGCGCCATCCCCCGTGCCCCCGGCACCTGGGGTACGCTGGCGGCGCTACCCTTCGTGCTGCTCTGGCAGCAGTTGCCGCTGGCTGGCTATGTAGCTGTACTGGTAATCAGCACCCTGGTTGGGGTGTGGTTGTGTGACCGCACCGCGCGCGATCTCGGCGTGCACGACCACGGCGGAATTGTCTGGGACGAATTTGTCGGCATGTGGCTGACCATGCTGTTGGCACCGCCTGGTTGGGGCTGGTTGCTGGCGGGCTTTCTGCTGTTCCGTTTGTTCGATATCTGGAAGCCATGGCCGATCGGCTGGGTGGATCGGCAGGTAGGCGGCGGCTGGGGCATCATGCTGGACGATCTGATTGCCGGCGTCATGGCGCTACTCGTATTGTTGCTGGCTCAGCAACTGATCTGATACTGAAACCAGGGAGAAGGTTATGCGCAGGGGAATGGATGCTGGCAGAACTGTAGCGCTGGGCTTGTTTGGGCTGTTGTTCTGCGCCCTGGCGCAGGCTGAGCCTGCGGTACGCGTGGTGGGGCTGTTCTCTGGTGCGGCGGTGGTCAGTATCGACGGCCAACGGCAGATGCTGCGGGTCGGCCAGACCGGGCCGCAGGGGGTCACTCTGGTGGCTGCGGACAGTCGCACTGCGACCCTGCGGATCAACGGCAAGGATCGGCAGTTCAGTCTGCAGCGTGACTACTCCGAAGGCTTTGCCGAACGCGAGACTCAGCAGGTCAGTATCGCCCGCGGCGCTGGTGGGCATTATCGGGTCACCGGTTCCATCAGTGGTCACAGCGTCCAGTTCATGGTCGATACCGGCGCTACCAGCGTGGCGATGAACTCCTTTCAGGCCCAGCGCCTGGGCATCGATTACCGGGTTACCGGTACCGAAGTGCGGGCCAATACCGCCAGCGGCCAGGTCAGTGCGTACCGGGTCAATCTGGACCGGGTCAAGATCGGTGATATTGAGCTGAGCAATGTCGAAGGCCTGGTCATCGAAGGTGGTTACCCCACCGAAGTATTGCTCGGCAACAGCTTCCTGGGCCGCCTGCGGCTGATTGACCAGAGCGGCACCCTGGTACTGGAACGTCGTTACTGAACCGGGTTCTCTGGCCGCATGGGATATCCCGACACATTCAGGTCGGTGCTTTGCATCGCCGTCCCGGCATCTTCCTGATAATATGTGTGCCCCTTATTGAAGCGGCCCTCCAGGAGACAGGTGTGTCAGTCACCTTTGTTGCATCATCCAAACTACCCACCCGGTGGGGCACCTTCACCATGCACGGATTCCTCGAACCGGAATCGGGCAAGGAGCATGTGGTTCTGACCATGGGCGACGTCGCAGACGGGCAACCGGTGTTGGGGCGACTGCATTCCGAGTGCCTTACCGGCGATGCCTTGTTCAGCCTGCGTTGCGACTGCGGTTTTCAGCTGGAAGCGGCCCTGCAGGCGATCGCCGAGGAAGGTCGTGGCGCCCTGTTGTACCTGCGTCAGGAGGGCCGAGGCATTGGTCTGATGAACAAAATCCGTGCCTACCACCTGCAGGACGGCGGAGCCGATACGGTTGAGGCCAATGAGCAACTCGGCTTTGGTGCTGACCAGCGCGATTACGCGATCTGCCAGCCGATGCTTGAGCATCTGGGGATCAAGAGCCTGAAACTGCTGACCAACAATCCGCGCAAGGTAAAGGCGTTGGAGGGCTTTGGTGTACGCGTGGCCCAGCGGTTGCCGCTGGAATTCGGGCGCAACCCGCATAACAGCAAGTACCTGGAAACCAAGGCAGGAAAACTCGGGCACATGCTCGGAGAAATTCACCAGGCGGAGGCAGACTGATGTTTGACGCTCGTCCACACTGGCGTGCCCTGCAGCGTAACTGGCGCATGCAGACTGTAGTGACACTGGGCTTACCTATCGCCCTGGTGTGGTTTTTAAGCGACCAGGCTGGTGCCTGGGAAGAAGGCGCATTGCCGCTGTTCATTCTGGGCCTGGCCACGCTATTTCTTTCGGTTTGGCGCTTTCGGCATTACAAGGCAGCGTTGATCGAGGCCGAAGGTCTGGGTGATGCGCCCGAGGCTGAGGCGGCTTGGGCTCGGCTGCACCGCCAGCAATTGCTCGGTCTGATGAATGCCAAGCTGCCGGCCTGGGTTGGCATGCTGCATTTTGTCTGTGTGGCAGAGGTGGTGCCCTTGATACTGCTGGTGCTGGCGAGCATGGGCGTGATGTTGCTGTACCGGCCACCGAGTGCCTGGGTGCAGTGAAATACCTCTGGCTGCTTGCGGCGCTGCTGTTTGTCCAGCCAGCCGCCGCCAGCCTCAGGGTCGTCAGTCTGGCGCCCTTTCTAAGCGATCTGATGGTTCAGCTTGAAGCCGAAGAGCAACTGGTCGGTGTGCTGGATGATGGCAATCTACCCGAGTCCCTGGCCCATGTGGCGCGCGTTGGCGGCTATCAAACCTTGTCCCCCGAGCGTATTCTGGCGCTGCGTCCTGACCTGGTGCTGGCCTGGAGCTCGGGTAATCCGTCGGAGCTGCTGAGCCGTCTGGAACAATGGGGTGTCCGGGTCGAGCGCTTTGATCCGCAACGCCTGGATGAGATTGCCGACACTACCCTGGAGCTTGGTCGACTGTTGCAGGCCAGCGAGCGTGCAGAGCAGTTGGTCGACCGCTATCGGTCAGATCTTGCCCGTCTGCATCGCCCGGTCACCGAAAGCGCACCCAGGGTCTTCATCCAGCTCTGGGACGACCCGCTGTATACCGTCAGTGACCAGCAACTGCTGGGCGATGCCCTGCGTCACTGCGGGGCGCACAATGTGTTTGGGGATCTGCGCATCCTCGCGCCGCAGGTCGGGCGTGAGCATGTGATTGCCGCTGATCCCGAGCTGATAATTGCCTTTTCCGCTGATCCTGCCCGTGCACATCCCTGGCTGCAACGCTGGCGTCAGTTTCCGCAACTGCATGCGGTACGTAACAAGGGGTTGAGAAGCATGGACGGCGACAGCCTGGTCAAGCCGACACCGCGGGTGGTTGAGGGGTTGGAAGAGTTGTGTGCCCTGATTCATGGCGGTGCTGGAGAGGCAGCAGGGCAGGGACGTTAGAAAAAAGGGGGTGCCGAAAGGCACCCCCAAAGGCGTCATCGTGACGCCAGCGTTCGGGTCTAGCGCACGCCCGCAGCGCGCAGGGCAGCGGGGGTGAACTGGTTGAGGCTGGGTACAAAGTCAAACTGCGGAGCAGAGACCTCTTCGGTGTACATGCCCAGTGCGATATAGCGGCCAGCCAGCAGGTCGTACAGCGTTTCGATGCTGTAGCCGGGCAACTTCTCGACATAGTTGAAGGCCAGGTGACCCTCGCCCACGCGCCATAGGGTGCCGCGACCATCGTAGTGGTCAGCCAGACTGATCATCCAACTGTCCTCATCAATGAAGAAGTTCCGCTGTGCATAGATGTGTCGCTGACCGGCTTTGACTGTGCCCTTGATTTCCCATACGCGGTGCAGTTCGAAGCGCGTATGTTCGGGATTGATATGGCCGGGCTTGAGCACCTCTGAGTACTTCAGCTCACGCTGGGTCATCTGGTAGCTGTTGTAGGGGATATAGATCTCCTTCTTGCCTACCAGTGTCCAGTCATAGCGATCTGGCGCGCCGTTATACATGGAGAAGTTGTCAGACGTACGCATGCCGTCGGAAGCCGTGCCCGGGCCGTCATAGGCCACCTGCGGTGCGCGTCGAACGCGACGCTGGCCTGCGTTGTAGACCCAGGCCATGCGTGGTTCCTTCAACTGATCGAGGGTATCGTGTACCAGCAGCACATTACCTGCCAGGCGCGCCGGTGCATTTACCCGCTGTTTGAAGAACAGCATGGTGTTCGGCATGCTGCTGGCGTCCACGTCCGGCATCAGATGCGGGTAGCCGACCTCTTCCTCCATCTTGATCAGCGTATAGCTGCCGTTCACCTGCGGCATGGCCTGCATATACCAGCGCTTGATGTTCACGCGATAGCGGGTGTTATGGTTCCAGAGTACCTCGGCACCGGATTTGGGAATAGGGAAGGCGAAGGTGCCGTGTGAGAAGTTCTCGATACCGTCACCGCCATTCACCAGTCGGGCCTGCCCGGCTGTCTGCCTGACCTGATCGTAGACTGACTGCGGGTAACCTACCGAGCGTGCACTGCGATACACCGGCATGCGGAAGCTGTCCGGGTAGCGCTCGAACAGCGCGATCTGCCCAGGGCTCAGATTATCCTGGTACTGCTGGTAGTTTTGCGCGTTGATGACAAACTCTGGTTGCTCGCCAGCAAAGGGATTGGACTGGAAGTTGTCACCTACGATTTTTCCGGCATCGGGCCCCAGGCCACCGGTCCACTCCGGAATGGTCCCGGCGGCATTACCGGCCTTTTCCGCCCCGATCGGGGTCAGTTGCCTGCCCAACTGGTCGATTTCCGCCTGTGTCAGTGATTGCGCCAGTACGCTGGAAGCCATGGCGCTAAGGGTCAGCCCCGCGATACCCAGCAGTGCTTTGTGTGTATAGATCATTATCATTGTTCTCCGGTTACCTGGGGTCAGAAGCTGACGCTGAAGCTGAGGGATGCAAAGTCGCGATCCACGTTGGTGTTGTATTTGCCATCAAAAAACGTGGTGTAGCTGAGGCTGGCGTTGTACTTGTTGGCGTAGTCAGCGCTCAGGCCGAGGCTGACGGACTTGGCGTCCTCGGTGAAGTTCGGGCTGTAGCCCTTGACGTCATGTGACCAGGCCAGGCTCGGAGTCAGGTTGACGCCGCGGAATACGTTGCTGTAATCCAGCGATGCGCGACCGCGATAGCCCCAGGAGCTGGTGGTCATGTAGCCGTCGTTTTCGCACCAGGTGTCGCGTTTTGGTGAAGTGCCGGTCTGCGACTCACAGGTACCCGCGACCCGTCCCGGGACACCTTCACCATAGGGGCTTTGACCAAACAGCGAATCGCGACCGTATTTGGTCTGGCCGTTGCCATTGCTGATATTGCCGATGTGGTTGTAGCCCACTTCGCCCGCCAGGGTCAGACGACTGGCGCCGAAGATACGGTCGATGGTCTTGATTGCGGCGATCTGTGCCTGCCAGAACGGCTTGCGCTCATAGCCCTGAATATAGGTGCCGGTGGGCAAGCCTGTAAGGCCACGGTGGGTGTTGTCCTGGCCTAACTGCAACAGTGTGCGACTGACATCGGCGGCGGCAATCTGCAACGGCATGTTGGGCCGGTAACTGACTTCACCGAAGACCGGCATGCCGCTGATATTGGTCTGGAAGCTGACCCCGTACAGGCGGATATCCTCCGGGTATTCGAAGAAATACCCGGCAGCGCCGACAGTGCCGTTCAGCCCAGGGACCAGCTCTGCGGGATTAAAAGTGCCGAGGAAGTTGCCGGCGATACCCGAGACGTTGGGTGTGCGGCTGTGATAGTTGAGCGCGTAGAAGCCAAACTCGGTGTCGTTCAGGGCGGCGGCGTACCAGCGCATGGCCACGCCAAACTGGCCGTCGTCACTGGCGTCCTGGTCCTTTTTCGCCCGGGCGATGGTGATGTTGCCGGGAATCGCCTGCACCTCGCCTTGGGGGCGGTCCATACCGGCGACGATCAGACGGTCGATGCAACCCTTGGCAACGGTGTCCGCACCAAAAAAAGTGCCGCAGTTATCGGCTACGGTGGGTGCCCATTTCAACTGATAGAAGGCCTCCATGGTCAGGTTGTCGGTTAGCGCCTGGGACAGATAGAGCATTTCTACCGGTATCAGGGCTTCCTTGACCTCGGCCCCAGGGCGCCGGAAAGCCGCCACATCCAGCGGGTTGATTGAGTTGATGGAGTTGCGAATAAACAGACTTTCACCCCAACTGACTACCTGACGCCCCAGACGGACGTTGCCGGGCAGCTTGCCAATTGAGTAGTTGTGGTAGACAAAGGCGTCGAGCAGCGCGGTGCCGGAGCCCTTCTGCAACGGAGCGCGGCCCTTGTCACTGATGTCATAGAAACGCTGGCTGCCGTCCTTGGTCTCGAAGTCATACCAGTATTTGCCGCGAAAGAATGCCCCTGAGTCGCCGTACCGGAACTCCAGGTCATGGTTCCCCTGAAAGCTCTTCGAGAAGGCATCACCACTGCGATAGTTCAGGCGGCCATCATCTGATGTGCGCGCCAGGGCCTGCCCGCCCATGGGCTTGCCGTCTACCTGAGTGTCGGTGTGAATAAAGCGTTTGTCCGGGTCGGTGGTCGACCAACTGGCCCCGACCGTAAGTTGCGAATCAAGCTGCGCCTGTACCCCTCCAATAGTGAAGTTGGCCGCCACAACAGGGTGGGCGAGGCTGGCAAGTCCGATAGCCAGTGGCAGGGCGGCCAGCGCCCGCGCAGGAATTATTCTTGTCATTGTGCTGCTCCTTGGTTGTAACCCAGTAGTGCCTGCACCGCTGCCTTGTTGGCCTGCAGGCAGGTGGGAAAGGACCTTGTCTGGGCCCTTTTCACGCCTGTGTAGTGTGCCTGCGGCGCCCTGTGCGAACCCGGCCGCAGGGGACATTAGATGCGGTCCTGGGAGGTCTAAAGCGTCGGCAATACAATCATTTGCGTGTTCTCTCGGGGTAATCTACTCTGCAATACAGAGTGCTCTGCATTGTCCCGAAAGCTAGGGTCTGGGCCGGTACACTATCCTGCTGCAAGGAAAGCTGATGAATACACAACAATATGCTGGCGGCACTCCCCGCGAGCGCACCGCCTGGATTGGCGTTATCGAACAGGGGCTGGCGTATTACGATCAGTCGCTCTCTAACTCACTGGTTGCGTCCCGCTTGCTGGCGCAATCCGAAGGCGCGGAGTCGATAGATCAGGCCAGTTGCACACTACTATGGGCGGAGGCTCAGGCGTTGAGCGGTGATGCCCTGCTGGGTATGGCTTGTGTCCGCGGCGCGGTTCTGCCAGTACCGCTGCAAATGCTCGAGCTGACCGGCGCCGCGAGCCCGGATCTGGGTTCTGCGATCGGTCAACTGGTGCGCTTTTTTTCTCTGCTCAGTACTCAGGCGCGTCTGGAACTGCACCGTTCGGGTGACCGCATCATATTGCTGCTACGCCCCCGTGGCCGCCCGCATACACAGCAGCAAGAGGCATTGCTGGGTCTGGTAGTACGGCTGTTGAAGCGTTTTGTCAGCGGAACCGAGCACGCCCACACGGGCTTGTCGTTGGTATCGCCGGAAGCGGGAAGGGTAGACTACGGCCGCTTGAGCTGGTGTGCCGACAGTCGTCACGGCAATGCTTACGCACTGTTGTTACCAGCAGCCTGGATGAGTCTGCCGCTGCCTGGAGCTACTCCTGCACTGGTCGGCGGCATGACCGGTGCGCTACGCGGCTTCGTCGCCAGTATGCCGGGCGGGGATGTGGTGGATCGGGTGCGGCGGGATATTCTGGTGCGTTTGGGGAGCGGCCAGTTGACTGAACAGCAGATAGCCGAGCCGTTGAAGGTCAGCCCGAGGCACTTGCGTCGGTTATTGCGTCAGCACAACACATCCTATGAACAGTTGCTCGATCAGGCGCGCCGTGAGGAAGCAATGCGTCTGCTGGCCGATACGCGCAAATCACTGACGGCGATCTCCTATGAGGTCGGCTTTCTCGATCCGAGCAGCTTCACCCGGGCTTTTCGCCGCTGGACGGGTATCAGTCCCAGCGACTACCGGCGGCGGCTGCCCCAGAGCCAGTCGGCGTCGGTAGACAGGCAAGTCGAGCCGCCATTGCTGCGGCTCGCTTGAGCGCGGGTCAGATGCGCGGAGTCCAGTTCAGCGACAACAGCATCATTCGCCCACCTTCCCGATAACGGAACGGCACGGGGGCAAAGGTATCGGCATCGAAGGCGCCGCCCCGAGCCTGGTAGTAGTCGCGATCCAGCAGGTTGTCTATCGCCAGGTTAAGGCGCAGCTCATCGTTTGCCTGCCAACTGCCGCGCACACCGAGTACGCCATAGCCGGGAATGCGGTTGTTGTTGTTCAGGTCGTCGTAGCTATGGCTGTTGACCTGCCAACTGGCACCCAGACTCAGGCGATCGAAGCGGCGATCCAGGTCAAAGCTCAGGCTGTTCTTCGGCCGTCGTGCCAGCCGGTTGCCGTCATTCCCACCGCCGCTGGCGTTGCGCGCATCAATCAGGCTGTAGTTGGCGCTGCTCAGCCAGCCAAAAAGCTCCTGCTGCACGCTGGTTTCAAAGCCATTGATGCGCGCCTTGTCGATATTCTCCGGGCGGAAGGGGTTGGCGCTGCCAGCCTGGTTGCCGTCCAGCGCGTTGTTGGTAACGATGGCATCGCGAATCAGCGTGCGATATATCGAGGTTTCCAGGCGTGTGGTCGGGCTCAGTTGCGCGCGCCACTGCAGCTCGTAACTGCGAGCGGTTTCCGGCTTCAGGTCGGGATTGGCGTAGACTGTACAGAAGCCCATAAAGCAACTGTCCGGGTAGTACAGATCGTTAAAAGTCGGCGCGCGGAAGGCTTCACTGTAGGACAGTAGCAAGTCGTTGTGCGGGTTAATGTGCCAGGTGGCGCCGACGTTCCAGGTTTGCTCGCTGCCGAATTGTTGATTGCGGTCGTGACGCAGACCCAGTTCGGTTGAGAACAGCTCGCCGTTAAAACGGTGCTGGATGAAAGCGGCACGGTTGCTGCGGCTATTGCGGTTGAAGTCGTTGGAGCTGTTCAGACGGTCCTCATACCAGTCGGCGCCCAACAACAGGCTGTGACCGGCGTCCAGATCCAGGGTATTAAGCCAGTTGACCTGATCGCGGTAGCTGTTGAACGTAGAGCCGCCATAGGGATCCTGCGTAGTGCGCCGGTCTTCGCTGTGCCCCAACTCGATTCGACTGGTCCAGATATCGCTGAGCTGTACTTCGGCAAAACTGCTGAGGCTGGACAGCTCGAAATCATCCTGGGCAAAGGCGGCCGGAGACAGGGTGAAGTCGTATTCGCTCTCACCACTCTGGCGCAAACCGGTTAGGCCAATCTGCAGGCGCTCGTTGAAGCGATGCGAGAGCGTCAGGTTGACCGCCTTGTTGCGGTAGCTACTGTCTCGACTGCCATCCAGGGTGGTGCGCTTGAAACCATCGGTTTCGTCGAGGGACAACCCCAGGTCCATGCGTGTGGCAGCATTGCCTGCGGAAACTCCCAGGCTACGCTCGACGCGGCCGTGGTTGCCGATCCCGGCCTGCAGCCTGGGCTGCCAACCTGTTGCACTGTCACCGCGGCGGGTGAAAATCTGGATCACGCCGCCAATGGCGTCTGAGCCATAAATCGCCGAGCGACCCCCGCGAACCACTTCAATGCGCTCGATATGCGCGATATTCAGCAGCTCCAGGCTGGTGATACCACTGGAGCTGCCGGAGATGCGTTGGCCATCAACCAGCACCAAGGTTTGCGCGCTGGTGGTGCCGCGCAGAAAGACGCCGGTCAGGGAGCCAGTACCGCCGTTGCGGGCAATGTGCAGGCCGGGCACACGTTGCAGCAGTGCGGGCACGTCAGCCGGTTGCAGGCGCTCGATGTCGGCACGGGTAAAAACGCTACTGGCAGCATGTGCTTCACTGCGCGGCTGCTCCACCCGCGAGGCGGTAACCAGGGTGTCGGGCAGGTCCAGGGTGTCGTTCGCCTGGGCTATGGCAGCGGCCAGCAGGGCGGGCAACAGGGTTAAGTACTTGTTCATCATGAATCCTCAAAAGAAACGCTTTTGAGGAGGGCGATAAGCCAGTAGCAACCTGTCGGTAAAACGGAGGGACAGCCCTGCACTGGCCGGGTGACGCCCTCCGCGACACCTCAGCTACGGACCCGATGCGCGGTTACAGATCGCGCAGGCAGGGTCTCTTCGCACAGGGCCGGTCTCCGGGCTCAGGATGCAGATAATGCGGCCTTCCCATACGCGGGCGTACAGTGGCTATAAACGCATTACCGACAGACCCGTATCAGGGGGCTGTGATCCTTTACCGTTGCGGGGGCAGCGTCGGGGTTGCACCGACTTCCCGTTTCACCCTGCGGCGTGATGACCGGCAGGGCACCCAGTGCGACTGGAAGCGGGATGGACTCTAGGGGCTAATGCTCCGGCGGTCAAGTGCGTCGGAGTTCAGGGGGCGAGATCGAGACGGCTACGGATGGCGGCTTCGATACCGGCTGCATCCAAGCCGCATTCAGCGAGCATTTCGGCGGGCTTGGCATGTTCCACATAGAGGTCCGGCAGGCCCAGGTTGAGTATTGCCAGCGGTTTGCCGCGGGCCAGCAGCCATTCGTTAACGGCGCTGCCAGCACCGCCCATGATGGCGTTCTCTTCCAGGGTAACCAGCAGCTCGTGACTGTCGGCCAGTTGTTCGAGCAGGGCGGTGTCCATGGGTTTGATAAAGCGCATGTTGGCGACGCTGGCGTCGAGTTTGTCGGCGACGATCAGCGCCTGGGAATGCAAGGTGCCGAAACACAGGATGGCTACACGCTGCCCCTCACGGGTCACAACACCCCGGCCTATGGGCAGTGGCTCCAGGCTCGGATCTATGGCTACCCCGGGACCACTGCCGCGTGGATAGCGCACCGCAGCGGGGCCGTCATGCAGAAAACCGGTGCTGAGCATCTGCCGTGTTTCGTTCTCATCTGCCGGGGCCATGATTACCAAGTTGGGCAGACAGCGCAGGAACGACAGATCGAAGCTGCCGGCATGGGTCGGCCCATCTTCGCCCACCAGCCCGGCACGGTCGATGGCAAAGAGCACGTCCAGATCCTGCACGGCCACGTCATGGATCAACTGGTCATAGGCGCGTTGCAGAAAGGTC
>JBKBSI010000059.1:0-16721 GCA_046291745.1 Pseudomonas sp. | reverse complement strand
CCGAGGCGGAGATCATTACTCCGCGCAGCGAACTATTGAAGCTCTATGCTACCGGCAAGGGCTCGGTGCGCTGTCGGGGAGTATGGGTGCGCGAGGACGGTGATGTGGTGGTCACCGCGTTGCCGCATCAGGTCTCCGGGTCCAAGGTGCTGGAGCAGATTGCCGCGCAGATGCAGGCGAAAAAGCTGCCCATGGTTGCCGATCTGCGTGACGAATCCGATCATGAAAACCCCACGCGTATCGTCATTGTGCCACGCTCCAATCGGGTTGATGCCGAAGAGCTGATGCAGCACCTGTTCGCCACCACTGACCTGGAACACAGTTATCGGGTCAACATGAATGTGATCGGTACCGACGGGCGTCCGGCGGTCAAGGATCTGCGCGGCCTGATTGGCGAGTGGCTGGGCTTTCGGACTGTTACCGTGCGGCGCCGTCTGCAGTTCCGCCTGGACAAGGTGCTGGCGCGTCTGCACCTGTTGGAAGGCTTGAAGATCGCCTGGCTGAACCTGGACGAAGTCATCCACATCATCCGTACCGAAGAACACCCCAAAGCCGAGCTGATGTCGCGCTTTGCCCTTAGCGAGCTGCAGGCTGACTACATTCTAGATACGCGTCTGCGCCAGTTGGCGCGCATCGAAGAAATGAAAATTCGCGCTGAGCAGGACGCCCTGGAAGAGGAGCGTGACAAGCTGCAAGCGGTGCTGGGAAGTGAGAAGTTATTGCGCAACCTGATCCGGGACGAGCTGATTGCCGATGCCGAAACCTATGGCGATGATCGTCGTTCGCCGCTGGTAGAGCGGCGTGAGGCTCGGGCTCTGTCGGAGACCGAACTGCTGCCCTCCGAGCCGGTTACCGTAGTACTGTCTGAGAAGGGTTGGGTGCGTTGCGCCAAGGGTCATGACGTTGAAGGTAGCAGTCTGGCCTTCAAGCCGGGTGATGGTTATATCGCCCAGGCGTCTGGACGCTCCAATCAGCAGGTAGTCTTTATCGACTCCAGTGGTCGCAGCTATTCGCTGCCGACCCATACCCTGCCGTCCGCCCGTGGCCAGGGTGAACCGCTGACCGGTCGCCTTAGTCCGCCACCTGGGGTGACCTTCGAGAGCGTGCTGATGCCAGACGAAAAGGCTCTGTATCTGTTGGCTTCCGATGCGGGCTACGGCTTTGTCGTGCAGGGCGCAGATCTGTTGGCGAAGAACAAGAATGGCAAGGCGTTGATCAATCTGCCCGAAGGCGGCAAGGTCATGGCACCTATTGCGGTGCGCAGTACCGAGCTTGATCAGGTAGTCGCAGTATCTAATGAGGGACGCCTGTTGGTCTTCCCCTTGGCCGATCTGCCGCAACTGAGCAAGGGCAAGGGTAACAAGATCCTGTCGCTACCTTCGGCGCGGGTTCGCAGTCGCGAGGAGTTTCTGCTGGCCCTGGCACTGTTGCCCGAGGATGCCAATCTGCAGCTCACCGCCGGGAAGCGCACCCTGACCCTGCGTCCGGCTGACCTGGAGCATTATCGAGGTGAGCGCGGCCGTCGTGGCAACAAGCTGCCACGCGGCTTTCAGAAGGTCGACAAGGTTGCTGTAGAGTCGGCCAAGGGTGCTGCTGCAGTTAGCCCTGACGCTGCTGGTAAAAGTGATTGAGCTGCTGCTCGAGCATGCTCTGGTAGGGGTCCTGCAGGCGTTCGATGCAGTAGATCCCCGGCTGGCTGGCCAGGCGTCGCACCACGGCTCTCTCACGCAGCGCTTCGCAGGTGGCCAGGGAGCTGTCGAGCAATAGCAGGTTGCGGCTGTACTGAACCTGCTGCAGCATGGTGTTGCAGGTGGGCTCCTCCGCCAGTGCCTGGTCGTCAAGTGCGCGCAGACAAGGTGCATGACAGATTGCCAGGTGTAGGTGCAGGGTGATGCCGGTATCGGCGATCTCCACTTGCAGGTCATGGCCGAGGATTCGCAGCAGTTCGCCGCAACACAGGGCGTGAGTCAGCTCATCCTGACGACACTCGCGGGCGTTGAAGGTCACCAGGCTGGTGCCGTCATGCAGCGTATGCAAGTGTCCGTTGTAGAGCTGACAGGCCTCTTCCAACTGAGTTCTGTATCTTTCCAGTAGCGCCATCAGCCGAGGCCGTGGCAGTCTTCTCAGGGCTTCCTGGTTGCCTAGTCGAATAGCCAATACGGCTGTTTCCAGTGGCGCATTGGGGGTGGCGCTGACTTCTTGGTAAGCGTCCTCGCTGTCGTCCTCGTGCTGGTGATCCCGTTCTGGCGTTGAAACACCGTCGGCCTCAAGTACGGGGTCGTCGGCTTCAACCGTGGGCAACGGCTGTTCATCCGCTGGCGCCTGCTCTCGGGCTTCTGTCAGGTCGTATGCCAGTGTATCCAGAGGATCCGCGGGTGCTGTGTCGTGCATGTCTGCATCGGTTGCTGGTACTGCTTCGATGTCCTCTGCCGGGGTGGCCAGTTCGGCGACTTCCTCTACCGGTGGTGGTGGCGAATCGATGATTCTGCGTGCAGCAAGCTGTCGCGCCAGATCACCGAGCTCGTCACGGCGCTCAATGCCTGGTGCGGGCTGCGGACTATCGCCCTGCCAGGTGCCCAGTTGCTGCATGGTTAGGCGCAGGCTGCTGGCGGTGCGCCAGGCGAGCAACGCTGCAATCAACATGAATGCGGCGATGGCCCAGGACAGGGCTTTCAGCAGCGTACTGGCGGGTGCCATGAATGGCGCTGCGGCCAGGCTAAGCTGGACTTGTCCGGCGAGATTGTCCTGCACATGTACGGCGGCGTTGAACTGGCCCATGCCCGGTGCCAGTTGACTGGCGCTTGGCCGACTGCCTGCTTCGGCAATCACGCGGTTTTCCGCATTGAACAAACGGGTATGTGCTATCAGCGGATTCTGCACCCACTGGGCGAGCAGGATATTCAGGCTCAACTGATCATTGGCAGCCAGGAGGTCGGCGCTAGAGGCTGCTACCTGGCGAGCCAGTTCTGTGCCAATCTTGTCGGCATGCGCCGCAGCATCTTGCTGTAGCTGTACCCTTGCGCCCAGCAGTATCCAGATGAGCAGCAACCCCAAAGGAATCAGGGCGAGCATCAGCAGCTTGCCGGTCAGTTTCACGTTACGCTGCCGCCAGGCAGCATAACTGCGTAGAAACAGGTTGTCGGAAGAGGGGGGAGTCTGATTCAAGTTGCGGCTCGGTTCTGGGGGGAGGGTCGGGTGTCAATACAGCATGCTGTTTCTAGTATAGCCATTCCCTACCGGGGGCAAAAGCGCGCATCTGTGAGCCAGCGGACAAATACAGGTAGAATAGTGCCCCTTACACCCTTTGCTGGAGCGGTCACCTTGAAGGAAATTGTCCTGATCAATATTACCGGCCCGGACCGGCCGGGCCTGACGGCGGCTATTACCGGCATTCTGGCCCGTGCCGAGGTGAATATCCTGGATATTGGCCAGGCGGTGATACATGACACTTTGTCGTTTGGCATTCTGGTCGAAATGGTCGGCGAAGACGGCATGGCTGATGTGCTCAAGGATGTGTTGTTCCGTGGCTACGAGCTTGATCAGCAGGTGCGCTTCACACCGGTCAGTGCCGAAGAGTACGGCCGTTGGGTTACCGGTCAGGGCAAGCCCCGGCATATTGTGACTCTGCTGGCCCGCCGGGTGACAGCAGAGCATATTGCCCAGGTCAGCGAAATAACTGCGCGTCATGGCCTGAATATTGACCATATCGATCGTTTGTCTGGCCGCATTCCCGAGGGTTTGCCAGCGGATCAGGGCAAGGGCTGCATTGAGTTCTCGGTGCGCGGCGAGCCGGAAGATCCGGCTAGGTTGCGCGCCGAATTTCTGACCATCGCACAACAACTGAATGTGGATATTGCCTTCCAGCAGGACAGTGTATTCCGCCGCAATCGACGCTTGGTGGTGTTCGATATGGATTCCACGCTGATCGACGCCGAGGTGATCGACGAGTTGGCCAAGGCGGCAGGTGTCGGTGAGCAGGTGGCGGCGATTACTGAGCGGGCCATGCGCGGAGAACTGGATTTCAAGGCCAGTTTCCGCGAGCGCATGGCGCTGCTGAAAGGTTTGCCCGAGTCGGTTCTGGAAGATATCGGGGCGTCCCTGCGGCTGACCGAAGGCGCCGAGACGCTGATTAGCCAGTTGCGGCGTCTGGGTTACAAGACCGCTATCCTGTCGGGCGGCTTCAGCTACTTTGCCGAGCGTCTGCAGCAGCGTCTGGGTATCGACTATGTCTATGCCAACGCCTTGCCCGTGAGCAATGGCCTGGTTACTGGCGAGGTGCTGGAACCTATTGTTGACGGGCAGCGCAAGGCCGACCTACTGCGTGAGCTGGCCCAGCGCGAGGGTATCAGTCTGGAGCAGACGATTGCTGTGGGCGATGGTGCAAATGATCTACCGATGCTGGCCATTGCCGGTTTGGGCGTTGCCTTTCGGGCCAAGCCTCTGGTCAAGCAGTCAGCCAAACAGGCTATCTCGACCCTGGGTCTGGACGGCATTCTGTATCTGCTAGGGTTTCGTGACCGCGAGGGCTACTGATCTTCGTTCAGCAGGTGTCGGGTTATGGCGGGGCAGGCGCCCCGCCGATGTCTTACTCGGCGGAAAAGTCGTAGTTCATGCTGTCGCTTGGCGACTGCAGATAATGACCCTGAATATAGTTTACGCCGGCCTGCCACAGGGTGGGCATCATGGCTGCGCTGTCGACATAGGGCACTATCGTAAGCTTGCCCATGCCATGCAGTGCACTGACCATCTCCTTGAGCGTTTCCACTGCCTCCGGTTCGGACAAGTTGCGACTGAAAGAGCCATCGATCTTGATAAAGTCGACCTGCAGGTGCTTGAGCGCGGCATAGGGATTTAGTGCGCAACCAAAGTGGCTGAGCGATACCTTGCAGTGCAGTTTGTGCAGATTTTCAGTCAATACCTTGGCCTGTTTCATGTAGGTATTGGCGTCGGCATCGTTGAACTGGAAGATGATGCTGTCTGGAGGCAGGCGACTCAGTTTGAGTTGCTCGGCGACCCATTGCACCAACTCGGGGTCCTGCAGGCTGGCGCTGCTAAGGTTCAATAGCAGGTTGGCATGGGAGCCCTTGGCGCGATGGCCTGCAAGTATCTTGATTGACTGGTTGATAACCCAGCGATCAATTTCCACTGCCAGCCCAGCTTCCTGGGCCGCCGGCAGAAAGTCTGCCGCAGGCACCTCTTCACCCTGACTGTTGAGCAGCCGCAGATAGGTCTCGTAATGCTCGGAGCTGTCGCCGCGCAGGCTGATGACCGGCTGAAACAGCAGCTTGAAGCCATTGGTCTCCAATGTGTGCTTGACCAGCGCTATCAGATTGCCGCGGTTGGCCTGATGGGCCAGTTCTTCCAGGGGGTTGAAGATTTTCAGCGCATTGCCGCCAGCCTGGCTGATCTGGTCGGCCAGACGGTGTGCCCTGTCGATCGCCTCTTCCGGCTTGGGGCTGGTTTCACTGATTGATGAAATGCCCATGCTGACAGTGATCTGCACGGTACGGCCGTTGGCCTCGAACAGCGTCGACTCTATCTTTTTGCGCAGGTTGTTCAGTGCATTGCTGATGCTTTCCGGTTCCTTGCCCTTGAGCAGAATGCTGAAGGCATCATCGCTGAAGCGGGCAAGCAACGTGCCCTCCGGGAAGGCGTCACGCAGGATCTGCGCCAGGTCGGTAAGGATCAGATCCGAGCCGCCAATACCTACCCCGGTCTGCACGCCGTTGAAGTTGTCCACACTCATGTAGATCAGGGCGCTTGCCTGGCCGCCGTGAACGGCCTGCTCGCTGACCGGATCAAGCTGTTGCTGGAAATAGGAGCGATTATATAGACCGGTGACCAGATCCTGGCTGGTCATGACCTTGAGCTTTTCTTCGAACTCGGCACTGGCGGTTTCTACGCGAATGACCACCTGGGTACAGGGCTCTCCGTCGTAGCTGGCCGGTGAGAAGGTCAACATGATAGGGAACTCGGTGCCCTCCACGTCGATCCCGCTACAGCGCATCTCGTTCTGGTCGCCCTGGCTGCTGTAGTTGCGCAGGAAGTTCTTGAACGCTGCCTGGTCCTTGCTGGCGATCAGGCCAACCATCGGCTCGGCGGCCAGATCCTCGGGGTCGTCATAGCCAAACAGGCGAATATAGGAGCGGTTGGCATAGATATGCATGCCGTCATGCACATAGGCGATAGCGTCCACCGAGCTGTCGAGCAGCAGTTGGCAGCGCTTTTCCGTCTCACGCAGGGTCTGCTCTGCAATACGCAACTGTCTGCGCGCATCGAGGCTGGCCAGTTCGCGCTTGACGGTCATGGTCAGCAGGGCTTCGGCCGGGGTAGAGACAGCGTCCTGCATGCCGTTGCGCATGGCTTCAGTGCGAACTTCGTCGGTCAGCTCGGGACTGATCAGTACAAAGGGGATGTCGCGTGACTGGCGAGCGATCAAGGAGCAGGCTTCATGGGCACTCATGAAACTGGTTTGCGGTATGGCCAGGCACAGGTCCCAAGTTTGCTGAAGGCATTCCTGGAGGTCTTCTACAGAGCTGATACGGTGCGCGCGAGTGGCGTGGCCAGCATTACGCAACAGGCTGACGAGATGCTCGGAGTTGTTCTGCGAGTCTTCCAGTATCAGCAGTCGGATGGCGTTCGATTCGGTGCCCATGGTCTTCCAAGCTTGAGACGGCCAGTTGGCCTAAATCGGTTGGGGAGACGAACCCGAGGCACGACCCGGAGGCGGAGTCGCTCCACCCGCGCGCGGGAGTGCCTCGAAGATTCCTAGAGGTCCGAATTTACAGAGACTTCCAGAGCGAGTCAAAGTCATCCTCACTGCTGGTTGCCAAAGTTGTGCTGGTGGTCCCAGATTTACCCGATGCGTCAGGGGACTGCTCCAACACCTTATATTCAAACTGGCTGAAGCTGCCGGTAGCCGCCACCCGGTCCGACAGGTGCGCACGGTTCTCGCGGTTACCCTGCAATATCATCACCTTGCTGTTCACCTGGAATGGCAGGCGTGGGGTGATAATGGTGGCAGGGCGATCAATTGCCGTGACTTCAGGCAGGATCAGGCCGCGCAGATACTGGCTTGGCTGCTCGGTTTTGCGAATCAGTTTTATCGCGCAGGGTGTGCAGTGCGGCGCTACCAGCTCGATACCCATCTGCGTGCCGCCACCGCGTACCTGGCGGATCCAGCGTACAACGGCAAGGCTCCAGTCCTGATCGCTTTCTTCCTGAATGCCCAGCAGCTCGCCAGCCTGCAGTTGCTTGGGTACTTCCTTGGGCCAGGTAAGGCAGAAGCCGCCCGGACTGTGGTTGACGATTGGCAGGGAGTGAATCGGGAAGCTTTCATCGCCCTCGTCCTCGCCAGTGGCGCCGGGCAGGGCGTTGTAGTCGATCTGTTCGACGTTGCCTGGGGTCCAGTCCACCGAATGGGCGCCGCCGTCAAAGGCGTTGGACCAGCCTTCCTGTCTGGCGCGCTGAGCTGCGTCGGAGAACGGGTTCAGCTCCAGCTCATCGGCATTGATAAAACTGGCAAAGGAGGTTCGGGCAATACGGAAATGAGTTGCGCTCATGCCTATGCTGAGCTTGATGGTGCCTCGCCCAGGTACGCGATTGAAAGTACGTTCGGCCAGATCCCCCCAGGATTGGCTGACATGCTGCAACAGCTCGATACCAAAGCCATCAGGCACTTTCAGGGTGCCGCGGTTCTCGCCGCCGTTGAGCATGTACTCCTTGATGCCATCAACCAGTAGCTGGGTGCTCAGACCCAGGCTCTCGGTCAGGTCCTCTTCGCGGATTAAAGAGCGATAGCGCGGCGGGCAATCCATAGCCGGGTTGATGATGAACAGCGCCTTGGAATTGTCGGCTTCCACCAGTTTGGCCAGTTTTGACCAGTCCTCAAGGGTGGCGAAAAGGCGGCCCATGGCGCTTTGACGCATCTGGTTGGGCCGCGCAGACCCCATCAGCAAGGCGACCAGGTAACACTGTTCGATACTCAGGGGACGGCTGTCTTTGCTTTCATTGTCGCTGATTGGCTGCAGGTGCAAATTGCGTTTGCGTGCCAACTGGTAGAGTTGGTGCAGTTCTAGCCAAACGCCGTCAGCCACTGGACAGTAGAGCTGAAAGGCCCGCAGCAGAGGCCCGCAAAGGCCGCGCATGGCACGCTGAATGGCGAGCCCGACCAGTCCTGCGTGGTCGCGCGACTTGATGCTGCGTTCCTGGGCAACAACTATCTTGTAGCCGTTGGCAAGATGGTTCTGCAATGACTGTGAGAGGTTGGCAACCTTGCGGGGCTTGTCCTCCAGCACAATCGACTGGCCTAGATAATACTTGGACAAGGCGGTGCAGACATAATGTACTTCAGGGCGGATGCGCTCAAGAATCAGCAAGCGCTTCTCTGCTGCCAATTCGAGCTGATTGATTTCGATCAACCCCTGGTAGAGCTGTCGGGCGGTTTCGCCGATATTGGCCTTGGGCAGGTTGGCCAACCATTGGACGATACCTTTCTCCGAGCCCTCCGCAAAGCTGAGGCTCTTGAGGGTCTGCTGCGGTATCCGCAAATTCAGTTTTTGCGCTGTGCTATCCATAACAGTCTTATCCAATACAAGCGGTTCAGGCCGAGTCCCGACGCGTTCGAAGCGGGTTTTTCAGGACACCAGAAAGTCAATTGTCACTCTAGCAGCAAAGTTGTACACATGCGAAGTACCTGCCCGCAATCAGCGCTCTACCGGAAACCAGCGCCTAGCTGACGGATGCTGGCGTGATAGCGGCCAGTTCCACCCGTAACGGCACCTTCGCAGGTTGCCCTGCTACTTCCCTTACCAGTCTGGGAACCAGAAATCCTGGTAGGCGGGTGAGCATCTGGCCAAGCAGCGCCTGGGCTTCTTTATCATCCACAAGAAAGTGGTGGGCGCCCCTGACATGGTCCAGCACGTGAAGATAATAGGGCAAAACGCCATGATCGCCTAGGGTTTCACTCAGCTCTATTTGATTGGCCAACTGATCATTCACGCCGCGCAGCAACACTGCCTGGTTGAGCAGCGTGATTCCGGCGGCACGCAGACGGGCCATGGCGCGCGCCACATTCTGGTCGACTTCGTTGGCGTGATTGCAGTGCAATACCATGGTCACCGGCAGGCGGGTGCCGCACAGGGCATCGAGTAACGAGTCGGTGACGCGCTGGGGTATCACTATGGGCAGACGGGTATGCACTCTCAGACGTCTTACATGCGGGATGGCAGCAATTTCCCGGGTCAGCCAGGCCAGGCGACGGTCATTGGCTACCAGTGGATCGCCGCCACTGTAGATGACTTCATGCAGGCTCGAATCCTGACGAATATAGTCCAGTGCCTGCTGCCACTGTGCGGTGCTCAGGTTGTTGTCTTCATAGGGGAAGTGGCGACGAAAGCAGTAACGGCAATTGATCGCGCAGCCGCCGCTGACGACCAGCAATAGACGACCGTGGTATTTGTGGATAATGCCAGGCTGCTGGTTGCTCTGTTGTTCACCGAGCGGGTCGAGCTGGTAGCCCGGCTCGGCACGTAGCTCCTCGCCAATCGGCAGTACCTGACGTAGTAGCGGATCATGCGGGTCGCCCGGCTTCATTCTGGCGAGGTAGGGTTCTGGCACGCGCAGGGCAAATTCGCTGCTGGCGGCTAACGCTGGATCCAGTAGGTCAGGGTCCAGTTGCAAGCGCTGTAACAGTACTCTTGGGTCGTTGATAGTGCTCGCCAGCAGGTTTTGCCAACTGCTGGACTCAACAGGCACTAAAGATCCATGTATCATTGGTGTTTTCCGCGCTTGGGTGGCAGGGCATCCGTCTGACATTGTTGCAACCTTCAGTTGCAGTGTCGGGCTGTAACCGGGTAGTACCCGATCTGTTTTTCAGTTCAGCGCGTTATCGGATGTTTCCGTTCAAACTGTCAGTGGGAAGTGTATGGCCAATTATTCTACCAATGAATTCAAGCCGGGTCTCAAGGTGATGCTCGATGGCGATCCCTGTTCAATCCTGGAAAACGAATACGTCAAGCCCGGCAAGGGTCAGGCGTTCAACCGGGTCAAGGTGCGCAACCTGAAAACTGGTCGCGTCAACGAGCGCACGTTCAAGTCCGGTGACAGCCTGGAAGGTGCGGATGTCATGGATCGCGAGATGGAATATCTCTACGCCGACGGTGAATTCTGGCATTTCATGGCTACCGATGGTTCGTTCGAGCAGGTGGGTGCTGATGAGAAGGCGGTGACCGAGGCGAAGAACTGGCTGAAGGAACAGGTCATCTATCAGGTTACCCTGTTCAACGGCGCTCCGATTGCTGTCGGCGCCCCCAACTTTGTCGAGTTGGAAGTCGTTGAAACTGATCCAGGTGTACGCGGTGATACCTCCGGTGGCGGCACCAAGCCCGCCAAGTTGGTGACCGGTGCGGTAGTCAAGGTGCCTCTGTTCATCAACGTTGGCGATGTGCTCAAGGTTGATACGCGCAGCGCCGAGTACGTAGGTCGCGCCTGATCCGTCGAGGATTGGTCGATGACACAGCAAGCCGGGGCCTGGCCCCGGCTTTTTATTGCCTGTGGAGGATGCAGTGATGGACCAATGGCGACCCTCGGCTTCACTTGACGCCTTGCGTGCACGGGCTGGCATCATGGATGCGCTACGCCGGTTCTTCGCCGAGCGGGGAGTCCTTGAGGTGGATACGCCAGCCCTGTCTGTAGCGGCAGTCAGTGATCCCCAGCTTCAGCCCTTTGCCTGTGACTATGTGCCGGAAGGAGCAGGTGTGGCGCACAGACGCTACCTGCAGACCTCGCCGGAATACCCGATGAAACGTCTGCTCGCGGCGGGCAGCGGCTGTATCTGGCAGCTCTGCAAGGTGTTTCGCAATGGTGAGAGTGGCGGGCGACACAACCCCGAGTTCAGCATGCTGGAGTGGTACCGGGTCGGTTATGACCACCATCAGTTGATGGACGAGGTGGATGAGCTGGTAGTCAGCGTGCTGGGCTGCACTGCTGCCAGGCGGGTTACTTACGCGGCGCTGTTCGAAGAGCTGTTGGGCTTGGATGTGCATGCCTGTGAGACCAGTGAGTTGGCTGCTCAGGGTCGCGAGCGCTGCGGATTCGTGGGCGATCTGTCGCGGGATGGCTGGCTCAACCTGCTGTTCTCGCATTGTGTCGAGCCACTACTGCTGGAGCCAACCCTGGTTTATGCCTTTCCTGCGTCTCAGGCTGCGTTGGCGCGGATAGTCGAGGGTGATGACCGGGTGCCTTGTGCGGCACGTTTCGAGTTGTTTGTCGGCGGCATGGAATTGGCTAATGGTTACTTTGAGCTGACCGATGCTGATGAGCAGTTGCGCCGCTTCGAGGCGGATCAGCAGGCGCGGCAGATCGAGGGGGGAGCCTTGCTGCCAGTTGATCTCAACCTGCTTGCGGCCCTGCGCAGCGGTCTACCCAGCTGTGCTGGTGTAGCCCTTGGGTTTGACCGACTGGTGATGCTGGCGCTGGGTGCGCGCAGCATCGACCAGGTGATTGCCTTCAGTTTCGAGCGAGCTTAGATCAGTTGCTTCCCTAGCGCCTGGCCCATGTAGACCCGTGCGCCCGCCTGCAGTGCTGGGTCCCACTGGGCTTTGCCTGGTCCGAACAGAACAATGGCGGTGGAACCGAGTTTGAAGCGGCCCATTTCCGCACCGCGTTCCAGCGCGGGTGCGGTCTTGCCGTACTCAAAGGCTTTCAGTTCACGGCTCGGCGGCGCAACAGTGCCAGCCCAGACCGTTTCCACCGAGGCTACAACCATGGCGCCGACCAGGACTACGGCCATGGGCCCGACGGGACTATCGAACAGACACACAACCCTTTCATTGCGGGCAAATAGCTCGGGTACATTTTCTGCGGTGTTCTGGTTGACCGAAAACAACTTGCCAGGCACGTAGATCATGTCGGTCAGGCTGCCTTCCAGTGGCATATGTACGCGGTGGTAGTCCCGCGGGGCCAGGTAGACGGTGGCAAATTCGCCGCCTTGGAACAGCGCCGCGTGTTCGGGATTGCCGCCGAGCAGCTCAAGCACACTAAAGCTCTGGCCCTTGGCCTGGAAAATACGTCCGTGCTCGATGCGGCCCAGTTGGCTGATGCTGCCATCAGCGGGGCAAAGAATGCTGTCGGGCTGGGTGTCCAATGGACGGGCGTCGGCTTTCAGTGCCCGGGTAAAAAAGTCGTTGAAGCAGGCGTAGCTATCTGGATCAGGTTGCTCCGCCTCGCTCATGTCGACCTTGTAGCGCTGAATAAACCATTTGATAAAGGGCTTTCTGATCCACGCCCAGGGGCAGTTCGCCAGACAACCGGCAACACGGGAAATCAGGTGCTGGGGCAGCAGGTACTGCATGATAATGAACAAGCGTTCGAGCATGGTAAAACCTCAGGATTCGACAGGGGTGTTTGGGTGGTTTCCCCACTCCGACCAGGAGCCTGCGTAGGCTCTGATGCGGGGGTAACCGAGTATTTTTGCCGCCAGATAGGTGAATCCGGAGCGGTGATGAGTCTGGCAGTGGGTGACGATGTCGCGATCAGGAGTAATACCCAGCGCCTGGAGTTGCTCGGCCAGATCCTGGCGCAGGCGCCAGCCATTGTCCTTGTCCATCCCTGCAGTCCATTCAAAATTGACCGCGCCAGGGATGTGGCCGGCCTTGCTGGCTAGCGCTTTTTCTCCGCTGAATTCTGCAGGAGAGCGGGCGTCCCAGACCAACAGGTCGGGCTTGTTCAGGCTGGCCAGCAGTTCCTGCACATCTATAGTGGCGGTTTTATCCAGGCTGAGCTCGGGATTGGTCGCAGTGATCAATTGCACCTCCTGCTCGCTGGGCAGGCCCTCCTGTTGCCATGCATGCAAGCCGCCATTGAGATAGCTGTAATGCCGGTGGCCGATACTATCAAGCAACCAGATAAAGCGCCCAGCCCAACCGCCACCCTCATCGTCATAGACGATGTAGTGGAGGTCCGGATGGTGACCCAGGCTTCCAAACAGCGCTTGCAGTTGTTCTCTGTCCGGCAGCAGGCCGGGTGTGGGTGCGGCTGAACTGGTAGCGGCTGGCGGGACGTGAACCGCGCCAGGTATATGACCCTGCTGATACTGTTCGCTACGTGACAGGTCGACCAGCCGATACCGGGCTGGATCCAGATCGCTGGGCAGCGCAAGAGGCTCTAGCAGCAGGGGGAGGGGTTGTGACATGGCTTAAATCTCCGGGGACGCCGCGCCGCCTTTGCGGCGCGATTATCCGTTGTTCTGTCTATAGGCTATCAATGCCCGGTGCAGGCAGTCAGCGGTTTTCAGTTGTGCCTGGCGGTGCTTGTCCCGGGCCAGGTCGGCGGCGGTCAGTCCCTGCACTCCCAGCATTCCTATGATCTGGCCGTTGTGCTGCAGGGGAAGAAGTCGCCCATGCTGGTCGCCGAGTAACTGTTTCAGTGTGGCGGGCAGCAGTGTGCTGGCGCGCCTCAGGCTCTGGGTCGAGAGGTCATGGCTGCTGTTGCCCTGTAGCCAACGACCCCAGTCGGTGTTCTGGCACTCGCCCAGATTCAACCCGGTAACGGGCTGGTCTTCAGCAAAACCGCTCGCCTTGGCGATAATCAGTGCCCGATGCCGACCATTATACAGTGCAATCCAGCTCTGGCGGATACCCAGTCCCCGGCCCATTGCCTGCAGGGTGGTCTCGAGTATTTCGCCCAGGCTGGAGAAGCGGCTTGGCTGACTGATCAGGGTCATACACTGCTGACGCCAGAAAGCCGGGTCCTGTGGCAGTGCTGGCGCGTTGGGGCTGCTCGTAACCGAGGGCGCAGCAGGGTCATTGGCCAAGGTCTGCTGGTCAGTGCTGGAAGCCTTCCTGCGTCGGCTGCGCTGCGTCCAGATCAGGGCTTCGGCTGGCAGCCAAAGCTCGCTGCCATGTTTCTGGTACTGTTCCCGTGCGCTGGTTACTGCATTGAGGTGGCTGGCACTCTGGATACTGGCCACGTCGCAATTCAGGTACAGCGCTGTCAACTGCTGCCAGCGTTGGGTATGCCGGGCGTCCCAGTCATGGTGCGCGCCCAACGCCAGGCCGTTGCTCATCAACAGACTGTTGGCGGGTTGGGTCAGCCAGCGTGAGAGTGAGCGGTCAGCATCCAGCATGGCCTGCTGCTCCTGCGGGTGTTGACTGTCGCGGGCAATATGCAGAGCCTTGACGATGACCCTGCGGCTGCTACCCAGTGACCGGTAGCCCTGAATGATCCAGGGCGGTAGCCACCAGTCCTCGGCAAGCTGTTGTGCCAGGCCGAGAATATGGCTGCTGTCCAGCAGCCAGGGGCTGATGTCGGGTTGTGCTGGTCGGCCCTCGAGGTGCCGGGCATCCCAATAATCGAACAGCTCGGGACGGTGGTATATCAGAACCCAGCAGGGAGCCAGAAACAGCAGGCTGGCCAGGGATACCTCATGCCATAGCCGCGCCATACGATTGGCGAAGAGCCCTTGGGCCTGGGTCAGGGCATGCTCACTGATGCTGATCAGTTGTCGGTAGGCCAGCGGCAGTTCGCTGTTCTCGACAATCGGCAAGTTGCGCAACAGGTTGCCCAGGCGCAGCGTACCCAGTAAATTGCAGGCCTGCTCGAGGGTGAGTATATCGATGTCACGTTGGCGCGCCATCTCACCGGCCACCCGGCATACCTGCAAGGCTGCAGCGGGAACCTGGAGAATTTCGCGCGCGAGATCGCTGACGCTCATCAGTTCCTGATCCAGATGACCGATCAGCCGCGCGCGCTGGTTTTTTTCGATTGGCAGGACAAAGTTGTTCAGGCTTTGGCGCAGGCTGCCGATATCCCCTTCTAGACGTGTTTTGCTTTCTTGTTCTGTGCTCATGGGCTTTGCGGCTTATACTGATCAACAGTGGCAATTAAATAGACTATACCGCGAACAGGGCGGGTTTGCTGCCGAACGCTGGAGTAGTTCACAGCTTGATTTGATTATCGGGGGATTTGACGGGTTTATGCTGAAAATTGTCGGCTACTTGGTAGTTATTGGCAGCGTGCTGGGCGGCTTCGTTATGTCCCAGGGACAGCTGGCTGCGCTCTGGCACCCGTTCGAAATTCTGATCATCGGTGGTGCCGCCTTCGGCGCCTTTATGGTGGCCAACAATCTGGCTACGGTGAAGAAGGTCTTTGCCAAGGCACCGGTAATCTTTTTTGGTCATCGCTTCGGCAAGCCCTTTTATCTCGACGTTCTGGGCGTGCTTTATGAAGTGCTCAACAAGAGTCGCCGCGAGGGCATGATGTCGATCGAGGCGGACATCGAGGAGCCGGCTGAAAGCCCAATTTTCAGCAAGTATCCGGCGATTCTCAAAGACAAGCACATGATCGAATTCATCTGCGATTATCTGCGCATCATGTCGACCGGTAATATGGCGCCACACGAGCTTGAGGCGCTGTTCGATGTTGAAATATCCAGTCTCACCGAGGAGCTGCATGAGCCGGCACACGCGGTAACCCGTGTGGCCGATGGCCTGCCAGCCTTTGGTATCGTCGCGGCGGTACTGGGTATCGTGATCACCATGGGCATCCTTGGTGATGCCGACAACGCGCAGATCGGCGAGAAGGTTGCGACGGCGCTGGTCGGTACCTTCCTGGGTATCTGGGCTGCCTACGGTTTCGTTGGACCCTTTGCCGCGGCCATGGGGCATGAGGCGCATGAAGAAGCCAACACCTATGAGGCGATCAAGATGTGTCTGGTGGCCAGCGCTCAGGGTCTACCGCCCGCTCTGGCAGTAGAGTTTGGTCGCAAGGCACTGCTGCCCGAGCACCGCCCGAGCTTTCTGGAGCTCGAAGAGTCGGTCAAGGGGCGCTAAGCGGTGGATAATAATCAGCCGATTATCGTTAAACGCATCAGCCGCAAGGGTGACGGGCACCATGGTGGCGCCTGGAAGATAGCCTTTGCCGATTTCGCCGTGGCGATGATGGCGTTCTTTCTGGTGATGTGGTTGTTGTCCACTGCTACCCCTGAGCAGTTGAAGATGATCTCCGGCTACTTCAATGATCCGATCGGCTTTGACGCGGGCGGTAGTCCCTTCGCTATCGATCTGGGCGGTACCCCGACCGTGGCTCCCGATCGCACTCTGAGCGACGCAGATCAGGATGTGGAACTGATTCCGATGGATGCCCAGACTATTGAAAGCCTGGCCGAACAGCTTGAACAGATGCAACTGGACATGCTGCTGCAGGAACTGCAGAACAAGATTGATATAGAGCCGGTACTACAGCGCTTCAAGGACCAGATTCTGCTGGAGATTACCCAGGAGGGGCTGCGTATCCAGATTGTCGATGCCGAAAACCGTCCGATGTTCGCCAGTGGCAGCGCCCAGCTGCAACCCTACTTCGAAGAGATTCTGCTGGCCCTGAGCGATACCATCGCCGTGGTGCCGAAGAAGATCAGCATTGGTGGCCATACCGACGCGCAGCCTTTTATCGGGCGGCGGGGCTACGGTAACTGGGAGCTGTCCACCGAGCGTGCCAATGCGGCGCGGCGCACCCTGCTGGCCGCAGGCTACCCTGAAGAGCAGCTGGCACGGGTGGTCGGCTATGCCGACTCGGCACTTTTTGATCGGACTGCACCTTTGAATCCGATCAATCGACGAATCGATATTGTCGTATTGAACAAGCGCGCCGAGGAGCAGATGTTGGAAGGTGCTTCTGACCAGACGTCATCGCAAGCCGAGCCGGACGCTGCAGCGCCGCCACCG
>JBKBSI010000058.1:17354-17830 GCA_046291745.1 Pseudomonas sp. | reverse complement strand
CGCGACAACCTGCGCGTGGCCGTGATCGTCAACGACATGAGCGAGATCAATATTGACGGCAACGAAGTGCAGCGCGATGTCACGCTCAATCGTGCCGAAGAGAAACTGGTTGAAATGAGCAACGGCTGTATCTGCTGCACATTGCGCGAGGATCTGCTTGAGGAAGTGGCGCGCCTGGCTGCCGAAGGTCGGTTTGATTACCTGCTGATTGAGTCCACAGGGATCTCCGAGCCACTGCCAGTGGCGGAAACCTTTACTTTCAGGGACGAGCAGGGTCGCAGCCTTTCCGATTTGGCGCGCCTGGATACCATGGTCACGGTGGTCGATGGAGTCAATTTCCTCAACGACTTTCAGGCTGCCGAGAGCCTTGCCAGTCGCGGCGAGACTCTGGGTGAGGAGGACGAGCGCTCGATTACCGATCTGTTGATCGAGCAAGTCGAGTTTGCTGACGTCATTCTACTCAGTAAGATCGACCT
>JBKBSI010000058.1:0-17344 GCA_046291745.1 Pseudomonas sp. | reverse complement strand
GCGTGGATTGAACAGCGAAGCCGAGATAGTGCCTATGGTCATGGGTGGGGTGCCCCTGAACAAGGTGTTGAATACCGGGCGCTTCAGTTTTGAGCGCGCAGCCATGGCGCCGGGCTGGCTCAAGGAAATGCGTGGGGAGCATGTGCCCGAGACCGAGGAGTACGGTATTGCTTCCGGCGCTTACAAGGCGCGCAGGCCTTTTCATCCGGAACGCTTCCATGCCTTCCTGGCACGCTCCTGGGATAACGGCAGGCTGCTGCGCTCCAAGGGTTACTTCTGGCTGGCCAGCAGACCTTCGGAAGCGGGTAGCTGGTCGCAGGCGGGCGGCTTGATGCGCTACAGCTATGCGGGCCGCTGGTGGCGTTCTATTCCGCGGGCACACTGGCCCACCGATGAGCAGGAAGTTCAAGTGATCATGGCTAACTGGGATGCCCAGGTGGGCGACTGTCGGCAGGAGCTGGTATTTATCGGTCAGCATATCGATTTTGACCGCTTGACCGAGGATCTGGATGCCTGCCTGCTTACCGAAGCAGAAATGGCCATGGGCCAGGCGGCGTGGCTTGAGTTGGCAGACCCCTTTGGACCCTGGTCCGAAGAGCAGGCCGCCTGATGCTGGCCGCCCATCAGCAGTCGCTGCCGACCTGGGTGCAGGGTAGCGATATGGACAGTCTGCTCGAAATTTTCCGCGACGAGGTCAATCTAGCGGTCTGGCAGCGCCCCCTGGCGCCGCCAGTACAGCGTTTTGCCAACGCCGTGCTGCAACGCGGTGGACAGTTGGCTGAAGCCTATACCCTGGAGGTAGCTACCGATGAGCAGGGTAACCCCTCAGTATGCTTGCCGCGCCTTGTGGGAGCCATGAGCCTGCTTGATGGCTACGCCGAGTTCGTCGCTGACGTGGCGCACCTGGTCGACGCCTTCGCCTGCCTGGTGGATGCGCAACGGATCGGCTTGCGCCTGCGCTCGCTTGACCAGGCCATGTGCCCACGCTGGCATGTCGATCATGTGCCGGTCAGGTTGGTAAGCAGCTATGCCGGACCCGGTTCGGAGTGGTTGCAGGAGGGGCAACTACCACGCGAACACCTGGGTGGTCCGGGTATTGATCGTTATGCCCGCGAGGTCAGTGGTCAAGCTCTTGCGGCGGGGGACGTGGCTTTGCTCAAGGGTGAGCGCTGGCAAGGCAATGCCGGACGGGGTCTGGTTCATCGTTCACCCACAGTGGCTGAGGGGCAGCGTCGGCTGTTGCTGACGCTGGATTGGCTGAAATAGCGCTAGCCACCACACTGGCTAGCGAAGCCCCGGTAGGCCCGGATCGGCCGCACAAGTCGCTGACAGATGCGCGGCTGCCCTCTAGAATGGCGCTTTAATCAAAAGAGCCGCGCCCATGCAGTTGCTACCCTGGAGTCATAATACCCACGCCGGTTTTACCCTGCGTGGCTGGCATACGGCGCCCAGCGGCAAACCCCTGCTGCACTTTCTGCACGGCAATGGCTTTTGTACCCGCTCCTATGAACCCTTGCTGGCACTGCTGGCAGTCGACTTCGACCTCTGGCTCTGTGATCTTCAGGGCCACGGCGAGAGTGATCATGGCGGACCTTTTGTAGGCTGGAACCGTAACGCCGAGCTGGCCATGGAGGCCTTTGCCGAGGGGCGCAAGGGTTTTGCCGATGTTCCCCTTTATGCCTGTGGTCATAGTTTTGGTGGGGTGCTGACCAGCCTGATACTGGCCGATCATCCGGGCCTGTTCCAGCGTGCGGTGCTGCTTGACCCCGTGCTCTTCCCCCTGAGTCTGATCGGTCTGCGGCAGAGCCTCAGCCTGCTCGGTATACGCCGCAATCCCATGGCCGAGGGGGCCCGGGCGCGGCGGCATCATTGGCCAGACCGCGATGCGGCTTACGGCGCTTTGCATCAGCGTGGGATTTTTCGCGGTTGGGAAGAGGCAGCGTTCCGTGCCCACATCGACCACGCGTTGAAGGATCATGCTGAACAGGGCGTGGAACTCAAATGTCGGCCCAGTCGCGAGGCAGATGTTTTCGAATCCATGCCCAAGCGTCTGTGGCCAGCGCTGAAGCGTATTGCCACGCCTACATTGCTGGTGCATGGGGAGAAGACCTATCCCTTTGTGCTGCAGTCCGCCAGGCGCCTGCAGTCGGTCAACCGGCAGGTCAGGGTTGAATCCATGCCAGGCGGGCATTGTTTTATGCAGGAGCATAGTGTCAACACGGCCAGTTGCGTGAGGGGGTTTCTGCTGGGGGAATAAAAACGGGGCCGTGCACTGCACGGCCCCGTTCTCTTTGCTAACGACTGACGTCAGGCTGCGGCAATAACGTCGCCGTGGTTTTCAGGCTCAATCAGCGCCTGGTGCAGGGCGGCTACCGCCGCATCGTAATTCTCTTCCTTGATGATGCACTGCATTTCCACCTGTCGTATCGATTGGTGAATAGCCTGGATGCTGATGTCAGCAGCGGCCAGTGCCGCTACTGTCTTGGCCAGAATGCCCTTGACCTTGAGGTCCGAACCAATGGCCGAGACGATGGCGATATTGTGCACGCGCACTTCAGCCATCGGGTATTTTTCTTCGATCAGGCGCGCGGCGCGATTGATCATCTTGCGCGAACCGGATGCGTAGTAAGTGATGCTGTTGGCATCCGAGTCCTTGTTGACCACATAGAGTCTGAGTTGCTTGAGCAACTTGGTGATCTCGATGTCGTAACCCACGTCTCCGAGCATCTCCTGATCGAATACCTCCAGACCAAAGACATCCTTGCGTCCAGCGATGATCTCTACGCAGGGCTTCTCGCTGCAGTAGTCCTGGCTGATCAAGGTGCCTGCGTGTTCTGGCTCGAAGGCGTTCTTGATGCGCAGCTGGATACCGGCGCGCCGCAGGGTGCGGGCAGCCTTGGGGTGGATCGCTTCCATGCCGAGATTGGACAACTGATCGGCCACGTCATAGTTGGTACGACCTATGGTTACCACATTGTCCAACCCAACCAGGGTCGGATCGGCACTGGAAAGGTGATATTCCTTGTGAATAATCGCCTCGCGTGCGCTGGTTGTCGCAGCAATCTGGGCAAAGGTAATTTCGCTGTAGCCACGGTCAAAGGTATTCATCAGGCCTTCAGTGCAATGGGTGTAGCCAGTAGCAACCACCAGTTCCTTGCTCAGGTCGATACCGTCGAAGCTGTCCTTGATCATGTCCTGAAAGGCCTTGGGCTCAGTCAGGTTCCAGCCGGTCAGATCAACCAGGCGGGCATTCACGCCGTGTTTTTTCAGTGCCAGCACCGTATTGAAGGCACTGTGCGCTTCGCCCAGAGAGGCGAGCATCTCGCGCACCTTCATCAGGTGCTCGGTGAGCTGAAAGTGGCCGTAAGTACAGAGTTGCTGCAGGCTGAGCATGCAGTCGCGCACATCGCTGATCCGGCCTTCGATAAAACGGTCGGCGGCCTGACGCTCGTATTCACCAGCGAACAGCTCGGCGTTTTTCGCCTGCATGCTGGTGAGTACTGCATCCAGGGCATCCAGCCAGGCGTCCTCGTTGGTAGCATCCGCAAAGCGCTCGTACACACCGGGCTCGCCGGATTTTTTGTGTTCAAGCAGCATGTTGGTCATGCCGCCATAGGCGGAGACCACAAAGACGCGATTGTATAGCTCGCCTTTGGTGCGTTTGCCAATGAACAATGTATCAAGCACTTCTTCGAAGCGGCTCATTGAGGTGCCGCCAATTTTTTCTACTGTATGCATAGTCTTGGTTTCTGTCGTTGGTGAATGTTGCCGGCCTTCCTGTCCTGGGGCGGCATGACTTCTGACCAACGGCGCAAGCCGCTGATGTCCGCTGCCTGGGGGTGTACCAGGCGTGGCGGACATGTACTTCGGTAGTGCAGGTACTCAGGCGGCGCTATCGTCAACCGGATAAACGCCATTTTCGTCGTGTACTTCCTTGCCGCTCAGTGGCGGGTTGAATACGCAGGCCATTTTCATGTCCTCGCTTCCACCGCGCAGCATGTGTTCATCATGCTGGTCGAGGATATACAGCGTGCCCGGCTCGATCTGGTAGATCTTGCCGTCTGACAGCGTTTCGATCTCGCCATTACCGCTCATGCAATACACTGACTCCAGATGGTTCTGGTACCAGATGTGTGTTTCGGTGTTGGCGTAGATGGTGGTTATGTGAAACGAAAACCCCATCTTGTCGTCCTTCAGCAGCATGCGTGTGCTTTCCCAGTTCTGGGATTTCACACATCGCTCTGAATCCTCACACTCCTTGAGGGTGCGTACAATCATGTTTATATCTCCTCAGGATGCCTGTTCGGCGGTTTCTTCATTCATGACCTTGGCAAAGGCGGCATCCAGAATAGTCATGGCCTTGTCGATCTGCTCTTCGCTGATGATCAGCGGAGCGAGGCACTTGACCACCTGGCTGTGATTGCCGCTGGTCTCAATGACCAGGCCGTGCTGGAAGGCTTCCTGGCAAATGGCGGCGGCGATTTCGCCATTCGGGCAGTTGATGCCGACCATCATGCCGCGACCTTTCACATACAGAGAATCCGGTCCGTGTTTGCGCACGATCTTTTGCATGCGGTCTTTGACCAGCTTGCCCTTGGCCTGAACGCTTTTGGCGAATTCATCGGTGGTCCAGAAATGCTCCATGGCGGCAGCGGCGGTAACGAACGCCAGGTTGTTGCCACGGAAGGTACCGTTATGCTCGCCGGGCTCCCACTCATCCAGTTCACGGCGCATCACTACTACTGCAAAGGGCAGGCCGTAGCCGCTCAGTGACTTGGACAGGGTGATGATGTCGGGTTGGATACCCATGCCTTCAAAGCTGAAGAAGGAGCCGGTACGGCCACAGCCCGCCTGGATATCGTCGGCAATCAGCAACATGCCGTGTTTGCGGCAAAGCTTTTGCAGTTTGCGCATCCACTCGGCCGATGCGGTGTTCAGGCCACCTTCGCCCTGGACCACTTCAACGATCACCGCGGCAGGCTTGTCGATACCGCTGCTCGGGTCGCTGAGCAGCTTGTCCATCATGGCAATGGTGTTTACACCTTCGCCAAAGTAGTTGGCGTAGGGCATACGGCTGACATCGGTCAGCGGCACGCCTGCGGCGCCGCGGTGGTGCTGGTTACCGGTAACGGCCAGTGCACCAATGGTGCAGCCATGGAAGCCGTTGGTGAAACTGATCACGTTATTACGGCCGGTTACCTTGCGCGCCAGTTTCAGGGCTGCTTCCACCGAGTTGGTACCGGTAGGGCCGCTGAACTGGGTGACGTAGTCACCAAAGCCACGGGGTTCGAGGATCACCCGGTAAAACACTTCAAGGAAGTTTTCCTTGGCGCCGGAATACATATCCAGGCCATGGGTAATACCGTCCTCGGAGATATAGTCGATCAGTGCCTGCTTGAGAACCGGATGGTTGTGTCCGTAGTTCAGGGTGCCTGCACCAGCCAGAAAGTCGATGTAGTGCTTGCCTTCGCTGGTGATCAGTTCCGCACCGCGTGCCTGCTTGAAGATCACGGGGAACGAGCGGCAGTAGCTGCGAATGCCGGATTCATGTTTTTCGAACTGTTCGAAGGTGTTCATGGTGTCTCCTGATTTCAAGATTAGGCAGTTTGTTGTTTCAAGGTTGTTGCAAATGGGCCAGCGCTGTAGAGCACTTCATCATCGTGCTGGCCATTGAAATGCTGCTCTCGCGTAAATACGACCTGAGTGCTGTAGTCGAATTCAAGTAATTTAAAAGCTTTTTTGAACAGTGCTTCAGAGGCGGCATTGCCGGGAGAGATGGTGGTCTCAAGGCGGATTACGCCTTCCCCCTGAACCCGTTCAACCAGAGCCATAAGCATGCTGAGTGCCAGGCCCTGGCCGCGCATGCTGCTGTCGACCGCTACCTGCCAGACAAACAAGGTGTCGGCTCGGTTTGGGGGGCGATAGCCAGAAATGAATCCGACCAAGTCACCCTCTTCAGTCACGGCAGCAATTGCCGTATCGGCGAAGTCCGCACACTGCAGCAGGTTGCAATACACCGAGTTGGTGTCCAGCGGGCTGCAGCGGGCGACCAGCTGGTTCAACGCGTAACCGTCTGTAGCCGTCGGTTTGCGTAGGGTTATGGGTGTTTTATTCATTCGGTCCTTATCTTTACTCATAAATACTATTTACATGATAAACATATCCAGGAAATTATCTCAACCCGCTGTTAAAGGCATTTACAGCCTTACATCCTTGCTCGTCAAATATTTACAGCTGTTAAATAGATTTGTCATATTGCCATGAGATACCCGTCTGAATTGGGCTATTCCGAAGGATATGTCAGGGGCGGTTGGCGCTCTTTGGGAATGGCGAATGTGATTAGCCTGGCGGGCCTTCGGGTATACTCGTACACCTTTATAGCCTTGCCCTGAGGATTCACTTCATGCACTCATCACCGAGCCTGCGCGCTCGTCTGAGTCTCCTTATTGCAACCCTGGTGCTGCTGTTGAGCTGGCTGTTCAGTGCTTTGATCACGGCGGAGTTGTCGTCGCGACTGCGTGAAACGGCGGGCCAGCAACTGGCTGAGCTGGCGCATCAGATGGGCGACCGACTGGATCGCGATATGGCAAGTCGCTCGTTGATCCTGCAGGTTTTTGGTGAGCTTGAAGTCCTGGCCAACGGCGGGTCGCGGCAACAGCAGATGCGCTTGCTTGATCAGTTACGCGAAAACATGCCTGCCCTGGCCTGGATAGGCCTGCTGGATGCGCAGGGCAACGTTCAGGTTGGTAGTGACCGTATCCTCGAGGGCACCAATATCGCTGCTCGACCAGTGTATGTGCAGGGTAGTCAGGGCTTGTTTATCGGCGATGTGCACGAAGCTGTGCTGCTGGCGAGTCTGTTACCCAATCCGTCCGGCGAGCCAATGAAGTTTGTCGATATCAGTTTTCCTATTCTGGCGCCGGATGGCGCCTTGCAAGCGGTGCTAGCTGCCCATCTGTCCTGGGCGTGGGCCGGAGAAGTCAGTCGTTCGCTGTTGGATCCAGTGCAGGAGCGTCGGCGCATGGAATTCTTCGTGCTTAGCAGCGACGGTACGGTGTTGCTCGGCCCGGAAGGCTGGGTCGGTCGATCGCTGGCGCATCTGTTAGCCGAAGAGGCTTTCAGTCAGGGTGATGGCTGGAATGTGCTGCCCTGGGGTGGGGAAAGGCAGGATGATTACCTTACCGGCGTGGCCAGTGCAGATGGTCATGGGGATTATCCTGGTTTGGGCTGGACCATTGTCGCCCGGCAGCCGCTGCATCTGGCAGACTTGCCTGCCCGCCAATTGCGCCAGCACATTTTTCTCGCCGGTTCGGTTCTGGCAGTGCTATTTGCTTTGGGCGGCTGGGTGCTGGTCAGCTATCTGACCAGACCGCTGCGTGCCATTGCCGAGGCAGCAGACCGCCTTAGTGCGGGGGAAGATGCCGAGATTCCGGTGGTGCGGGGCAGTGGTGAGCTGGCTCGCTTGAGCACTTCTATCCGGCATTTGGTGGTCACCCTTGGGCATCAGGAAGATCGTCTGGAAGTCATGTCCGAACTGGCCATGACTGATACCCTGACAGGCTTGGCCAATCGAGCAGCCTTCGGCCAGTACCTGCGCGAGCATGACCGTTCGCAGCCCCTGGCGCTGCTGTATATGGATCTGGATGGCTTCAAGCAGGTAAACGATGAGCTGGGGCATGCTGCTGGGGACCAACTGCTGAGTGTGGTGGCGGCGCGTTTGCGTTCGAAGATTCGCGAAGGCGACCTGCTGGTGCGGCTAGGCGGCGACGAGTTTGTCATGGCGCTGAATATGAAACCCGCAGAAATGCAGGAACTGGCCCGGCTGATTGCAGAGCGCACTTTGAAGGCGCTGGCAATGCCGATAACCCTTGAAGGACAGCCGGTGCATGTTGGCTGCAGCATGGGCGGGGCTTTCTGGCCTGACGATGGCGTTACGTTGGAGGCGGTGCTGGCCCAGGCTGACAAGGCCCTGTATCGGGCCAAGTCGCAGGGCAAGCATCGTGTGGTGTTTACCTCTGACGTTACAGAGTAAAACCGCCGTCGATCGGAATGATATTGCCGGTCATATAGGCGCCTGCGGCGCTGGCGAGCATGATTGCCAGTGCTGCCATCTCTTCCTCCCGGCCCCAGCGTTGCATGGGAATATGACGACAATCCTCGGCCATGGCCTGCGGATCTTCGTGGATATGGCTGGTCATCTTGCTGGGAAAGCGCCCCGGGGCTATGACATTCACATTGATATGCTCGCCAACCAGTTCCTTGGCCAGTACGCGCGACAAATGGTGCACTGCGGCCTTGCTAGGGCCATATGAATAGGCTTGCTCGCCGAAGGAGCTGATGCCTGCCACCGAGCCAATATTGATGACGCGGGCAGGGGATGCAGCGGTACCGGCCTTGCGCAGCAGCGGCAGTAACTGCTGGGTGCAGCTGAACACCGAGGTGACGTTTAACTGCATAACCTTTTCCCAGCCCTTCACCGGAAACTCCTCCAGCGGCGCGCCCCAACTGGTGCCAGCGTTATTGACCAGAATGTCGAGTTTTTCGGTGATCGCCTGCACGGCCTGGAAGAGAGCCTTGGCGCCGTCTTCGGAGGAAAGATCAGCTGTCAGCGCGATGCATTCGCCATACTGACTGAGTTCGGCTGCGGTGGCCTCGCATTCTGCCTGCTTGCGCGCGCAGATGATGACCCGCGCTCCGGCCTCGAGAAAGCCCTGGGCAATCATGCGACCGATACCGCGGCTGCCGCCGGTCACCAGGGCGGTACGCCCGGCAAGACTGAAATATTGCTGCATTATTGTGCTCCGTTGAGGGTGGATGCTGCCCAGAGTAATACCGCTAAGGACCAGGGGCCAAGCGTTCTTCAGGTTTATCCAGCAGGCAAATGCCTGATCATGGGGGCGGCGTGCGGGGGTATTTTGCTTTATCCTGTGGACTGATTTCAGTACTGATAACCAAGGGGTGTATTTGATGGCGCTACAGCGACGTTCACGCAAGGAAGATGCTTCGGCCTGGACGGTCGCCGACAGTCGGAGCATGTTTGGTATTCGTCACTGGGGCGCTGGCTACTTCAACGTCAATGACCAGGGCCAGGTTGATGTCATGCCCCGTGGGCCGGACGGCAAGGCCATTGACCTGCATGTGCTGGTAGCCCAGTTGCGCGAAAGCGGTCTGGATCTGCCGCTGTTACTGCGCTTCCCGGATATCCTGCAGGACCGTGTCAGGCAATTGACCGGAGCCTTTGATCGCAATATTGCCGAGCTGGAGTACAGCAACGGCTACACCGCCCTGTACCCGATCAAGGTCAACCAGCAGGAGGCGGTGGTGGAAAATATCATCGCCACCGAGGATGTCTCCATTGGCCTGGAAGCCGGCTCCAAGCCCGAGCTGATGGCGGTGCTGGCCCTGGCGCCCAAGGGTGGAACCATCGTCTGTAACGGCTACAAAGACCGCGAGTTCATCAATCTGGCCTTGATCGGTCAGAAGCTCGGACACAATGTCTTTATCGTGATCGAGAAGGAGTCCGAGGTTCGGCTGGTTATCGAAGAAGCGGCAAAAATGGGGGTAACCCCGCAGGTAGGCCTGCGTGTGCGCCTGTCTTCACTGGCCTCCAGCAAGTGGGCTGATACCGGTGGCGAGAAGTCCAAGTTTGGACTGTCGGCTGCGCAACTGTTGCGCGTGGTCGATCAGTTCCGTGCTGCCGGACTGCAGGATGGCGTGCGCCTGTTGCACTTTCACATGGGCTCACAGATAGCCAATCTGGCTGATTATCAGCATGGCTTCCGCGAGGCTATTCGTTATTTCGGCGAGCTGCGCGCCCTCGGTTTACCAGTCGACCATATCGATGTCGGCGGTGGCCTGGGTGTGGACTATGACGGTACTCATTCACGCAACGCCAGCTCGATAAACTACGATGTCGATGAATACGCGCACACCGTAGTCGCCATGCTGCGCGACTTCTGCAACGAGCAGGGCCTGCCGCATCCGCATATCTTTTCCGAGAGCGGCCGGGCCATGACCGCCCATCATGCTGTGCTTGTGGTTCAGGTCACCGATGTAGAGCGCCACAATGACACCTTGCCACCGATCGAGGACGTCGACAGTCTGCCCCAGGTGGTACGCAATCTGGTCGGGCTGCTGGATCACAATGATATCGAGATGGTCACCGAAACCTACTGGCGGGCTACCCACTATATGGGCGACGTTGCCAGTCAGTATGCCGAGGGCAAGCTGAGCCTGTCGGAGAAAGCCCTGGCGGAGCAATGCTACTTTGCTCTCTGCTCGCGTCTGCATGACCTGCTCAAGGCCCGACAAAGATCGCACCGCCAGGTACTGGATGAGCTGAATGACAAGATGGCCGACAAGTACATCTGCAACTTCTCGGTGTTCCAGAGCCTGCCGGATACCTGGGCGATAGATCAGGTGCTGCCAATCATGCCGATCAACCGTCTGGATGAAGAGCCCCTGCGCCGGGCCGTATTGCAGGACCTGACCTGCGACTCGGATGGCAAGATTCGGCATTACGTAGACGAGCAGAGCATTGAAAACAGCCTGCCGGTACACGAGTTGCGCGAGGGTGAGGACTACCTGCTGGGGATTTTCCTGGTCGGCGCTTACCAGGAAATTCTTGGCGACATGCACAACCTGTTTGGTGACACCGACTCGGTAAACGTGTTCCTGCGCAGCAATGGCAAGGTCGAGCATGGTGGCATCGAAACCCACGATACCATCGAGGACATGTTGCGCTACGTGCACTTCGAGCCGGACGAGCTGGTAACCCGCTACCGCGACAAGGTCTCGGGCGCACGCCTGAGCCCGGCAGAGCGGGCTCGCTTCATTGACGCCCTTCGTCTGGGGTTGACCCGCTCGTCCTATCTCACCGCTGAGTAGTCAGGGCTTGCTCTAAGGGCGCGTTGCAGCGCCCTTTTCAGGCGTTCAGGGTGTGGTCCCATCCTGTGCGAGCTGTTCGGCTACTTCATGGCTATGGTGGCCAAGGGAGCGGTCCCGGCCCTCGGTTTTGGCCTGGGCCAGGGCGTTCTCTGCGCGCCTGGTCAGGCTTTCAAAGCTTTCCTTGGTACTCAGGCACGCCGTACCCACGCTTACGGTAACCGGAGTATCAACCAGCAGATTGCTGGCTGTGGTCTTTTTACGGAGTTTTTCACCCAATTCAAGGGCCTGTTCCAGCGTGGTGTGCGGTAGCAGCAGCAGAAATGCTCCGCCATTCCAGCGGCACACCGCATCCGATTGCCGGATAAGGCCCTGGGTCATGCGTGCCAGGCCAGCCAGAACCGAGTCACCCACCTTGTCCCCGTAGCTCCGGTTGATCTCGTTGAGATGGTCAATATCCATGCATATGACGCTGAGTGGATGCCCATAACGTCGGCAGCGGGCGATTTCCGTTTGTGCCACTTCGGTCAGGCGTGGGCGGTTGAACAGCCCCGTCAACTGATCGGTGTTGGTGACTTTGCGCAGTTGCAGTTGGCGCATTTCGCTGACCGCGATGGCTTCGTCACGCTCGATGCCGAGCCGCTTGTTACGCAGGTAAAGCAGGATGCATCCGCCTGTAGCCATTAGCAGTAGGGCTAGCAGGGCCAGGGAGACGATAGGCGATGACAACAGCCAGTGCAGGTTCATGGCATTGGACTCATCGTGGTTGGCGGGCTGGCGTAAAGCCATGTGCTCTCTACAACGTGGTTGTTGTAGCGGTTTTCGTCAAGTCTGTCCCGCGTAAGCGGCGACGACCGGTATAACAGTACCGCCCTCATCCTGCCCAACCTCCGCATACTGGAAAGACCTGGCCGACAAAGCAATTACCGGCATCGCTGCACAGGTAGGCGGCAAATTGCGCATCCTCCTCCGCGCTGACCAGCCGCCCCAGCGGCACCTCGCGTTGCAGCCGTTGCTGAAATGCCGGGTTATGTTGAATGTCTGCGGGAAAGTAGGTCGGGTTGTCGACAAAATTCTGGGCTATGGCGTTGACCTGCACATTATGTTTGGCCACTTCGACCCCTACTGCGCGGATATAGGCCAGCTGCGCGCCACGTGCCGCGCTGTAGCTGGAGGCGCGCTTCATGCCGCGCAGTGCCGAGGCGCTGCCCATCAACAGTATTTTGCCGCTGCGGCGCTCGATCATATCCGGCAATGCGGCGCGGGTCAGACGCTGTAGGGGGTCGACCATGTGCGCGAACATTTCCCGCCATTCCGCGTCTGTCGCCTCGACAGCAGCGGTGCTGGGGGCTGGTACGCCGAGATTGGCCAGCAGCACATCAATTCTGCCTGTCTGCTGCAGCAGGCGGTCAGGGCTCTCCGGGTCCTCCAGGCTTTCAGTACTGGCGATTACTTCTGCGCCGTGGCTACGCAGTACCTCACAAAGCGCAGGTCCCATGAAGTCCTCGGCCTGGGTTACCAGAATGCGTCTGTTGCGCAGATCAAGCAGGCTCATATGCGCTCCGATAATCAGTCTGGGTCAAGTTATGTCCTTGGTGGTCGATAAGCAGGTGGTCCGGGGCGTATGCGTAAATCTCTGCCATACTTTCAAAACAGCGGGAGGCCCAGTAGTCGGACATATAAATATACCCGCATGGTCCAGGTCAAGGAGCTGATATGGCTGCCCAGTCTAATAACAAGCTTGGTTTCGGCGCGAAACTGACAATGATGATGGTCGGACTGATCATTGTTTCAGTCGTAACCATTACCAGCATAGCGCTCGTGTCCTATCGAAATGCCTTCACCCAGGCGACGCTTGATCAACTGCAAACTACTGGTGAACTCAATGCCCAGTCCTTCGTCGACTGGGCGCTGGCGCGACAGGAAGAGATGCGCTATCTCGCCTCGCTGGATGCCGCCCGCGACCTCGATCACGAGGCGCTGGAGCATTTGCTGTTGAATCTGGCTAGTGCCCAGGGTTTTTACGACACCATTTTCTTTGTTGGGCCAGATGGTCTGGGCGTGATCGGGGTCAGTTATGACGGGCGGGCCCGAATCATGCCGCGCACGGAAGCGCGGGCGTTCGATGTGGCGGACCGGGAATGGTTTCGGCAGGCGATAAGCGGGCAGGACAGCTTTTCCCAGCCGGTGGTGTCGCGTGCCACAGGTAACCGGGTCAGCACAGTGGCGATTCCGGTGCGCCAGGGTCAGCAGATCATTGGTGTGGTTCGCGGTGCGGTCAAGGTTGATACCATTCTCGAACGGGTGAGCGCTCTGGAACGTGCCGAGGGTACCGAGATTTACCTGCTCGACAGCAGCGCCGTACCGGTGACGCCTGCGCCTTCGATTGCCCGCATGGACGAACCCATGAGTACCCTTGCCAGCCGCGAACTAGCTGCTTCACGCAGTGGCGTTGGGGCGTACGACAATGCGGCTGGCGTGGCGGTAATGGGCAGCTACAACTACATGCCCCTGCTGGGCTGGGGCTTGGTGCTGGAAACCCGCGAGGCGGTAGCCATGGCCCAGGTAACTCGCTTGCTATGGCTGTTGCTGGGCTTGGCGCTGGTCATTGTTGTGGCGGCGGTGCTGGTCTGTCTGGCGGTGGTTCGCTCGGTAGTGCGCACGCTGGGCGGGGATCCTGACTATGCCGCCAGTGTGGTGCACCGGGTGGCCGATGGCGATCTGACGGCGATTATTCAGCTCAAAGCGGGCGACAAAAGCAGTCTGCTGGCCTCCATCAAGGGTATGCAGGATAGTTTGCGCACCATGCTCAGCGAAGTCAGTCAGTATTCCGAGCAAGTCGCTGCAGCTGCCACCGAGCTGGCGCAGATCAACGAGGAAACCGAGGCCGGGATGCAGCAGCAGAATACCCAGATCAACAGCGCTGCCACGGCAATGAATGAGATGACAGCAACGGTCGAGGAAGTGGCCAGCAACACGCTGCGGGCCGCTGATGGCGCCAAACAGGCGACCACTGATGCGGCACAAGGGCGTCAGGTGGTTAACTCCTCGGTCGCCGCCATCACGCGTCTGGCCGATGATATCGACAATGCAACCGCTGTGGTCACCGAGCTGAAAACCGACAGTGATCGCATCGGCTCAGTGCTACAGGTGATTCAGAATATTGCCGAGCAGACCAATCTTCTGGCACTGAACGCTGCTATTGAAGCGGCGCGGGCAGGGGAGAGTGGTCGTGGTTTTGCCGTGGTAGCGGACGAAGTGCGCTCGCTGGCCAGTCGCACCAAGGACTCCACCACCGAGATCCAGTCGACTATCGAAAAGCTGCAGAGCGGCGCGCTACGCGCCGAACAGGTGATGTTGGGCAGCCGTGATGGCGCGCAGAAAGCAGTGGAACGCATTGGCGAGACCGGCAGCTCGCTGGAGCGCATCGTGCAGGGGGTGCTGATGATCGACGAGATGATGCAGCAGATCGCCAGCGCCGCCGAGGAGCAGACCGCCACGGCGCGCGAGATCAATCAGAATATCCATGGCATCAACGATGTCGCAGAGCACACCGGCCACAGCGTGGAACAATCCACGCAGGCCAGTGAGTCGCTGGCTCAACTGGCAGAACAACTGCGCGCGCTGGTCACCCAGTTCCGTATCTGAACGCCGAAACCCTGTGCCCCTGTCGCCAATGGTGGCACAGGGGCAGGATCAGTGGCCGTGACGTTGCAGAAACTCGAGCAGCAGTGCGTTGACCTCCTGAGGTTTCTCGGCCTGGATCCAGTGCCCGCAATCGGCGATGACATGTTGCTCCACTAGTGGCACAACGCTCGGCATCTTCTTGATGGTATAGGCTTCCAGCTCGCCGACCGGGTCGCGGTCACCGATCAGGAACAGGGTCGGCTGTTCAACCTGGCGCCCTGCCAGATCAGCGGTGTCTTCCCAGTTGCGTTCGAAGTTGCGGTACCAATTTACCGGGCCGTGGAAGCCACTGTGTTCAAAGGTGCGCACATAGACATCGAAGGCATCCGTTGGACACCATTCTGGCGGCTGGCCAGAGTCGACGCGGTCGTCCAGCCAGCGCGCGTCAGCGGGCTTGTCCTGGACCAGGGTGCTGCCACCACCGCTGCCGGACATGCCATGCATCATTACGCGCATGGTGCGCGGAATATTCTCGGCCATTTCAGCTTCGGCCAGTCCGGGTTTCTGGAAGTACAACATGTAGTGGAAGCGATCAGCGTAGAGTTCACGCATCATGTTGATCGCGGGCTTTTTTGGCCGACCGCCAAAGGGCACCGACAGGGCTGCAACCAGTTTCACCCGCTGCGTTTCCAGTAGCGCCAGATGCCAGGCTACGGGCGCTCCCCAGTCATGGCCAATCATCGCTACCTGCTCGTGACCAAGCAGGTCCATCGCCGCCTGAATATCAGCACACAGATTTAGTAACCGATAGGCTTCCGGGTCGGTCGGCGCGCTGCTTTGCCCGTAGCCGCGCATTTCCGGAGCAAGGACCCGATAGCCTGCGCTGGCGAGCATTTCTATCTGATGCCGCCAGGAATACCAGCATTCCGGAAACCCGTGCAGCAGCCAGACTACCGGCCCCTGTTCCGGGCCTGCCAGGTAAAGGCTGAGCTTAATGCCATTGACGTCAAGCAACTGATGCTGGTGGCTGGGCATGGTGAGACTCCCTTGGTTATCCGGGCGTCACTATGCCAAAAAAACTATCCAGATGCTGCGCCATTGATTTACTGAAGTCGGCTCCATAGCCGCTACCGATGCTCAGATATCCGGTAGATCGAGATCCGTACCCTGCTCCAGCAGGCGCTCATAACTGCTATCAAGTCGCTGTTGCAACAACTCGCCGCCATGGCGGCTCCTGCGCGAAATGATCATATGCAGGGGGATGTTTTCCAGATTGACATACTGCAGGTGCAAGTCCGGCCGCAATTGCAGTGCCTGCTGCATAGGCGCCTGGTAGTTCATCAGATAGTCGGCGCGTTTGCGTAGCAGCATACCCAGGGCGCCGCTGTGGCTGTGGGTGCGCTGCACGCGAATACGATTACCCGGGTCGTTGATGGTTTCCAGCAGACTTGGCCAGTAGTCGTAGCCGCTGAGCATGATCATATCCTTGCCCATGACATCTGCTGGCCAAATGGGCGCGGGGGTATCGCTGCGGTAGTAGAGATTGATGCTGATGTGTCCTAGCACTTTCGGACTCAGCAGTACGTAGTCCACCAGGTCGGTCTTACCGTCTATACCGGGCCATACGTCGATGCTGCCCTCTTGCAAGCCCTGTACTAACCGGGCTATGGGCAGAATGCGAAAGCGCGGCTGCAGGCCTGATTCGTTGGCGATCTGTTCCAGCAGATTGATAAACAGCCCAGCGGGTTGCTGGTTTTCGTCATGGTAGGAATAGGGCGCGAAATCAATCAGGCCAATCCTCAGTTCATGCTCGGTCGCTTCGGCCTTGGTGTGACTGAGGAGTGGCAGGCTCAGGACAGCCAGCATGCCGATATGTGCCATCAAACTGCGCATATGCAGCTCGGTCCAAGGGGGCGTTTTTGTAATTTATCGGGTCGAATCACCATGCAGGCTACTTCTGTTCGGCCAAGTGAAACACAACCCTAAAGGGCCATGTGTGTAACAACTATAACCCGTTCGGGTGATGCCGCCAGTTTTCACCAAAGTTCCTGTCAGGGTGGAGGCAGGCGGACTCTTGGGCGCTGGACTAAGGTTAATAGTTACTAACCATTGGTTTGCCCCGAGGCGCCAAATGAGAACAACTAAAGGGATTTCGCTGCAATGGTTGCTGCCTGGCTCCATTGTACTCAGCCTGATTCTGCTGCTATCGATAGTCTTTTATCAGGGGCAGCGAGGGCTCGAGGCGGCCAGGGTCTCGGCGGCCAACGATACGGCCATGCAGTTGGGTAACGTCGTCAATGAACGGGTTGGCAGGCTGATCAATCCAGTGGAAAGTACCATACGCCTATTGGCGCATGATCCCCTGGGTGCGGCTGATAGTCTGCAGTTGCGGCTGCAACGCCTGCCATTGCTGATTGAGGCATTGGAAGCCAACAGCATGCTCAGTGCAGCTTATATCGGTTATGCCAGCGGCGAGTTTCTGTTGGTTCGCCCGTTGGCGCGAGCCTTGCCGCAGAATGGGTATGACGCACCGGCAGAGGCAGATTATCTGGTGCAGGCGATAAGCCTGGATGAGCACGGTGAGTTGCGTGGGAACTGGCTGTTCTACGGTGCTCAACTGCAGTTGCTGGAATCGCGGGCGATGCCGGATTACCGATTCGACCCACGTAGTCGGCCCTGGTATCGGACCGCGCTCAAGCATGAAGGGCCGCTGCTGACCCGGCCCTATGTGTTCTTCACCACGCGCGAAGTAGGCATAACTGTGGCCTTGGCCAGCCTGGCAGGTGAGGCAATCATCGGTCTTGATGCCTCAGTCGATGACCTTAGCGGCGAG
>JBKBSI010000057.1:0-18015 GCA_046291745.1 Pseudomonas sp. | reverse complement strand
GAAATTCCGCCGGACAAGCGCACCCTGAACAACTTCATGCGCTTCTATGGCAAGGCCGATGGTTTGTCGATCAGCTTTGAGGCGCACCTGCTCGGTGAGCGGGTCGAGTATGATGAGTCCGACGACTCACTGGTGATCAAGCACCCGCCTAAAGGCTTGGTGCAGCAACTGCAGAAAAAGCGCAGGTAAGGAGGGCCACACAGTTGGCCCCGCAGCACTCAGTAGCGCCGACTGCGTATCTCCACCAGCCTGCCATCGATAAAACGCAGTGATCGATACATGCCGCGGTCTGGACCATATTGCCAGCGCTCTACCTGGGCCGCGCCCTGGAACATGAACCCATCCTCATGCAGATTCGGCCGGTCGATACTGTACTCGTCCGGCTCCCCGCAGCGCTCCAGCACCTCCTCAATAGTCATACCTGAACTGACAATACCGCCGTCGCAGCGCATTGAAGCCTGAACCGGCCAACTGACTGTCAGCAGCACCGCCAGAAGCATGCTCAGGCTGGTTACTCGTCGCATAATCCTTCTCCGTTTCCGCGGCTGCCAAGGCGCAGCCAGCGGGTGTATCAGGGCTTGAGCTTGTAACCGGTACGGAATATCCAGGTTATCAGCAGCAGGCAAACGGCCAGGAACACCAGGGTCATGCCGACACTGACACCAATATGCACGTCGGCCGAACCATAGAAACTCCAGCGAAAGCCGCTGATCAGATAGACCACCGGATTGAACAGGGTGATGGTCTGCCAGACCGGCGGCAGCATGCTGATGGAATAGAAGCTGCCGCCCAGGAAGGCCAGAGGCGTGACAATCATCAGGGGAATGATCTGCAGCTTCTCGAAGCCATCAGCCCAGACGCCGATAATGAAACCGAACAGACTGAAGGTCACCGCAGTCAGCACCAAAAAGGCCAGCATCCAGAACGGATGCATTATCTGGTAGTCGACAAACAGCCTTGCGGTAAGCAGCACCAGCAGCCCCAGCAGTACCGACTTGGTCGCTGCTGCACCCACATAGCCGAGCACGATCTCAAAGGGCGACACCGGCGCCGACAGCACCTCGTAGATGGTGCCGGTGAACTTGGGCATGTAGATACCGAAGGAGGCGTTGGAAATACTTTCGTTGAGCAGCATCAACATGATCAGGCCGGGAATGATGAAGGCCCCGTAGCTGACACCATTGATTTCCGTCATGCGCGAGCCGATGGCCGCACCAAACACCACGAAATACAACGAGGTGGAAATCACCGGGGAGGCGATGCTCTGCAGCATGGTGCGGCGCAGACGCGACAGCTCGAAACTGTAGATAGCCCATACACCGTGCAGGTTCATGCTGACTGCCCTCCATTCTGCGGCATCTGCAGGTCCAGCTGCGGCTGCTCCTGGGCGCCCTTTACCAGCTCGACAAAAATATCCTCGAGCGAGCTCTGACTGGAATGCAGATCCTTGAAGTCGATACCCTGGTTGCCCAGTTCGCGCAGCAGCCCGGCGATGCCCGACTGCTCCTTGAGCGCATCGAAGCTGTAGACCAGTTGGTAGCCCTCGTCGGCCAGGCTCAGCGGATAGCTTTCCAGCCCGTCGGGAATACGCTGCAGCGGTTGCTGCAGGTGAATGCTGAGCTGTTTGGTGCCCAGCTTGCGCATCAGTACTGCCTTGTCTTCAACCAGCACAATCTGGCCCTGGCTGATGACGCCGATACGGTCGGCCATCTCCTCGGCCTCCTCGATATAGTGCGTGGTGAGGATGATGGTCACGCCACTGCTGCGCAGCTTGCGTACCATCTCCCACATGTCGCGGCGTAGCTCAACGTCTACCCCGGCGGTAGGTTCATCAAGAAACAACACCTCCGGCTCATGGGACAGGGCCTTGGCGATCAGCACCCGGCGCTTCATGCCGCCGGACAGATTCATGATGCGCTCATCACGCTTGTCCCACAGCGACAGATCGCGCAGAACCTTTTCCATGTGCGCGTCGTCCCGCGGTTTGCCGAACAGCCCGCGACTCAGCTTCATGGTCGCCCAGACGCTGTCGAACATGTTGTTGGTAAGCTCCTGGGGCACCAGGCCAATGGCCTTACGTGCGGCGCGGTAGTCACGCACGATATCGTGGCCATTGACCCGCACACTGCCAGAGGTGGGATTAACCAGGCCGCAAATAATGCTGATCAGGGTAGTTTTGCCCGCGCCATTGGGGCCCAGCAGGGCGAGGATTTCGCCACGGCGGATACTCAGGTCGACTTTTTTCAGCGCCTGAAAGCCCGATTCATAAGTCTTGGTCAGGCCGGTAACAGTAATAATTGGATCCACGGACTATCCCTTGAGCTGATTGGGTTGCAGGCATTCATCTTCTCACGCTGCGACCTCCTTCGCCTGCCCCGTGAGCCTTATTCCAGGTAGATATTCGGCTGACTTATTTCCGTATCTGTCAGCGGGTGCTCGAAGGGGGCAATTTCCTCCTCCATACAAATGCCATGACGCAGCAGAAAGAGCCCGTTGACCGCGCGCACCAGCCCTGGACTGGTGAGACTGAAAAAGGTCCCGGCCGCGGCCCGATCCTCTTCGCTATCCAGGGGCATCTCTGCGGCTTTTGCCTCGATATCGTCAAACAGGTTCAGCGCCTCACTGAACTCACGGCGCACTGCATGGCAGTAGGCGTCCTCCGGTAACTCGGCAAAATCACGACGCAGGTTCTCCAGCTCGACCTGATAGACCCCTCTACACTGCTGCACCTGGTCAAGAAAACGCTGCCGATGGCTGGCATCAATGCTGTTGTCGGCCAACGCCGCCTGCAATTGGTGCTCCAGCTGCAGCGCAGGCTCGGCGCACCGGGTGTTGGCATCGTTGCCTTGCGCAGTTGGCGGATCAGTGGCCTGGGCGCAGGAGGTCAGCAGCACCAAGGCGCAGCCAGCCACAAGACGCACGCGCCTGCCGCTGCGACTGACTGAAGCCAATTGAGCCTGATTGAACAAGATATCTACCTGCGTTTAAAACTGAAGGGCATATTCTGTCTGGCAGTGGCCGACTCGATGCATGGTGACCATTGTCAGTTGAATCATCAAGCCCGTAGCCAAAATAGTGAAGCGCTCCTGATAAGTCTCCGGCTGCGCCAGCACCTCCGTAGGCAGGCTTTGCAGATCTGCATTGATGTCATCAAACAGACCCTCGGCCAGACGGTACTCGCGCCCTTTCTGGCGACACTGTGAATCAGCCGGAAGTTCGGCAAAGGTGTGTTCCAGCATGCTCAGCTCAGCCTGATAGGCACGCTTGCAGGCTTCGATCAAGCCGCCAAAACGCACCTGGTCGGCAGCCAGCCGGGTTTCCGGTACCGCCTGACTGAGTTCATCGAGAAAGGCATTCAGCGGTTCACTGCAAAGCAGGTGACTATCCAGCTCGTCCGGTGATTGGGTTATCAGTTGTAACATTGCCGGGGCAGCAGGCGGGGCGTCTGCTGCTGGCAATCCATTGTCGGATCGCTCACAGCCGACCATCCACAGACCAGCCAGCAGCACCAGGTAGCATCCTTTGCGCACGGGGAAGTTCCTTTTCCGTCCAGAGACGTCAATTTTAAGCCCTGGCGTGCTGCACTGCCATGCCCTGCAGGTAATTTTGCCAACAGGGCACAAAAAAAACGGCGATATCGCAGTCCCGGCGTCAGGCGCCGGTGATGCGGAAGCCGAAACGCGGGAAGTGCACCTGAAGCTGTCCGGCACGCTCATCTTCCCGGGCAATGACAATTTCCTCGGCATCTTCATACACCAGGGTGCCCGCTACCGGATCGGTACCATAATCCACAGCACTGACACTGACCGCCTGACCGCGACTGAAACCACCCGGACTGACAAAGGCATTATCCTCGAAGGCCACAGGCTCAGCCTCACGGGCAATACGGATAGCTTCGGCAGCATCCAGCGCCGTGTACGAGCCATGACCAAAGTCCGCAATGCGCGCCATCCAGGCCTTGACCGCAGGGTAGCCCTCGAGCACCTCGGCAACCGCTGCATTACCCGCAACAAACCACAGCGGGTGATAGTGGGCAAAATCGGCCACGCTGGCGTGGCTGCCGAGCAGGAATTCGCCATCACGATCAAGCTGGGTTTCCAGCCGACTGATCAATGCTGGCCACTGGGACAGGGCCACATCGAGGTCCAGGCGGCTGGCACTGCCACCGGCAAACAGCGCCTTGCGATCGGCCAGAAAGCCATGAACCATGGCCTCGGGCACGCCGGCGAAGCGCGCGGCCAGGCCCTTAGGCTGGAAGTTGATGGCCACCGCATGCTGGAACAGCACCTGATCAGCAAATTGGGCCAAACCGGCACAGGCTGCCTCCCGGCCCTCAAGGAACAGGGCTGGCGTGGCTTTCTCGCTTTCCAGACGGCGCGCGATAAGCGCCGTATCACAGTAGATGTCCGCGCCGACCTGCAGCACCGGGGTACGCCGATAGCCGCCGGTCAGCGCCGTCAGATCGGGCTTGGGCATGGCCGCCGGAATCAGCACCGAGTGCCAGGCAAGTCCTTTGAAACCCAGCATCAAGCGGGCCTTTTCGGCAAAGGGGGATTGCGGGTAGTGATGCAGAATCAGATCGGTCATGAGTTTCTCCGGTAAAAGGTCACTGCAGCTTAGCCGTTGAACAGGTCCCTGCACAGGCACTCGCCGCAGTTGATGAGTGATCATTGAACTGACTGATCAGTCGCTCCTTGGCCGTCTTGGCCAGGGCCTTGATTGCCAGCTCACGACGCAAGGCGTCAGAGTGGTCGGCACAGCGGTCAATCCAGACCAGGGCCTGGGCCGGGCTGCGATTGAAAAAGCGCGCACCCTTGCCCCGCTGGTGCTGGACAAAGCGCCGCTGCGGGTCCGTACTGATGCCGGTATACAGGTGGCCGTTCTGTGCCCGGACCATGTAAACCCACCAGACTTTGACCGGTGCGGTTATTTCGGGGCTGTGCGCGGGTGAATCTGAAGTCATACTGGACAGTATTGATCAAGGAGTCAGACATGTTTATACAGATTTTCAGCACCGGCGGCACCCTCGACAAGGTCTATTTCGACGCCCTGAGCGAGTATCAGATTGGTGACCCCATGGCGCCAGAGCTGCTGCAGCAGGGCCGCGTGGGTGTGGATTTTGCCATCGAATCGCTGATGAAGAAGGACAGCCTGGAACTGAATGACGCCGACCGTGACCTGATCAGAGCCCGCGTCAGCGCCTGCCCGCACGATCGTATCCTGATCACCCACGGCACCGACACCATGACCGTCACCGCCGCCGCGCTAGCCGATGTCGAAGACAAGATCATAGTCCTGACCGGCGCCATGCAACCCGCACGCTTCCGCGATTCCGACGCGCTTTTCAATCTGGGCCTGGCCGTGGGCGCGCTGAATGTCTGCCGTCCCGGGGTATACATCGCCATGAGCGGACGAGTCTTTGCTGCCGACGGAGTGCACAAGAACCGGCTGGCGGGGCGTTTCGAGCAGCTCTAGCGCGACGCCTGTGCGCAGAGCGGGCAAGCTTAGCCCGTACCGCCCACGGTAATCTGATCAATCTTCAGCGTCGGCTGACCAACGCCAACCGGCACCGACTGCCCGTCCTTGCCGCAGGTACCCACGCCGCTATCCAGTTGCAGGTCATGGCCGACCATGGACACGCGATTCATCACCTCGGGGCCATTACCAATCAGCGTCGCGCCCTTGACCGGGGCGGTGATCTTGCCATCTTCAATCAGGTAGGCCTCGCTGGTGGAGAAGACGAACTTGCCGCTGGTGATATCCACCTGTCCGCCGCCCAGATTGGCGCAGTAGATGCCTTTCTTGACCGAGCGAATGATCTCTTCCGGGTCGCTTTCCCCGGCCAGCATGTAGGTATTGGTCATGCGTGGCATCGGCAGGTGCGCGTAGGATTCGCGGCGGCCGTTACCGGTCGCGGCTACGCCCATCAGCCGGGCGTTGTGCTTGTCCTGCATATAGCCCTTGAGAATGCCGTTCTCGATCAGCGTGGTGCAGTTTGTCTGGTTGCCCTCGTCGTCCATGCTCAGCGAGCCACGGCGGTCCGGCAGGGTGCCGTCGTCGACAATGGTACAGAGGCTGGAGGCGACCTTTTCGCCGACCCGGCCACTGTAGGCGGAACTGCCCTTGCGGTTGAAGTCGCCCTCCAGACCATGGCCCACGGCCTCGTGCAACAGCACTCCCGACCAGCCTGGCCCCATGACCACCGGCATGCTGCCCGCCGGAGCAGGGATAGCGGACAGGTTGACCGTGGCCTGACGTACCGCTTCGCGGGCGTAACCCATGGCCCGCTCTTCAGCCTCGAAAAACTGGTAGTCGGTACGCCCGCCACCACCGAAGCTGCCGCGTTCACGGCGACCCTTGTCTTCAATGATGACACTGACATTCAGCCGCACCAGCGGACGAATATCGCCAGCCCAGGTGCCATCGCTGGCAGCGACCAGTACGGTATCGTGCACCCCGCCGAGACTGACGCTGACCTGGGTAATGCGCGAATCAAGACTGCGGGCAAAGGCATCGATACGCTGCAGGAAAGCCACCTTGTGTTCCTGCGGCATCACGTCCAGCGGATTGGCTGCAGCATAGAGCGCGGTGCTTGCGCCACGCCGCCAGGCCTGGACGCTGCCAGATTGACCACTGCGGGCAATCGAACGCGCAGCCCCCACTGCCTGACCCAGTGCTGGCAGGCGAATGTCATTGCTGTAGGCAAACCCGGTCTTTTCCCCGGACTGGGCACGCACCCCGACGCCCTGGTCAACATTGAAACTGCCATCCTTGACGATGCCATCCTCGAGCACCCAGGACTCGCTGATCTGATGCTGAAAATACAGATCGGCCGCATCTACCCCTGGCGCCGACATAAGCTGACCCAGTACGGCAGCGATCTTGTCTGGGCTGAGTTCAGCCGGGGCCAGCAGGTGATTTTCGACTTGGGCTAACAGATTACTCATAGACTTGTGGCTCCGTGGCCGCGGGGATGATGACATCCGCCGGGGCAAAACGACGATGCCGCGCAACCGGCATATTGCCGCGCACGGACTGCAGATACTGGGCGTCAAGCGGCCCTGATACAACACCTGGCCCGGCGGGCAAACAGTGGGTCACTGTGCCCCAGGGATCAATCAGGCAACTATGGCCAAAGGTCTCACGGCCACCGGGGTGAGTCCCACCCTGATTGGCCGCCAGAATGTAACACTGGGTTTCGACAGCCCGCGCACGCAGCAATACATCCCAGTGCGCTGCGCCGGTCACCGCGGTAAAGGCTGCAGGCACTACTATCAACTCCGCACCCGCACGGCGCAATGCCAGATAAACCTCGGCAAAGCGCACATCGTAGCAGATGCTCAGCCCCAACCGTCCGACCGGCGTATCAATGCAGACAACCTGATCACCATAGCCGTAATCCTTTGATTCCCTGTAGCTGCGCTGGTTGTCCGCAACCTCGACGTCAAACAGGTGCAGTTTGTCATAGCGCGCCACCTGCTGACCCTGGTCGTCGAACACCAGGCAACTGGCGAGCGCCTTGCCGCCCGGCTCACGCGGTAGCGGAATGCTGCCGCCGACCAGCCAGATGCCGTGGCGGCGCGCCTGCTCGGCGAGAAAGGGCACGATCGGGCCTGTGCCCTGATACTCGGCAGCGGCAATGGCACTGAGATCGGGGTTGCCGAATACCGCAAAGCACTCCGGTAGCAGCACAAGCCGGGCGCCGCCTGCTGCAGCCTCGGCAATCAAGCCTGCGGCGGCGTCCAGGTTAGGTTGAACCTCTGGCCCGCTGATCATCTGTATGGCGGCGACCTGGTGCATATCAGTTGTCCTCCAGTGCGGCCTTGTTGTCGAAGGCTCGATCAAATTCCACGGTGGGTTGCTGCCAATCACCGCTAATCTTGTACTTGACCGAGGCAAAGCGTGCGACCCGATCACCGAGGATGCGGTCGGCGATAAACAGCGCCCCACCGATGTAGGGTGCCCCAGCAATCAATGCTGCCAACGGCAGGTTGTTGGTGACGGGCAGGGTCACCAGCATCCCCATATCAATCTGCGAGGCGGGCAGGTCCAGGGTACCATCGAGTTGCAGCTTGGCACCCGGCCCATCCATCACCAGCGGGCTGGTGGTATGCATGATGCCATTGTCAAAGCGCATATCACCGCCCAGCTTGTCGTAGGCCGTACCCCGGCCAAAAAGGTCACTGAAGTCCAGCCGCAGGCGCCGGGTAAAGGCGTTGAAATTGAGCAGTCCAAAAACCCGCAGGGCATCGGCCGAGCCCTCGCCGCTCTGCAGCGCGCCGTTGCTGGCCTGCAGTTGCAATTGACCGGTGCTGCGGCTAAGGGCGAAAAATGCCGGAGACCCTGGCCAGTGCAGATCAACCTCGGTAGCAAACTTCTGGCTGGTCAGGGTCGGTGCATAGCCCCAGGCCTCAAGCACCTTGCCTATATCCCCCGCCTGCAGGCTGCCCTGAAAGTGCGTTTGGGTATCGGCGTCGCGCCAGTCCAGGCCACCGGTGAGGTGCAGACCACGCAGTTGCAGATCGAGGCCGGAGATGCCCGCGCCGCGCTCATCTGGTCGCAATGAAAAGGCCGCCGCACCAACCGGGTCATCACCCCAGTAAAGCTGATCGATACTGACGTCCATGGCCCGCAGCGTACTGGGCCGCACATTGCGCAGGGGGTCTTCCTGCACCAGTGGATGGGCCAGGGCTTCGGTGACCGGCAAACTGGCAGGGCGCTCCAGGCGCAGACGCTGCAAGTTGAGTTTCATTACCTCCGTGGCGCTATCAGGCAGAGTGACTTGCCCGCGGATACGCGCCTGATCGATGTCGAACAGCCAACCAGCGTCCATCCTGGCGCCGCTCACCGCAAGGCTATCCAGGGTCTGGCCAAAGCCATTGAAGCGGTTGGCGCGCAGGTCCAGACTGCCCAGGACGTCAGCTGTGGTGTGCTGCAGCGGCAGCGCTTCGCCTCCGTCCATGGCTCCCGGGGCATTGGCCTGGAGCCAGGCCTGCCACTCTTCCAGGTTCAGCTCATCGAAATCAGCGCTGACATGCAGACCTGGCTCAGTGGGCTCCTGAGCCGGGCCACGACGGTAGCGGATATCGCCTCGCAACTGGTCATTGAGCCGGATCAGCAGACCGCGCATGTCCTGACCAACATCGAAGGTCCACCGCTGGGCGCCTGGCTGCAGTTCAAGCAACAAGCGGCTTGGGCTGGCCGCAGCCGCTGCCTTGCTCAAACTGCCCGGCAGGTCCAGTTCCAGCCCTTGCAGGTCGCTGCGCACTTCCAGACGCTGGCGGGCGGCAGCAATACCCAGGCGTGCGGTCCAAGCCAGCTCACCGTCCACCAGCCCTGGGGGCAAGTCCGCCAGCAGCGGCCAGGTACGCAATTGCTCTACCCGGTGGCGGCCGCGCAGATCAATCTGCTGGTCGCCGCTGTCGTCGCCAGCCAGATCAGCACTAACCGGTTGGCCAAGGAAATTGAAGTTCACATCGCTGGCACCCAGCCCACGATCTAGTTCAAAATTGAAGCGGCCTTTGAGGTCGGTAACCGCAGCCTGCAACTGGGCTATATGCAGGCGCTGTGCCTGCGCATCCCATTCAACCCGCAGTTTGGGCCGCTGCTGCGTGCCCAAAGCCAGTTGCAATTCGAGCTGGCCGTCTACGCTGCCGGTGCCCTGCCAGTCGGCCAAGGCTTGCCCGGTCATCTCTGCCAGGGGCGTGTCCTGCATGATGCTCAAGGCATCGGCCAGCGGCCCCTGAAAGGCGCCGTCGATATGCAGGGCCTGGGCGCCGTTTCCGGGCAAGCGGCGCGTGTGCACACTGACTTTTTCAAGCTGGGTGTCGAGCAACTGCGCCCGAGCCTGATCGATACTCACCAGTTCGTTATGCAGGGCCAGAGTGGCGTCAACCTGCTCCAGGCGCGGCCAGCCCGGCTGGAAGTTCAAAGATCCCTCTCGGACCTCAAGGTGCAGGGCAATCTGCCGTTCTTCGGCAGTTGCCGCTTTCAGCAGCGAACCCTGGTAACTGAAGATCGCCAGCGGTATCTCGCCCTCAAAGGCGGCGGCGTCCAGCCATTCGGCCAACTGCGGATTGAAACCGGGGGCGCGCAGCGGTAGGTAGCGAGCGTGGTAGTCCGCACGGGTATCACGCAGGGCTACACGCAAGTCCATGCTTGGCGTGCCACCGGCAGGAGGGATCTGCAGGCCCAACTTTGCCGCGACCACACCCTCCTCACCCAACACCCGCAAACCGGGGGCGTCGAGGCTCAGCCCCTCGGCGGCCGACCAGCCCCAATCCATGCTCCCCTCGGCACTCTGGTACTCCCAGGGTTCGGGAAACAAACGCGGCAGATATAGGCCCCACTCCTGACTCTCAAGCCTGATCCGGCCCGCCGCCAGACTACCTGAAAGCTGGCCACTCAAGCCGTGCAGAGCGGGTACGCCCTCCCAGGCGCCTACTGCGAGACGCTCGAAGTCGGCACTCAGTTGCAGATCCTCGGCGTGGCGCCAGTCATCGGCGGCATGCATATGTAGTCGGTTTAGATAGCCCTGTGGCTGCAGGGTGGACAGCACCTCACGCGCCCGTTCCGTAGGCAGAATCGACGCCAGTATCTCCCCCAGAGGGGCCAGGGCCAGGCGTTGCACCTGCAGATCGGTACCCACACCGGGCTGATGAGTCAGTTGAAAATCAAGATCGCTGATGCGCTGCTCACCCAGTTGCAAATCCAGACCCTGAACCAACAGCCGCTTGCGCTCGCCCCACTGCAAATGAAAATCGGTGTGCAGCTCCTGTATTAACGGGAATGGCTGCTCAAGGCGAAGCTGCAACGCCTGCACCCCCAACTGCCCCTGCAAGTCATGTAGCTGCCGGGCCTGCCAGTTGCCCCAGAAGCGTCCCCCGGCGTGTAACTGCTCGAGGCGAGCCTGCCCCAGCAGGTCGCCGGGCAGATATTCCGTCCAGTCTATTTCCGGGATATCGAGAAAAAAGCCTACCGACATATCTTGCCAGTGCCGCCCTTCACCTACGGCGCTGGCCTGCCAGCTCAATTGCTGGCCGTCGGGCAGACTCAGGCGACCATCAAGCCGGTGCCAGCCAACACCATTGAGAAGCGTCAGTTCCCCCTGCTCGAACTGCCAGGACGGTTGCTCGTAGGGGCTGATCAGAATGCTGGTCTGCAGCAGGGTAATGCGGCGCTGATCGAACAGCATCTCCAGGGCCGTATCCAGCCCCTGAGTCCCCGTCCTGCGATCGCCCAGACCGTAGAGCTGCCAATTACCCTCGGCATCCTCGACCAGCTCCAGGGCCAGACCCTCGATCTGCAAAGCGTCCATCACCAGCGCACGCTGGCGCAGGCTTGACCAGATATCAATCCGCGCCGTCACGTCATCCAGGGCAAAGAGTACCGGGCTCTCGGGATCGGCATCGGCGTGTACCTGCAGCCCGCGCATTGAAAGTACCGGCTGTGAGCCCTGCATCTCACCCTGCAAACTCTTGAGCAGGATTGCACGCTGAGTCTTTTCCTCGGCCCAGGCCAGCAACTCGGCCTGGTAATCAGCAATGGCAGGTACAAACTGTCGGCCCAGGCTCACGTAGGCTGCCGCCAGCAGCAACCAGGCCACCAGCAGAACAATAAGCACGTCTAGGCTGCGTTTCAGCCAGCGTTGCCAGAGCATGAGCGTCAGTCCGCCTTCACATCAGCACCACATCGTACTGTTCCTGGGTGTAGACCGTTTCCACCTGGAACTTGATGGGCCGCTCGATAAACAGCTCCAGATCAGCCACATGGCCTGACTCCTCATCCAGCAGGCGGTCGATCACCGATTGCGACGCAAGCACCATGTAGGCGCCAGCCTGATAGGCGCGCGCCTCGCGCAGTATTTCGCGAAAAATTTCGTAGCAGATGCTTTCCGGGGTCTTCTGGATACCCCGGCCCGAGCAGCAGGGACAGGGCTCGCAGAGTATCTGCTCAAGACTTTCACGGGTACGCTTGCGGGTCATCTGGATCAGACCCAACTCGGTGATACCGATAATATTGGTCTTGGCGTGATCGCGCTCCAGCTGCTTCTCCAGGGTGCGCTGAACCTGACGCTGGTGCTCCTCGTCCTCCATATCGATGAAATCGATAATGATGATGCCACCGAGATTACGCAGCCGCAGTTGCCGGGCAATTGCCGTGGCCGCCTCGAGATTGGTCTTGAAAATGGTTTCTTCCAGATTGCGGTGGCCAACAAAGGCGCCGGTGTTGACGTCGATGGTGGTCATGGCCTCGGTCTGGTCGATCACCAGATGGCCACCTGACTTGAGCATCACCCGGCGGTCCAGAGCCTTCTGGATTTCGTCTTCGACGCCATACAGATCAAAGATCGGCCGTTCGCCCGGGTAGTGCTCAAGGAAGCCCATCACCGCAGGCATTAGCTCTTCAACGAAGATCTCGATCTTCTGGAAGGTTTCCCGCGAGTCGACGCGTACCTTTTCGGTGCGCGGGCTGACCAGGTCGCGCAGGGTACGCAGGGCCAGGGACAGGTCCTCATAAATGACTGCGGGTGAGGGAGAAACCTGGGTCTGCTGGGCTATCTGCAACCAGAGCCGGCGAACGTAGCGGATGTCGGCGAGTATTTCCTCTTCCCGTGCGGCCTCGGCAGCGGTACGCAGAATAAAGCCACCGCTTTCCTCGATGCCTTCGCTCTCGACGCAACGCGCCACCACTAGCCTGAGACGCTCACGCTCGGCCTCGTCTTCGATTTTCAACGAGATACCCACATGCGGGGTGCGTGGCATATACACCAGAAAACGTGAGGGTATTGAAAGGTGGGTAGTCAGACGGGCGCCCTTGGTGCCGATCGGGTCTTTGGTCACCTGCACGACCAGCGCCTGGCCCTCGTGCACTAACGCCGTGATCGGCTCGACGGCACTGCCTTCGCGCTCGGAAACTTCCGAAGCATGGATAAAGGCCGCGCGCTCCAGGCCAATATCAACAAAAGCCGCCTGCATTCCGGGCAACACCCGGACCACCTTGCCTTTGTAGATATTACCGACGATGCCACGACGCAGTGTGCGCTCGATGTGCACTTCCTGCAGCACGCCGTTCTCCACCAGGGCAACCCGGGTTTCCATCGGCGTGACGTTGATCAGTATCTCTTCGCTCATGGCTTCTCCAAACCAGATCGCCGAAATGCGACTTCGCTCGCGATCCCTTCAACGGTCTGGACACTGTGCTTCAGAATACCGGAAATCGGCATTCCATTTCAGGATAGCTGCCAGGCCTTGACGCCAAAACGCGCCAGCAATGCTGCTGTTTCCAGCAGCGGTAGCCCGACTACAGCGCTGTAACTGCCTTCAATACGCTGAACAAATACCGCGCCCAACCCTTGTATCGCGTAACTGCCAGCCTTGTCCGCAGGCTCGCCGGAGGCCCAGTAGGCAGCAATCTCGGCCTCACTCAAGGGGCGGAAAAACACCCGGCTATTCACCTGCTGCAATAGTTGTGTGGCGCCCTGCCCTACGGCAACCGCGGTCATCACCTGGTGGTCGCGCCCGGACAGATCAGCCAGCACCGCCTTGGCCTCCCGCTCATCGGCAGGTTTGCCAAGAATGCGTCCATCCAGCACCACTACGGTATCTGCGGCCAACACCACTGCCTGCTCAGGCGCCTGCTCCAACCCTGCCAACAGCTTGTCCTGAGTTACCCGCTGGACATAGGCCTGCGGTGTTTCATCTGCTCGGGGACGCTCATCGACGTGACAGCCAAACTGCTGGTGAGGCACGCCAATCTGCTGCAACAGCTCACTGCGCCGCGGTGACGCCGAGGCCAGATACAGCGCTGGCGTCTCACTTTCAGAGTACATGAAAGCGCCGCCGGATAACGCGCAATATGGAAAATACCCAGGGCCAGAGGAAGGCACTGACGACCGCAGGCAACAGGAACATAAGACTGGGCGGGCGGTTACCGGTGAGGCTGTTGAGCCACAGCAATACCATTTGTGCGATACCCAGCACGGGTAGCATCACCAGGCTTTGCTGCCACAACGGAAAGCGCCGGATACGCTGGTGCAGCAGAAGCATCATCCAGGCGACCAGAGTCATTACCAGCGCATGCTGGCCAAACAGCTGGCCGTAGAGCACATCCATCGCCAGGCCGCCGAGCCAGGCCGTCAGCAAGCCTACGCGGTGTGGCAAGGCCATGACCCAATAGGCGACGACCATCGCCAGCCACATCGGACGCCCCATATCCAGCGGCGAGGGCATGGGCATGACACTCAGCAGCAAGGCAACCAGGCAGGTAAGACCGATGATCAGGCTAATTCGCATCGTTCTGCTCCTCTGGCTCGGCCTCGGCATCATCCGCCGCCGACTCGATCGGCATCTCGCCCAGAGACAGCTCTTGCTCATCCTGCGCTGCCTCTGCATCGAGCGCGGGCAGCAGTTCGCCGTAGCCGGACTCGGCACTGAACACCAGCAGCATATAGCGGCTGCGATTCAGTTGAGCCGTAGGCAGCACGCGCACATCAGCGAAGGGTTGCGCCGGATCCTGCTCTACCGACAGGACCCGGCCCACCGGATAACCGGCTGGAAAGCGTTGCCCAAGACCGGAGCTGACCAGGATGTCGTCCACGCGAATGTCAGCGGTATCACCGACAAAACGCAGCTCCAGCCATTCATTGTTACCGGTGCCGGAGGCAATAGCTCGCAACCCGTTGCGATTGACCTGCACCGGCAGACTATGGGAAGCGTCAGTGATTAACAGGACCCGTGCGTTATAGGGCATGACCTCAACCACCTGACCCATCAGACCGGTAGCATCCAGCACCGGCTGGCCAAGAAATACACCGTCACGCTCACCCTTGTTGATCAGAATACGCTGGGTGTAGGGATTGGGATCGACACCGACCAGCTCGGCCACCAGCACCCGCTCATCCACCAGGGATGAGGAGTTGAGCAGCTCGCGCAGGCGCACATTCTGCTCGGTCAGGGTTGCCAGCTTTTGCAGCTTGCGCTGGGTCAGCAGGGCTTCGGCGCGTAGCCGCTCGTTCTCGGCCAGCAGATCGGCACGGCTGGAGACCTGATGGTAGGTGGTATCCCACAGCCGTACCGGCACGTCGGCGACGTAATAGATCGGGGCGAGCACCAGGCTCAGATGGGAACGCAGGGGTTGCAAGGTAGAAAAGCGCGCATCAACGACCATCAATGCAATCGACAGCACTGATAGAACCAATACACGCACACCCAGAGACGGGCCTTTGATAAAAAGCGGTTTGATGGCGAGCTCCTTGCAGCTACAAGCCTCAAGCTGTCAGCAGACCTGAATCAGCGGTGGTCCACCAGGGGGCCGCCAATCCAGAGCGCACTTACAGTCACTCGGTGGAAAGCAGATCCATGGTGTGCTGATCCATCATTTCCAGCGCCTTGCCACCGCCACGGGCCACACAGGTCAGCGGCTCCTCGGCCACGATCACCGGCAGACCGGTTTCCTGAGTGAGCAACTTGTCCAGATCGCGCAACAGCGCTCCACCGCCGGTCAGAATCAGGCCGCGCTCGGCAATATCCGACGCCAGCTCCGGTGGCGACTGCTCCAAAGCGCTCTTCACCGCCTGCACGATAGTCGCCAGGGACTCCTGCAGCGCTTCCAGCACTTCGTTGGAGTTCAGGGTAAAGGCACGCGGCACACCCTCGGCCAGGTTGCGGCCCCGGACGTCAACTTCCAGCACTTCACCGCCGGGGAAAGCCACACCGATTTCCTGCTTGATGCGCTCGGCAGTGGATTCACCGATCAGACTGCCGTAGTTGCGACGCACATAGGTCACAATGGCTTCGTCGAAGCGATCACCGCCCACGCGTACCGACTCGGCATAGACCACACCATTAAGCGAGATCAGCGCGATTTCGGTAGTACCACCACCAATATCGACAACCATGGAGCCGCGCGCTTCTTCTACCGGCAGACCGGCACCAATCGCAGCAGCCATGGGCTCCTCGATCAGGAAGACTTCACGGGCACCAGCACCCAGGGCTGATTCACGAATGGCGCGGCGCTCTACCTGGGTAGACTTGCACGGCACACAGATCAGAACCCGCGGGCTAGGCTGGATAAAGCTGTTTTCATGCACCTTGTTGATAAAGTACTGCAGCATCTTTTCACAGACGCTGAAGTCGGCGATCACGCCATCCTTCATCGGACGAATCGCCTGAATATTGCCTGGAGTACGGCCCAGCATGCGCTTGGCGTCGGTACCGACGGCGACGACACTTTTCTGGTTACCATGGGTGCGAATGGCCACAACCGAGGGCTCATTCAGGACTATGCCGCGATCACGAACATAGATAAGTGTGTTGGCCGTGCCCAGGTCGATGGACAAATCACTGGAGAACATGCCACGAATTTTTTTGAACATGCGTTAAATACACCCTAAGGACGCGTGGGTTAATCGTAGGAGAAACACTGATAAACTACCTGTTCGGCCTCAAGGCCTTGACTCATTGAAAAAATATGACCGGCTGGACAACGTGAGTGCGCAGGTAACTGATCGGTACTTCCGGAAGTGTCGCAACTCTAACAACGGCGGGGTTTTTGGGCAAGGCGCGTCTGTGGTAAATTCGCGCCTTTGTCTGGTTTTTCACGACAAAGTCACCTTATGTGTAATACATCGGGTAAATTCAGCCGCACCAGCCCTGCTTCACGGAGAACAGCACAATGGCTTTAGACCGCACAGAGGTGGAAAAGATCGCCCACCTGGCCAGAATCGCTCTGAATGAAGAGGATATTCCTGCCACCACGGCAAAGTTGTCCGGCATTCTGGATCTGATCGACAAAATGCAGGCCGTGGACACCCAGGGAATCGCGCCCCTGGCCCACCCGCTGGAAACCACCCAGCGCCTGCGCAGTGACGAGGTGACAGAGACCAATCAGCGCGACGCCTACCAGAGCATCGCACCGGCGACCGAAGACGGCCTGTATCTGGTGCCCAGGGTTATTGAATAGTCGTTATTGAGTAATCGTTACAGAGTAAAAGTTATTGAATAGCGCTGTAGTCAAGCGCAGCACTCGCCAAGACACGAGAAGAATTCCCCATGCATGAGAAAACCCTGGCCGAACTATCACAGGCCCTGCATAGCAAAGCGATCTCCAGCGTTGAGCTGACCGAGCACTACCTCAAACGCATCGAGCAGTTCGATGGCGCGCTCAACAGCTTTATTACCGTAGCCCCGGAACTGGCCCTGAGTCAGGCAAAACAGGCCGACCAGCGCCTGGCGAATGGCAGCGCTACAGCATTGACCGGCATTCCGTTGGCACACAAGGACCTGTTCTGTACCCAGGACCTGCGTACCAGTTGCGGCTCGAAAATGCTCGACAACTTTATCGCCCCCTATGAATCCACCGTGACCAGCCGTTTTATCGAAGCCGGAGCGGTGACACTGGGCAAGACCAATATGGATGAGTTCGCCATGGGCTCCTCCACCGAGTCGAGTTTCTACGGTCCCACGCGTAACCCGTGGAATACCGAGCACGTACCCGGCGGCTCATCGGGCGGTTCCGCCGCGGCTGTTGCTGCACGCCTGTGCGCCGCCGCTACCGGCACCGATACCGGCGGTTCGATCCGCCAGCCAGCCGGCTTTACCGCACTGACCGGCCTCAAACCAACCTACGGCCGAGTCTCGCGCTGGGGCATGATTGCCTATGCCTCCAGCCTCGACCAGGGCGGCCCGATGGCGCGCACTGCCGAAGATTGCGCGCTGATGATGCAGGTAATGGCCGGTTTCGACAGCAAGGATTCCACCAGCGTCGACCAGCCGGTTGCCGACTACAGCGCCAGCCTGAACGACTCGCTCAAGGGTTTGCGCATTGGCCTACCGAAGGAATATTTCGCCAGCGGGCTGGATGCCGCTACCGCCGATGCCATCCAGGCGGCGGTCAAGCAGTTCCAGGCACTGGGCGCCGAGGTCAAGGAAATCAGCCTGCCGAACGCCGAGCTGGCGATCCCGGCCTATTACGTCATCGCGCCAGCAGAGGCTTCCTCCAACCTGTCACGCTTCG
>JBKBSI010000056.1:0-18235 GCA_046291745.1 Pseudomonas sp. | reverse complement strand
GGAACGGGCGATGGAATAACGCATATCGACCCAGCCATCACCCTGGCGATTCCAGTTACGGTAGCGGTGGCTGTGGTTGGGTAACTGATAAAAGCCTGGATCATAGACACGGGCGTTGCGCGTCGTGACCCCCGAGTCCAGACCCGCCAGGGCGACTATCTGCTTGATGGTCGAGCCAGGTGGGTAGAGCCCGCGCAGAACACGATTGAACAGCGGCTGGTCCAACGAGTCGCGCAGGGCGCCGTAATCGGCATGACTGATGCCGGTTACAAACAGATTGGGGTCGAAGCCCGGCTGGCTGACAAAGGCCAGCACGCCGCCAGTCTCTGGCTCAATGGCGACCACCGCGCCGCGCCGGTTACCCAGGGCATGCTCGGCCACCGCCTGCAGGCGGCTGTCAAGGTGCAGGGTCAGGTCCTTGCCCGGCAATGGATCAGTGCGTTTGAGTACGCGCAGCACCCGGCCACGGGCATTGGTCTCTACCTCTTCGTAACCTACGGTACCGTGCAGCAATTCCTCATAGAAGCGCTCGATGCCGGTCTTGCCGATGTAGTGCGTACCGGCATAGGCCACCTGATCGATGCGCGCCATCTCCTGTTCATTGATACGCCCGACGTAACCCACAGCGTGGGCAAAGTGCTCGGCCAGCGGATAATGCCGGACAAAACTCGCCTGCACTTCGACCCCGGGGAGACGAAACTGGTTGATGGCGATGCGGGCTATCTGTTCATCGTTCAGGCCAAACATTACAGGGGTCGGCTCGAACGGCCGCCGGGCCTGGGTAAGGCGGCGCTCGGCGCGCTCCAGATCCTCCACCGACAACTCCAGCAGATCGCCCAACAGACGCAAATGATGCTGCAGGTCCGGCACCCTTTCACGGGTTATGCTGAGACTGAAACTGGGGCGGTTCTCAGCCAGCACCACGCCATTGCGGTCGTATATGCGACCACGAGCCGGAGGCACCGGCTGCACGTGCACGCGATTGTTTTCCGAGAGGGTGGAGTGGTATTCGTACTGGGTCACCTGCAGGTGATACATACGCACCACCAGCACAGCGATAAGCAGCAGCATGAATATCGCCGCCAGCAGAACGCGCCGCTGCACTACCTGTGCGTCGTTATTGTGATCCTTCAGGTGAATAGGTCTGGCCATGTATCACTTGTGGTAAGGGTGGCGATTGATAATAGTCCAGGCTCGGTACAGTTGTTCCGCCAGCAGTATCCTTACCAGTGGATGCGGCAGGGTCAGTGCCGATAGCGACCAACGCTGATCACTGCGAGCAGCCACCTCCGCGGCCAACCCCTCGGGCCCACCCACCATCAGATTGACCGTACGCGCCTCAAGTCGCCAACTCTCAAGCTGTTCGGCCAGTTCTTCGGTAGACCAGTTCCGACCATTGACCTCAAGGGTGACAATTCGTTCCCCTGGTTGGGTCGCTGCAAGCATCTGTTCGCCCTCGCGGCGCATCAAACGCGCCACATCGGCGTTCTTGCCCCGCGTGCCCAGGGGGATTTCTACCAGGTCCAGGGGCAGATCGGCAGGCAGGCGCTTGGCATACTCATGGTAGCCCTGCTCCACCCAGCCCGGCATGCGCGAGGCAACACTGATCAGACGCATCCGCACCAGCGCTTACTCGTTGGGGATTTGCTGCTGCGCCCGGCGCGACTCGGCGCTTTGCCACAGGCGCTCCAGATCATAGAACTGGCGAGTAGCCGGCTGCATCACGTGCACCACGATATCTCCCAGATCGACCAGCACCCATTCTCCGGAATCCTTGCCTTCCACGCCAAGGGGACGACAACCGGCAGCCTTGGCCTTTTCCACCACGTTGTCGCTGAGCGAGCTGACGTGCCGTGTCGAGGTGCCGCTGGCGATGATCATGAAGTCGGTGACGCTGGTCAGCTCCTGCACATCAATACGCACCACATCCTTGGCCTTCATCTCATCAAGCGCGTCTTCTACCAATTTGATCAATTCATCAATCTGCATAGTCGGGTTCAAATCCTTAGGTATCAGGGCCGGTACAGCCCATTGGTTTCAATATAGTCAAGTACAGCATCGGGCAACAGAAAACGCGGTGAACGTCCGCTCGCCACGAGACTGCGAATATGGGTAGCAGAAATGGCCAGGGGTGTTTGCGCCAGGCAGAGTATCTGCCCGCGACATTCCTGGGCCTGGGCCGGATCATGCACTGCGCGGGCGGCCAGCAGGTCCTTGAGCACCTCCGGCACATCAGGCTCCTGCTCAGGCCGCTGCAATACCACCAGACTGGCGAGCTCCAGCAGCGTTGACCAGCGGTACCAGTCGGGCAAGCCGCAGAATGCATCCCAGCCGAGAATCAGATACAGACCGACTTCATCGCCCAGCTCGGCACGCAGGGACTCCAGGGTATCCACGGTGTAGGAGGCCTTCTGCCGCAACAACTCGCGATCATCAACCAGCAGCCCGCTGCGCTGATCAGCAGCCAGCCGCACCATCTCCAGCCGCTGCTGCGCCGAGGCTCCCGGCTGGTCACGGTGCGGAGGTCTAGCGCTGGGAATCAGCCGCAACTCATCCAGTCCCAGGCAGTCGAGAACCTCCAAGGCGCCGCGCAAATGACCGTAGTGAATCGGGTCAAATGTACCGCCCAACAGGCCAATGCGGCGATTCATGGAAATGTCACTGGCGTATATGTCCGTCGCCGAACACCACGTACTTCTCACTGGTCAAACCTTCCAGACCAACCGGTCCGCGGGCATGGATCTTGTCGGTAGAAATACCGATTTCCGCTCCCAAGCCATATTCGAAGCCGTCAGCAAAACGCGTGGAGGCATTGATCATCACCGAACTGGAGTCAACCTCGGCAAGGAAGCGCCGGGCCCGACTGAAATCTTCGGAGACCATGGCATCGGTATGCTGGGAGCTGTAGGTATTGATGTGCTCAATCGCGGCATCCATGTCATCGACAACGCGAATCGAAAGTATCGGCGCCAGGTATTCGGTGCGCCAGTCCTCTTCGCTGGCCGGAACGGCATCAGGCAACAAGGCGCAGGTCTGCGGGCAACCGCGCAATTCCACCTGTTTGGCCGCGTACAGCGCAGCCACGCGCGGTAGAAATTCGGCGGCCACGGTACGGTGTACCAGCAGCGTTTCCATGGCATTGCAGACCCCGTAACGGTGGGTCTTGGCATTCAGGGCAATGGCCTCGGCCTTGTCCAGGTCGGCACGATCATCGACATACACATGACAGATACCGTCCAGATGCTTGATCACCGGCACCCGGGCGTCACGGCTGATACGCTCAATCAGGCCCTTGCCTCCACGCGGAACAATCACGTCCACATACTCAGGCATGCTGATCAGCTCGCCAACCGCCGCCCTATCGGTGGTTTCCACCACTTGCACAATCTCGGCAGGCAGCCCAGCGGCACTCAGCCCTTGGCGCAGGCAGGCAGCAATCGCCTGATTGGAGTGAATGGATTCCGAACCACCGCGCAGAATGCAGGCATTACCCGACTTCAAACACAGGCTCGCGGCCTCGACCGTCACATTCGGGCGCGACTCGTAGATAATGCCGATAACACCCAGGGGCACGCGCATCCGTCCGACCTGAATACCGGAGGGGAGAAACTTCATATCGCGGATGGCGCCGACCGGATCATCCAGGCCAGCGACCTGGCGCAGGCCTTCAACCATCGCCCGCAGTCGTGCCGGAGTCAGCTCCAGCCGATCCAGCATGGCCGCATCCAGGCCGCGCTCACGCCCGCCTTGCAGATCCAGTTGGTTGGCCGCGATCAGCTCCGGGGCTGCCGCCTCGATAGCCTCTGCAGTAGCCAGCAACGCGTGATTCTTGACCGCCGAGGTTGCCTTGGCAATGACTCGCGAGGCCTGCCGGGCGCGCTGCCCCAGTCCCTGCATATACTCCGCTATCTGTTCCGCGCCCATGCCCGTCACCAGTGCCACCCCCTTACCCAAAAGACGCATTATAACTGTCCCTCCCGGTACTGGACAGGGCAGACCTGCTATGATCGGGAATATGAAGCAATCATCCTCTGCAGCCCCGTCACAACTTATGCTGCTCGCGCCCAACACAAGGGTCTGCAGACGAACGGAACCTTACCGGAAATGAGACCATGGAGACGCTCCTGACCGGCAATCTGCTCGGCTGGCTCAGCGACCATCAGCAGTGGCTGGGGCTGAGTATTCTGATCATTACCCTGCTCGAATCCCTGGCTATTGCCGGATTGCTGGTACCCGGCGTAGTGCTGCTACTAGCCACCACAGCCATGGCCGGCGGCACAGGCATGCCCCTGACCACAGTCTTGCTTTGGGCCTACTGCGGGGCAGTGATTGGCGACATGCTCAGCTTTGCTCTGGGCCGTTACTTCCATCAGGACATACGCAGGCTGGGCGTTTTTCGCAAGCACCCGCAGTGGATAAACAGGGGGGAGACGTTCTTCCGCCGCTACGGCGTACTGAGCATTCTGTTGGGCCGCTTTATCGGCCCCATTCGTCCGATCATTCCGATGATTGCCGGCATGTTCGACATGCCGGTCTGGCGCTTTGTGACCGTCAACCTGCTATCGGCACTGCTCTGGGCACCGGTTTACATCATCCCTGGCTATCTGGCTGGCCATGCCGCTGGCTGGGAAGTGCCGGAGTTTTTCTGGCATCAGACGCTGGGTCTGCTGGCAGCCGCCTCCGCATTGCTGATACTAGCCCTGCTGGCGCTAAGCAAGCAACAACGCTGGAGCGCCCTCGCCGCTGCCGGTCTGTGCCTGATCGGTCTCGCCGTACTGGCCTTTGCCAAGGAGTGGATGCAAGTTCTGGAGCAGAGCCTGCTGGAGTGGAGTCAGGAGGCCGAACATAGCATTCCAGCACTGCTATCTCCGCTCGCCGACATCAGCTTCGCGCTGTTGCTGGGCGCCCTGCTGGCAATCGGCCTGCTGTTTGGCTCAACCAGCAGGCACCGCATGATTCCGCTGCTGAGCCTGCTCTTCTGCCTGCTACTCAGCACGGTACAGGCGCTACCCTACGCCTATCTACCGCTGGCGTTAAGCTTGACCCTGGGCGGCTCGTTACTATTGCTGTGCAACCGCCCGCTGTCTTTCTGGATGCGCAATCTCTGCGCCCTGGCGTTACTGCCGACCACTGCACTGCTTATTACCGCAAGCCTGAATCAGGCTGCACCCTCGCTGATTGCCCTGGTTGCAGCCATGCTGCAGGCGGCTGCGGCCTGCCTGCTGAGTCTATGGCTGGTCGAACGCGCAGTACCCCTGACTCCCCTGGGCACCCGAACGACCGCATTGCTGCTGGTCGCGCCGCTGATTGCGGCGGCTCTGGCCCTGTCAGGCCTGCATTTCCTGTAGCCAGTCGGTTATTTGCGCCAGGCGCTGTTCCGGCTGGTCTATGGCCAGCAAGCGGGCCTTTTGTTGTAGCGAAAAGGGCAACAGGAAGGCCAGTTGATAGCCCAGCCGTTGCTGGCTATCGGCAATCTCCGGCAACCCCAGTCCAGCACTCATGGGATGCTGCATCAACGCCTGGTGCAGCGTCAGCAGATCGTCATGCTCTGCCTCCAGTGGCTGGTCCGACTGCTCCGGCTGCCAGTCCACCAACCCGGATACCAGCCCGTCCGCCGCCACCTCGGCACTGGTGACACGCAGGCGACGGCGCCCCTGCACGCGGATGCCCAGCAGGCCGTTGTCGCGCTGCTGCCAGTCAATGATCTGCGCCTCACAGCCCAGCGCGTTGAAGCGCATATCCCCCGGTGCGCTCTCCGAACCTGATTCCAGACTGACCACGGCAAAGTTGCGGCTTTGCTTGAAGCAGCGGCTGACCATATCCAGGTAGCGCGCCTCGAAAATCTGCAGGTCCATCAGGCATCCGGGCAGAAGGATACTGTGCAGAGGGAAAAGGTCCAGCTTGTCGGTCATGGCTACCTCAAAAGAAACAGATTAACCCACCAGTGATCGCGGTCTGGGCATTCAGCAAACCTATTAAACGACTTTGCCGATTGACCCCAGGGAACTCCCTTGTAAACATGGCAAAAGACGTGGTCTTGTGTCTATATTTCCCCGAGCATTCATTGTGAGTGATCGTGTCACGCGGCTCCCCAGGGGCCCAACAATAACAGAGCCATGGAGAACGCCATGACAGCAGCCGTACCCGCATCCGAACTGACATCCTTTATTGGCAAAGACATGGGTCATTCCGACTGGATGACCATCGATCAGGAACGCGTAAACCAGTTTGCCGAGTGCACTGGTGACCACCAGTTCATTCATATCGACGAAGAAAAAGCCAAGCAGACGCCCTTTGGCGGCACTATTGCCCACGGTTTCCTGTCCCTGTCGCTATTGCCGGTGCTGTCTGCCGGACTACTGATTCGTCCGCAGGGCCTGAAGATGGCGGTCAATTACGGCATGGACAGCTTGCGCTTCATCCAGCCAGTGAGAGTCGGCTCGCGTGTGCGCCTACATGTAAGCGTGATTGATGTAACCGAGAAAAATCCTGGGCAATGGCTGGTCAAGTCACGCTCCACCCTGGAGATCGAGGGCAGCGAGAAGCCCGCGTTTATTTCCGAAGGCCTCACCCTGTACTTCGTCTAACCTCCCCTTGCCGACGGGTCAGCGTGTTGCGCAGACCCGTCGCTTACAGCTTCAACCCCACCGTCAGCATCAATGCGGCCGCGCCGAGCACCACAACTTCGGCTGACACCTGTTGATAGTTCACCCCCACTGAGGGCACCAGCACTGGTGCAACGCCAAAGCGGTTGAGCGGTATCTTGTCCCGATACTCACCCTTGTACCCCTCCATCAGCCCACCCGTCAGCTTGAGGTAGTAGGGCGAATCGGAGAGATCAAAGCGTCGGCCGTAATAGGCATAATTGGCTCGCTCGCCAAAAGAATGCAGAAAAGTCGCAGCCCCCCACAGCGAAGCATCAGACAGGTGCCGTTCCACACCAATCAGTTTCTGACGGTTGTTGTGATCCGGTTCCGGCGAATAGTGCACGGTAAAAAGGCTGGTCTGCAGATACCAGAATGACTCGTCCTGCTCTGATGCCGACACGCTCGATACCAGCATCAGCAGGCAAACAAGGGTAGGCCAAATACGTCGTGGTGACATGGTCAATATCCTGCTCTCGGATTACTCGCCCCAGCGGGCGAGGAGGTTCTGTTCAATCCCCAACTGGTTGAGGATCCGCGCCACGACAAAATCAACCAGGTCAGCCACGCTCTGGGGCTGTTGATAGAAGCCCGGACTGGCTGGCAATATCACGGCGCCCATGCGACTCAGTGCCAGCATGTTCTCCAGATGAATAGTTGAATAAGGCGCCTCTCTGGGTACCAGTATCAGGGTGCGTCGCTCTTTAAGGGCAACATCTGCAGCGCGCTCGATCAGATTATTGCTCGCACCCGTGGCAATGGCCGACAGGCAACCGGTCGAGCAGGGACACACCACCATGGTACTTGGCGCACCCGACCCGGAGGCAACCGGGGCCATCCAGTCCTGCTTGCCAAACACACGAATCTGTCCAGTACGCGCAGCAAAATGTTCGGTCAGAAAAACTTCCAGCGCCTGCGGCTTGGGCGGCAACTTCAACTCGGTCTCAGTTGCCATGACCAGTTGTGCGGCCTGGGAGATCATGAAGTAAACCTGAACATCGGCCTTGACCAGACATTCCAGCAACCGCAATGCATAGGGCGCACCCGAAGCGCCAGTAACCGCCAGGGTCACGCGCTCAGGACGCATGCTGCACCTCCAGCGCCTTGATCAGGCGTTGATGAATGCCACCAAAACCACCGTTACTCATGATCACCACCCGAGTACCTGGTGCCGCAAGTGCCAGCAGGCTGCTGATGATGCCGTCAATATCATTGTCCAGGCTGGCCGGTACCGGGCTCTGCTCCACCACCTGCGCAAGATCCCAATCCAGCCCCGGAGGCTGGAACCAGATAACCTGACTGGCGCAGGCAACACTGGCGGCCAACGCGGCGCTGTGGGCGCCCAGCCGCATGGTGTTGGAGCGCGGCTCGATCACGGCAATCAGCGGCGCATCGCCGATACTTGCGCGCAGACCAGCCAGGGTGGTGGCGATAGCCGTAGGGTGATGGGCAAAATCATCGTAGACCCTAACCCCGCCAATTTCGGCCAGCAACTCCATACGCCGCTTGGCGCTGCGGAACTCGGCCAGCGCCTGGATGCCCTGCTCCGGCGGCACGCCGACATGGCGCGCGGCGGCCAACGCAGTCAAGGCATTGGCGACGCTGTGTTCGCCAGTCTGTGACCACTGGGCAACACCTTGCAACTGACCATCAAGCAAAACCTCAAAACGCGAACCATCCGCCTCCAGCAGCTTGGCCTGCCACTGCCCGCCACCCCCGGTGGTCTGGCAGGGTGTCCAGCAACCGGCGGCGATGACCCGCTGCAATGCCTGGTCGGCATGCGGATAAATAATCAGCCCAGTCGAAGGTACGGTGCGCACAAGATGGTGGAACTGCCGCTCGATCGCCGCCAGATCCGGAAAGATATCCGCATGATCGTATTCCAGATTATTCAGGATGGCCGTGCGCGGGCGGTAATGAACAAACTTCGAACGCTTGTCGAAAAAGGCACTGTCATATTCGTCGGCCTCTACCACAAAGAACGGCGTATCACCCAGACGGGCCGACAAACCAAAGTTCTGCGGCACCCCACCAATCAGAAAGCCCGGCGCAAGACCGGCGTGCTCGAGGATCCAGGCCAACAGACTGGCTGTGGTGGTTTTGCCATGGGTACCGGCAACCGCCAGCACCCAGCGGTCCTGCAGCACATGACGTGCCAGCCATTCTGGCCCGGACACGTAGGGCAAGCCCTGGTCCAGAACGAACTCCACCGCCGGGTTACCGCGGGACAGGGCATTACCAACAACTACCAGGTCCGGCGCGGGTTGCAGATGTTCTGGGTGGTAGCCCTCGAGCAAGGCAATACCCTGGGCAGCCAGTTGGGTGCTCATGGGTGGATAGACGTTGGCGTCCGAGCCGCTTACCTGATGCCCCAGTTCACGTGCCAGCAAGGCCAGCGAACCCATAAAAGTACCGCAGATGCCGAGAATATGCAGATGCATGCCAAGTCCTGGTTCAGCCCTAGTTGATTGTCTTGATCTTAACACGGGCCGCCCGCCAGACGGCCATGCAAAGCCCTGCGCTTTCCGCTATCATTCCGCGCCATCTGCTATTACCTTTTCGCGCCAGGGCCTCAGCGTCCAACAGGGAGTTTGCATGTCAGTCAAGAATGCCTTTTATGCCCAGTCCGGCGGCGTCACTGCCGTTATCAATGCCTCTGCCGCAGGGGTTATCGAAACCGCACGCCAGCATCCGCAGCAAATCGGCAAAGTCTTTGCCGGCCGCAACGGCATTATCGGCGCCCTGACCGAAGACCTGATTGATACCAGCCTGGAGTCGGCCGAGAACATTGCTGCCCTGCGCCATACACCCTCAGGCGCCTTTGGCTCCTGCCGCTACAAGATGAAGAGCCTGGAAGCCAACCGCCTGGAGTACGAGCGCCTGATCGAGGTCTTCAAGGCCCACGACATCGGCTATTTCTTCTATAACGGCGGTGGCGACTCGGCGGATACCTGCCTAAAGGTATCGCAGCTTGCTGACACCATGGGTTATCCGATCCAGGCCATTCACGTACCCAAGACCGTCGACAACGATCTACCCATCACTGATTGCTGCCCGGGCTTCGGCTCAGTAGCCAAGTATGTTGCCACCTCCATCCGCGAGGCCGGTTTCGACGTCGCCTCCATGGCTGCCACTTCGACCAAGGTGTTTATTCTCGAAGTCATGGGCCGTCACGCTGGCTGGATTACCGCCGCCTGTGGACTGGCCAGCGAAGCTGAGGGCCAGCCGCCGCACCTGCTGCTGTTCCCCGAGGTCAAGTTCGACCAGGAAGCCTTCCTGGCACGGGTCCAGACCTGCGTGGAAACCCATGGCTACTGCGTGATCGGGGTTTCCGAGGGGATCAAGAACGCTGATGGTCGCTTCCTTTCCGAGACCGGTCTGACCGACGCCTTCGGTCATGCGCAGTTGGGCGGCGTGGCACCGACCATCGCCAACCTGGTCAAGGACAAGCTCGGCTACAAATACCACTGGGCCGTGGCCGACTACCTGCAACGTTCCGCCCGCCATATCGCCTCCAAGGTCGATGTGGAGCAAGCCTACGCACTCGGCCAGGCCGCAGTGCACATGGCCCTGGAAGGCAAGAATGCAGTTATGCCAGCCATCCGCCGCCTGCAGGACAACCCCTACCAGTGGGATATCACCGAGGCCGCCCTCAAGGACGTTGCCAACGTCGAGAAATTCATGCCACCTGAATTCATTACCGCTGATGGCTTCCACATCACCGAGGCCTGCCGCCGTTACCTGTCCCCCCTGATTCAAGGTGAAGACTACCCGCCTTTCAGCAGCGGCCTGCCCTCCTACGTACGACTGAACAACACGGCGGTGACACGCAAGCTCCCCGCCTTCAGCATCTGAGCACGGGCAAGCCTGAACAACCCGCCCAATGGGCGGGTTTTTTATGCGCGTCCGATTGAAGATTCCGGGCCACTGGGGCAGGATGTGTTAGCTGACCCGGTTTTACTATCCGGGCATTATCTGACTATTTATGGGGAAGCAGTATGCGCATCGTGCAAGCCGACACCAGCCGACTGGATGAAGTTACACCCTTGTTCATCAAATATCGGGAATTCTACGGCCAACTGCCCAAACCCGAAGCCTCGCGACGTTTCCTAGAAGACCGACTGAAGAACGAGCAGGCGATCATCCTGCTGGCCGAAGACGAAAACAGTGGCAAGGTACTTGGCTTCTGCCAGTTCATTCCAAGCTTTTCCGCCCTGACCCTGGCGCCGAGCTGGGTACTCAAGGGTATCTATGTCATCGAAGAGGCGCGGCGCCAACTGGTTGCGGACAAACTGATCAACCAGGCCAAGATCATGGCCAAGGCCCAGGGCATTCAGCGCATGACCGTGATGACCGGCGAGAACAACACCACCGCCCACAGCCTCTACCGTTCGCTGGGGTTTTCCGACGATGCCGAGTTCCACTATTTCGCTGCACGACTCTAAAGCCAGGGCAGACTGCATCCACCGGCAGCTGCACAAGCACTGCCGGTTGAGTAAGCACTGAACTATTACCTGAGCGCACTGCCTATAAGACCAAGGTTTTAGCGGTTTTTCCTGCTTTGCGCTTGGTATCCCACCTGTTAAGCCCTATAATCCCGGCCACATTTTTCAATCATGCCCGAATCAGGTAACCCATGAGCTACGACCAGATCCCCGCAGGCAAAGACATCCCCAACGACATTTACGTCGCCATTGAAATCCCGGCCAACCACGCGCCGATCAAGTACGAGATAGACAAGGACAGTAGCGCCCTGTTCGTCGACCGCTTCATGGCTACGCCAATGTTCTATCCGGCTAACTACGGCTATATACCCAATACCCTGGCCGATGATGGCGACCCGCTGGACGTGCTGGTGGTTACGCCTCACCCGGTCGCACCTGGGTCGGTAATTCGCAGCCGTCCGGTTGGCGTATTGCACATGACCGACGACGGCGGCGGCGATGCCAAGCTTATCGCTGTACCCCACGACAAGCTGAGCGTGCTGTACCACGACATCCAGGAATATACCGACCTGCCCGCACTGCTGATTCAGCAGATCCAGCATTTCTTTGAGAACTACAAGGATCTGGAAGCTGGCAAGTGGGTCAAGATTGATCGCTGGGGCAGCGCTGACGAAGCCCGAGCGGAAATTGTAAAGGCAGTGAACGCTTACCAAAAATAAGTGTTCAGCCCCCTTGAAAGCCGGCCACAAGCTGGCTTTTTTTATGTCCGCGTTTTGGGCAAAAAAAAGCTAGCAGGAGCAACAACCCCTGCGAGCCGACTATCAGATGCGGCCAGATATCAGAACAGCATACCCAGGCGCAGACCGACTTCCTCACTCTTCAGCCGGGTGTTATCCGACAGCAGCTCGGAATCGTCAAGCGCGTAGTTCTTGCGCTCGTAGTAAACCGAAGCAGAAACCGGCATTGCACCTTCACGCTGGTTCCACAGGAAGCTCAGCTCAGCATAGGGGTTGGCCTGATTCTTCATGTCCAGCGTCTCACTACCCACGTCTTCCACGCGGAAATTGGTGCGGCCGTCGATGCTGTAACGGGTACCCACTTCCAGCCGAGTACCTACTGTCGGGCCTTGGTGTCCAAGTGCCACAGCGGCTTTGGCGAAGGGGCTCTTGTTGGTCATGCGGGTTTCGAGACCGTCACCGGCGTCTGGCTCATAGCGAGTCCAGTCATAACCTGCACCCACTATCAGATCGGCATACAGATTGTTGTCCAACGCCCCGCGCAGACCCAGGTCGATTTCAGCACGGGCATCACGGACTTCATTGTCATCCCTTTCCCCGTAGCTGGCTTCAATCCCTGCCTGATAAATGAAACCACTTTCGGCGGTGAGCTTGTTACCGAAGTTATAGAACAGGCCTACCTTGGGCATGCGGCCAGTGGAATCGTCGATTGCTTCGATATCAGAGTCAAAAGTCTGTTCGCTATAACTGCCCTTGATACCGATCTGAGAAACCGGCTCCTGAGCCAGGGCATAGCCGGGCACCAACAGAACTGAAAGAGCGGAAACCTTGAGTAACGGAAGGCGTGACGGCATAAAAAACTCCTGATTGGAAAAAGAAAAATTGCGCTTACATGCCTCCGACAGGGTCTGGGTTGACGAGTTCGAGTTATTTTTGCCGATCCGCACGCCGCCTAGGCGCCTTGCGCTTTGTTATACTCGCGCCCGGGGCGGAAAGGCAGCTACTTTGCATTGGCGCCCATAACCGATATTCCTTAGCCCTGAAATGCATAGACTGCGCCCTACCAAGAGAAGCACCGCCTGTGGCCGACCGTTATTTTGACCAGATGGGCGCGCATTTCGCCCGCAAGATCTACGCCAGCGCCAAAGGCAGCATTCGCCTGGCGGTGCTTACTCGTGATCTTGAAGAGTGGACCGCGCAGATCAGCCAGCCTGATCAATCGCTACGCGTACTGGACGTAGGTGCGGGACTGGGCCACATCAGCGAATGGCTGCTGAAAAAGGGCCACCGCCTGACCCTGTGCGAACCCTCAGCAGAAATGCTCGAAGCCGCGCGATTGCGACTTGACGCTACACCCTCGGCCTACCCGGTGAAATACCTGAATGCGCCCCTGCAAGCGCTACCCGAGCTTGGCGAACAATACGACCTGGTGGTTTGTCATGCGGTACTGGAGTGGCTGGAAGATCCCGCCGCAGCGCTTCGCGACCTGCAACGCCTGTGCAGCCCGCAGGGGGCGATTTCGCTGGCGTTCTACAATCGTGATGCGCTGGTTTACAAGAATCTGATCAAGGGCCAGTTCCGCAAACTGGCCAAGGACCAGCTATCAGGCAGTAAACGCAGCCTGACGCCGCAGCAACCGCTGGATCCGCAGCAGGTACAAGCCTGGGTAAGTGCTGCTGGGCTGGAATGCACTGCGCGCAGTGGCGTCCGTGTGTTCTACGACTATATGCCGCCCGAATATCAGAGCCAGCCGAGTATTGAAGAGTTGATTGAGCACGAATTGCTGTTCAGCCGCCATCCGGGCTATCTGCACCTGGGCCGCTACCAGCATTGCTGGCTGCGGCCAGTCGCCTGTGACGCCCGCGCTTCTGATCTGCCCTCGGCGAACTAACCGCCAGCACGCTTTACCTTGAAACCTTGCTCGCTCAACCATTCACAGAGCACCGCGACCTGATCACCCTGAATTTCCACCACTCCATCCTTCAGCGCGCCCCCGCAGCCGCAGCGGGCTTTCATGCGTTTGGCCAGTTCCTTTAGCTCATCGGCAGGCAGAACAAGGCCAGAAATACTGGTCACGGTCTTGCCACCGCGGCCCTTGGTTTCACGCCGAACTCGGACCACTCCATCACCAGCGACGGGAACGGGCGCGCCGCAGCTACACTGCGCTACCGCCTGGCGACACTCGGGGCAGGTCCGCCCGGTCTCAGTCGAATAGACCAGGCCACCCAATGCCGACAACCCGCCTTTACTGCCCCTTGCCATACTCAGCCTCCCCGGTATCCGGACGGCAATAGCTCCAGGGCCTGCAACGAATCCGGCGTATAGTCTTCATGATCTTGTTGCCATGCCGCCGCAAGATTAATCCAGCGCAGCGCCAGCACCTCCTCCGGCTGCATCTGCACCTCGCCATCCCAAAGGCAGCTGAACACCCCGCCCCACAGCCGACTTTCAGGCGACTGGAAGAAAAACCGCCCATGGTCCTGAAGTGGCACATTGCTGATGCCCAATTCCTCCGCCAGCTCACGCTGGGCGCCCTCGAGATAGCTCTCGCCAGCACCAACCACACCACCGGCAGCCACATCCCAGTAGCCCGGGTAAAGGCGCTTGTGCAGGGTGCGCTTGTGCATGCACAACAGCCCGGCAGAGTTGAACACGAAGATATAAGTGCAGCGCGTGATCAGCCCTTCGTTCTGAGCCTGGGCGCGGGTTACCACACCCAGCGGCTGGTCCTTCTCATCTACCTGTATGACCCGCTCCGCTGCGGAAGCGGCAAGGTAATCACTGACGGAAAAACTACTCACAATTCAACCCTGCTCCAGCAAACGACGCAGGTCGATCAAAGCCGCATTGGCCCGCGAAAGATAGTTGGCCATGACCAGCGAATGGTTGGCGAGAATACCGAAGCCGCCGCCATTGAGCACCATGGGGCTCCATAGCGGTTCCTGGGTAGCTTCCAGCTCGCGGATGATCTGCTGCAGACTCGCCTGGGCATTTTTTCTACCAATCACCTCGGCAAAATCCACCTCCACCGCGCGCAGCAGGTGCACCAGAGCCCAGGCAGAGCCCCTGGCCTCGTAAAACACATCATCTATTTCCAGCCAGGGCGTCTGTTCGCGCGGCCGACTACCATCAGTCACCGGAGCCTGACCCACGCTTGCGGACAAGCGCTGCGACAATGAACCCAGTCGGGTATTCACATCGCCCATCCAACTGGTGAGATTGTCGGCACGGGCATAGAAATCCGCATCACCACGGCGCAGTCGCTCGATATAGCTATCCAGCGCGCGCTGCCCGCTACGGTACTCGCTCTCACTGGCAGGAAAGGCCCAGCTCTTGTTGTCGAAATGAAACAGCGGTTCGGCCCTGGCCAAGTCACGATCTTCAGCCGACTGCGACTGTGAACGGGCCATGTCCCGACGCATGGCCCGCGTCATGTCGCGGATCTGCACCAGCACGCCAAACTCCCAGTGCGGCATATTGTCCAACCACAGACCAGGCGGTGTAACGTCATTGCTCAAGTAGCCGCCGGGCTTGTCCAGTAGCACCGTCATCATGTAGCTGACCGTAGTGGCCGTACGCTCGCCCGTAACCGGCAAGGTCTGCATGCTTGAAGAGAGCTCCACCGCTTCAAGCCCTGGTTCACGACTCCAGTACCAGCCAAGCAGCAGACAGATCACCAGATAGATAGCCAGCAGACCAGCCAGACCTTTCATTAACAGGGGAGTCGCCAGACGGCTATGACCCGCGGAAGACGCTGCCGAGCCAGCGCTACTGGGACGGCGCCAGGACCATTTGCCAAATTTCATTATCAGGGAACTCCAATGCAGGGGCTGAGCTTTCAGCATATCACCGAATAGACACCTTGGCCTGCCAGTGCCACTAACCCCCTGAGACACAATGCCACTCGGCAAAGGACTGACTAAAGGATTAAGATACCAGTCACTTTCCCACACTGGACTAATGCTTTTGTTGTTACGCCTGATTCTGCTGATCTGTCTCACGCTGCCGGGCTGGGCTCACGCCAGCCTGTTTGAGCGCCAACCGGACTCCGGCACCACCAGCATGCTGGGTGGCAGCGGCGGTCAGGCCAGCTTTCTACCGGTGCATGAAGCCTTCCGCCCAGGGCTGGTGTCCGCCGAAGGCCAAAGCATCCAGATCAAGTTCGATATTGCCCCTGGGTATTATCTTTACCGCCACCGCCTGGATTTCAAGCTGAACAATGGCGTTCCCGTTAGCGAAGTCACACTGCCGCAGGGCGTAGAGCGCCACGACGAGTTTTTTGGCGATGTGGAGGTGTACTACGACAGCCTGGAAGTGGTGCTGGAACTGGCTGCCGAAATCCCACCTGGGCAACAACTGCTGGTCGATTTCCAGGGCTGCGCCGACGCAGGTCTTTGCTACCCGCCCGAGACCGTGCGCCTGGACCTGCCTGGCACGCCTGGCGCAGCGGGCACCAGCCCATCAAACCTGTCCGGCAGCGAGCGTTCCGGGCTGGGCTGGTCGCTGGCGCTGTTCTTCCTCGCCGGGCTGGGGCTAACCTTTACCCCTTGTGTGCTACCTATGCTGCCGATCCTGTCCAGCCTGGTGGTAGGTCGCAAGGACATTGATCGGCCCCGGGCGCTGGTACTGGCCAGCAGCTACGTCCTGGCCATGGCCATCACCTTTGCCCTGCTCGGCGCGCTGGTTGGCCTGTTTGGCGCAGCATTGAATATTCAGGCGCGACTGCAGTCTCCTGCCGTACTCATTACCTTCGCGGCTTTTTTTGTACTCTTTGCGCTGGCCATGTTCGGCCTGTTTGACCTGCGTCTCCCGGCCTTCCTGCGCGAGCCTCTGGAGCGCCTGGGTAGTCGCACACGGGGCGGCTCTATCACTGGCGCAGCGGTGATGGGCGCACTCTCCACTCTGGTCGTATCACCCTGCATTTCTGCACCCTTGGCTGGCGCCCTGGTGTATATCAGTACTACCGGTGACGCGCTCGGCGGTGCCCTGCGCCTGTTTCTTCTGGCATTGGGCATGGGCTTACCGCTACTACTGGTTGCGGTATTCGGCAACGCCTTGCTGCCGCGCTCCGGTGCCTGGCTGAATTCGGTCAAGCAGGTGTTCGGTTTCGGTCTGCTTGGTGTAGCCATCTGGCTGCTCGAGCGTCTGCTACCCGGCCCGGCAAGCCTTGCTCTATGGTCCGCTCTAGCTGCTGGTATTGCGGTGCAGCTAGGTCTGTTTGAACGCGGACCTCGCGGCGCCATCGGGCGTTTCGGCCAGGTACTGGCCCTGCTCTTTGCCTTTTACGCCGCCGCTGCGCTATTTGGCGCCCTGGCCGGTGGCGCTGACCCCTTACGCCCCCTTGCCCCCCTAACCGGCGGCGCCCCAAGCACTTCTTCTGCCGATTTTTTCACTTCGGTAACCGATCCGAAGGCCCTGCAACAGCAGCTTGACCAGGCCCGGACCCAACAACAACCCGCACTGATCGAGCTGTATGCCGACTGGTGCGTGAGCTGCAAGATCATGGAGCGCACCATTCTTTCCACGCCTGATGTACAGCAGGCTCTCAGCGAGTTTGCGCGCATCAAGTTCGATCTGACCGCTAATACTGCCGCGCAACGTGAATGGCTGAATTCGCAACAACTCTTCGGCCCGCCTGCGTTTCTTTTCATCGATCGCGAAGGCCAGGAAATCCGCGACCTGCGGATCATTGGCGAAACCTCGCACGGGTTCTTTCTGGAACAGACAAACACGGCCAGGGATCGGTAATTTTCGGCGTTTATGCGGCAATCATGCTGACATCTGAGGATAACCCTCGGGTTCTGGACAGCCACCCCGGATTCCGGCAGACTTACAACCATGACTAATGAGTCAACCTTTTCAAAGCCTGTGGAACAATAATCATGGCCAGTATCCTGGTCCTCAATGGACCAAACCTGAACCTGCTCGGCACCCGCGAACCCGGGGTCTACGGCGCCACCACGCTGGAGCAGATCATTCAGCAGCTACGCGAGCAAGCCGCGACCAGCGGTCACCACCTGCTCAGCTTGCAGAGCAATGCCGAGCACGAGCTGATCGAGCGCATCCATGCTGCTCGCGACGAGGCCATCGATTTCATCATTATCAATCCCGCCGCCTTTACCCATACCAGCGTCGCAATACGTGACGCATTGCTGGCGGTGAGCATCCCATTCATCGAAGTACATTTATCCAATGTGCATAAACGCGAACCTTTTCGGCAGCATTCCTACTTTTCAGATGTTGCCCTTGGGGTCATCTGCGGACTGGGTGCCCAAGGTTACCAGCTCGCACTGGACGCGGCCGTGCGCCATATCGAACAAACCGAACAAACCGAACAAGCTTAAACTGCTCTGGAGTGCAAACAAAAATGGATATCCGTAAAGTCAAGAAACTGATCGAGCTTCTGGAA
>JBKBSI010000055.1:0-18321 GCA_046291745.1 Pseudomonas sp. | reverse complement strand
AAGACAATGCAATTTACCATTCAGCGAGAAGCCCTGTTGAAACCCCTGCAATTGGTGGCTGGGGTTGTTGAGCGTCGTCAGACATTACCGGTTCTATCCAATGTTCTGCTGGTTGTAGATGGCAGCTCCCTGTCGATGACTGGTACAGACCTTGAGGTAGAACTGGTTGGACGCATCAACCTTGAGGAGCCAGCTGAGGCTGGTGAAGTAACGGTACCGGCACGCAAGCTGATGGACATCTGCAAGTCTCTTCCGGATGACGCTACGCTGTCGTTCAAGGTCGAAGATGGCAAGGCGATTATCAAGGCTGGCCGCAGCCGTTTTACCCTGGCTACTCTCCCCGCCTCTGATTTCCCCAATGTAGAAGATGGTCCGGGTTCGCTCAGCTTTGCCATCAATCAGAACAAACTGCGTCGCTTGATTGAGCGCACCAGTTTCGCCATGGCTCAGCAGGACGTACGTTACTACCTGAATGGCATGCTGCTGGAGATCAACAAGGGTCAGCTGCGCGCAGTTGCGACTGACGGTCACCGCATGGCCATGTGCACGCAGGACGCCAATATTGATTACCAGGAGCGCTATCAACTGATCGTGCCACGCAAGGGCATTCTTGAGTTGGTGCGCTTGCTCGGTGAAGCTGATGATCTGGTGAACATCGTCTTGGGTACTCACCACATTCGGGCCACCACCGGTGATTTCACTTTCACTTCCAAGCTGGTTGATGGCAAGTTTCCTGACTACGAACGTGTACTACCACGCGGCGGTGACAAGATTGTTCTGGCTGATCGTCAGGTTCTGCGTAACGCCTTCAGCCGCACCGCGATTCTTTCCAACGAGAAGTATCGTGGCATTCGCTTGATGCTCAGTGATTCACTGCTGAAGATCCAGGCCAACAACCCTGAGCAGGAAGAAGCTGAAGAAGATATTGCGGTCGAGTACAGCGGTAGCGCCCTGGAAATTGGCTTCAACGTTAGCTATTTGCTGGACGTGATGAACGTGCTGGGCAACGAGCAGGTCAAGATGATTCTCTCTGATGCCAACAGCAGCGCGCTGGTGCAAGAAGCAGACTCCGATGACAGCGTCTATGTTGTCATGCCCATGCGTCTCTAGGACCAGTATCAATTAGATGCCGCTCAAACGTTTGTCGGTCACCGCGGTGCGCAACCTGCACCCGGTGACCCTCCACCCTTCCCCTCGTATCAATCTTATCTACGGCGACAACGGCAGCGGCAAGACCAGCCTGCTAGAAGCCATCCATATTCTCGGCCTCGCTCGTTCCTTCCGCAGTACCCGTTTGCAGCCGGTTATCCAGCATGAACACAGCGACTGCACCGTGTTCGCTGAGGTACAGCTGCACAACGGCACTACTACCAGCATGGGCATAACCCGTAGCAAGCAAGCTGATTATCAGATCCGCATTGATGGTCAGACCGTACGCACTACTGCGCAGTTGGCGGATACCCTTCCCCTGCAGTTGATCAACCCGGATAGTTTCAGGTTGCTCGAGGGTGCTCCCAAACAGCGTCGTCAGTATCTGGATTGGGGAGTGTTCCACGTGGAACATCAGTTCCTGAGTACGTGGCAGCGTTTGCAAAAAAGCCTCAAGCAACGGAATTCATTGCTCCGACGTGCTAGAATTGAACGTTCTTTGCTGGCCCCGTGGGAAGCGGAGCTGATTGATGCAAGCGAAAAGATCGACGAGTACCGCAGGGCTTACCTGCTCAAGTTAAAGCCGATGTTCGAGTCAGTGTTATCGCAGCTGATTGACCTCGATGAATTGACCTTGAGCTACTTCCGCGGTTGGGACAAGGAACGCTCACTGGGGGCAGTAATGGCCTCGCAGTTCGAGCGTGATTGCCAGCTGGGGCATACCCAGGCTGGCCCCCAGCGTGCGGATCTGCGCTTGCGGATCAAGGGTATGAACGCGGCTGAAGTACTGTCCCGCGGTCAGCAGAAGTTGGTGGTCTGTGCATTGAAAATTGCCCAGGGCCATCTGTTGAAGGAACGAGGACGGCAGCAGGATTGTATATTCCTGGTTGATGATCTGCCCTCCGAGCTAGACGAACAACACCGATTGGCGCTCTGCAAGTTATTGGAAGCACTGCAGTGCCAAGTGTTTATTACCGGTGTAGAAGCAGAGCAGCTAGCACATTGCTGGCAACCCGAAACGCCCCTGGCCATGTTCCACGTGGAACATGGCCATATTGTGCAGACCGAATAGATGTCTGGAGTGATTATAAAATGACCGAAAATAGAGCCTATGATTCATCAAGCATCAAGGTCCTCAAGGGCCTGGATGCGGTGCGTAAACGCCCCGGCATGTACATCGGTGACACGGATGACGGCACAGGTCTGCATCACATGGTCTTCGAGGTGGTGGATAACTCCATCGATGAAGCCCTAGCTGGGCATTGCAGCGATATCAGCATTGTCATTCATACCGACGAATCCATCACCGTGCGCGACAACGGCCGGGGTATCCCGGTGGACATGCACGAAGAGGGGGTCTCAGCTGCGGAAGTGATCATGACCGTCCTGCATGCCGGCGGTAAGTTTGATGACAACAGCTACAAGGTCTCCGGTGGTCTGCACGGTGTAGGCATTTCAGTGGTGAATGCGCTCTCTGAAGAGCTGATCCTGACCATTCGCCGGGCCGGCAAGGTATGGGAGCAGATATACAAGCATGGTGTTCCCCAGGAGCCATTGAAGATCGTTGGTGATACCGATACCACTGGTACGCAGATTCACTTCAAGCCTTCAGCAGAAACCTTCACCAATATCGGATTTAGCTGGGATATTCTGGCCAAGCGTCTGCGCGAACTCTCCTTCCTCAACTCCGGTGTGGGCATCAACCTGGTGGATGAGCGCTCCGGCAAGAAGGAGCTGTTCAAATATGAGGGCGGTCTGCGCGCCTTTGTCGAATACTTGAATGTGAACAAATCGACCATCAACTCGGTCTTTCACTTCGACCTGCAGCGCGACGATGGCATTGCCGTGGAAGTGGCAATGCAGTGGAACGATAGCTTTAACGAAAGTATCCTGTGTTTCACCAACAATATTCCCCAGCGCGACGGTGGTGCTCACCTCGCCGGTTTCCGCAGTGCGCTGACGCGCACGCTGAACAGCTATATTGAACAGGAAGGCTTGCTGAAAAAACTCAAGGTAAGCACTTCCGGTGACGACGCCCGCGAAGGTTTGACCGCGATTATTTCTGTCAAAGTACCGGACCCCAAGTTCTCCTCGCAGACCAAGGACAAGCTGGTTTCCTCTGAGGTGAAAACCGCAGTAGAACAGGAGATGAACAAATTCTTCTCCGACTACCTGCTGGAAAAGCCCGGCGAAGCCAAAGCCGTGGTCGGCAAGATGATCGATGCCGCACGCGCGCGAGAAGCTGCACGCAAGGCGCGGGAAATGACCCGCCGTAAGGGCGCGCTGGATATCGCCGGTCTCCCCGGCAAACTGGCGGATTGCCAGGAAAAAGATCCGGCACTCTCCGAACTATACATAGTGGAGGGTGACTCTGCGGGTGGCTCGGCAAAACAGGGCCGCAACCGCAAGACTCAGGCTATCCTGCCGTTGAAGGGCAAGATCCTCAACGTGGAGAAGGCCCGCTTCGACAAGATGCTCTCCTCTGCCGAAGTCGGCACCCTGATTACCGCACTGGGTTGCGGTATCGGTCGTGACGAATTCAATGTGGACAAGCTGCGTTACCACAACATCATCATCATGACCGATGCTGACGTCGACGGCTCACACATTCGTACCCTGCTGTTGACCTTCTTCTTCCGGCAAATGCCGCTGCTGATCGAACGCGGCTATATCTATATTGCCCAGCCGCCGTTGTACAAGATCAAGAAGGGCAAGCAGGAGCAATACCTGAAGGATGACGAAGCGCTGGAAGAATACCTGACCCAATCGGCCCTCGAAGATTCCTACCTGTTTGTTAACGAGGATGCACCGGGTATTACCGGCGAAGGCCTCGAGCGCATCGTGCAGGAATTCCGTTCGGTAATGAAAACCCTCAAGCGTCTGGCACGACTCTATCCGCTGGAGCTGATGGAGCACTTCATCTATCTGCCGCGCTTGACGCTGGAAAATCTCGCCGACAAGGCTTTCATGGAAGGCTGGATCAAACAGTTCGAAACCATGGTCAAGACCGGCGAGAAATCCGGCCTACAGTACGCTGTGAGCCTGCGTGAAGACACCGAGCGCCACCTGTGGCTGCCAGAGGTCGAATCCATCTCCCACGGCCTCTCAAGCTACTGTACGTTTAACCGTGATCTGTTCGGCAGCAACGACTACCGCACCATGGCCGAGCTCGGCGAAAAGCTGCAGAGTCTGCTGGAAGAAGGGGCCTACATGCAGCGCGGCGAGAAGAAAAAGCCGATTACCCACTTCAAGGAAGGTCTGGAGTGGATGATGAACGAGACGGCGCGTCGGCACACCATTCAGCGCTATAAAGGGCTGGGTGAAATGAACCCCGATCAGCTTTGGGAAACCACCATGGATCCCGAAAGCCGCCGCATGCTAAGAGTGAACATCGAGGACGCTATCGCCGCGGATCAGATCTTCAATACGTTGATGGGCGATCACGTTGAACCGCGCCGAGAGTTTATTGAGACCAACGCTTTGGCGGTGTCCAACCTCGACGTATAAAAGATGGCCACTAGCTATCTTTTCCGGCAATAAGCTAACCCCGGCAAGGCACCCTTGCCGGGGTTTTTTTCAGGAGAGAAACATGCAGGATCAAAGCGGAATGTTGGAACAACTGGAGGCGCTGGGGGCGAAACTGCAAGCCATTGAGCCTTGCCCCTACTCGCAGTCGCAATTCATTGGCTGGTTGTTGCAGCAGGTACGGGAACTGCAGGCTGCCGGATTGTCCGGCGATGCCCTGCGTGAACCCCTGCAGACGCGTTATCTGGCCTGGACCAGCGCTGCGCCCTGATAGCGTCCTGACTATTTGAAATCGTCAGTCAGGTCTGAATCGAAGGAGCTGGGTGCGCTCGGCGCTGCGGGTCGTGGCGCTGCGGTGGTTGCGGCTGAGGCTGTTGGCCTTGGCGCGGCCGGTGTGGGAGCTGATGAGGTTTCCATCTTTGCCCGCAGCATCAGGTCGTTGCGCGAATCCGCCAGGCGCAGGGCCTCCTTGAGGGTAATGGCCTTTTCCACCAGCAACTGAAACAGGTGCTGATCGAAGGTCTGCAGGGTGTTGTCGTCAGTCGCCCGGGTCATGGCATCGCGGATGTCCTGGATCTCGCCACGGGCGATCAGGTTAACGATATAAGGTGTGCGTACCAGTACCTCGACCACGGGCAGGCGCGGCTTGTTGATACCCGTGGCCAGGCGCTGGCCGATGATCGCCGCCAGGTTCATGGAGATATCCCCCAATACCTGTTGCCGGGCTTCCTCGGGGAACATGTTGGCCATGCGGTCCACGGCCTGCACCGTGTTGGTAGCGTGCATGGTTGCCAGCACCAGATGACCGGTTTCGCTGTAGTGCAGCGCATGCTGCATGGTCGCCCGGTCGCGAATTTCGCCGATCATGATGACGTTGGGCGCCTCGCGCAGCACGTTATGCAAAGCGTCGGCAAAACTGTGGGTATCCAGCCCTACCTCGCGCTGGTCGATGATGGATTCCTTGTGGTGATGCAGGAACTCGATCGGATCTTCAATACAGACGATATGACCAGCGCGGTTCGTGTTGCGGTAATCCAGCATCGCCGCCAGGGTGGTGGACTTGCCGGAGCCGGTTGAGCCGGTGACCAGAATCAGGCCGCGGTCGAGCATGACCAGTTTACCCAGTGCGGCTGGCAACCCCAGAGTGCGAAAGTCGGGAATGGTGTCGTTGATGTAGCGAATCACCATGGCTACTTCGCCGCGCTGTACGTAGACGTTGGCGCGGAAGCGCCCCACCCCGGACAGGCCCACAGCCAGGTTCATTTCCAGATCGCGCTCGAACTCGCTGACCTGTTTAGGGCTCATCAACTGGTAGGCCATATCCTTGACCGAGCCCTTGGGCAGGGTATGTTCATCCAGTTTTACAAAGGCGCCTTCGCGCTTGATGGTTGCCTGGGCGCCAACACTGAGAAACAGGTCGGAGCCCTTGAGCTCTGCCAGACGGCGCAGGTAGTCGTTGACGTCCATCAGTTGTCTTTCTCCCTGGTCTTGTTATTGGTCACGCATGCTGACAAGTGCCTGGTTGATCCAGGCTTCGGTCTGCTTGTTCAACTCCACAATAGCACGGGGATCGCTGCCCTTGGGGTAGAGGGCTGGTCCAATCATCACCTTGATGATGCCCGGGCGCTTGCCCCAGCCTACCTTTGGCCAGAACTCGCCAGCATTGTGTGCCACAGGCACCACAGGGGCGTTGTTGGCGCAGGCCAATGCCGCGCCGCCACGGGAGAACTTTACCGTGGTGCCGGGCAGCATGCGGGTACCTTCCGGGAAGACCAGAATCCAGATTCCTTCGGCCAATCGTTGCCCGCCAATGCGGCTGAGCTGCTTGAGTGAATCGCGGCCGTTGCTGCGGTCAATGGCAATGGGTTTGGCCAGGGCGAAGGCCCAGCCGAAGAAGGGCACGTAGAGTAGCTCCTTCTTGATCAACTGGGTTTGTGGGCGAAATACCTGCTGCAGAAAGAAGGTTTCCCAGGTGCTCTGATGGTTGGCCAGAATCACGCCGGGCTGGTCGGGAATATTCTCCCGGCCGATGACTTCGTAGCGGATGCCCACCAGGTTGCTGGTCAGCCAGATGGCCAGCCGACTCCACCAGCCGACAATCAGCGTGTAACGCCATTTGTAAGGCAGGAAGGGGGCAATGATCAGCATCAGCCCGCCCCAGATCAGGGCAGTGCTGGCCAGGATCAGGTAGAACAGGGTGACACGCAGGGGCATCAGCAGTGACATGGTTCAGCTTTCCAGAAGATGGTCGACCACAGCGGCCAGGTTGTCAAAAATCAGGGTGCCCGCAGGCAACTCCTTGTGTTGGGTTTGCGCGCCCTTGCCGGTGCGCACCAGGAACGGCCTGCAACCAACGGCTACACCGGCTTGCAGATCGCGCAGGCTGTCACCTACCGTTGGTACCTGCTGCAAGGATAGACCGAAATGCTCGGCAATCTGCTTGAACAGTCCGGGACGCGGCTTGCGACAATCGCAGTCGGCGTCTGGCGCATGCGGGCAATAGCGAATCAGGTCGACCTTGCCGCCCTGCTCTGCCACCAGGTCCATCAGGCGTTGATGCATGGCTTGCAGGGTTGCTTCGCTGAAATAACCCCGTTCCAACCCCGACTGATTGGTGGCCACTGCAACCGTCCAACCAGCCTTGCTCAAGCGGGCGATGGCGTCGATCGAACCGGGCAGTGGAATCCACTCTTCCAGGCTCTTGATGAAGGCATCCGAGTCTTCATTGATAACGCCATCGCGATCAAGAATGATCAGTTTCATATAACCCCAGCTGCAAGCCGCAAGCTGCAAGCATCAAACCGGGCAGTTGGCCCTGGCCGGTTGCGCAAATAGCTAGCTAGTCCCTTTTATCCCAAAAGCGAAATGTCAGCGACCCCAAGGAACAGGCCACGCAAGCGTGCCAGCAGCGCGTAGCGATTGGCTCGCACCGCAGGTTCCTCGGCATTCACCAGTACCTGGTCAAAGAATGCATCCACCGGCTCGCGCAGGCTTGCCAGTCGCTCAAGAGCAGCACTGTATTGTCGTTGTGCAGCCAGCGGGCTCACAGCATGCTCGGCCTCGACAATGGCGCTGGCCAGATCCTGTTCGGCCTGTTCCTGCAAGAGTGCCAGGGTGATCTCTGCAGCTACCGGGCTATCCGCCTTGGACAGGATATTGGATACGCGTTTGTTTGCTGCAGCCAGGGCTTCAGCCTCGGGCAGGCGGCGGAACAGCTGCACTGCCTGTACGCGCTGGTCGAAGTCCAGCGGTGAGGCCGGGCTGACGGCGCGGACCGATTGGTATACCGCAACATCGATGCCCTCGTCTTCGTAGCGGGCGCGCAGGCGGTCGAAGATAAAGTCTTGTACCTGATTGGCCAGGTTCTCGCTCTTCACACTGTCCCCGTATTGCTGCACGGCGACTTGAATCGCCGCTTGCAGATCCAGCTCCAGACCTTTCTCGATCAGAATGCGCAGAACCCCAAGCGCGGCACGACGCAGCGCGTAGGGGTCCTTGCTGCCGGTCGGCAGCATGCCGATACCGAAGATGCCAACCAGAGTATCCAGCTTATCGGCCAGCGCCACCGCTGCACCGGTCAGGGTGCTCGGCAGTTCGGCACCAGCGCCGCGTGGCATATATTGCTCGTTCAGCGCCAGGGCAACATCCTCGGCCTCGCCATCGTGCTTGGCGTAGTAGTAACCAGCAATACCCTGCAGCTCGGGAAACTCGCCGACCATCTCGGTGGCCAGGTCGCACTTGCTTAGCAGACCAGCACGCGCGGCCTTGTCCGGGGCGCCGTCGATCTGTCCGGCGATAAAGGCGGCCAGGCTGGAAATGCGCTGGGCCTTGTCAAACACGGTACCCAGCTGGGCCTGAAATACCACATTGGCTAGGCGCTGGTTGCGGCTTTCCAACGGGCTTTTCTTGTCCTGCAGGAAGAAGAACTCGGCGTCGGTCAGACGCGGGCGCACGACTTTCTCGTTACCGGAGATGATCTGCGCCGGGTCCTTGGACTCGATATTGGCCACGGTGATAAAACGTGGCAGCAGCTTGCCGTTGGCGTCGAGCAGGCAGAAGTACTTCTGGTTGTCCTGCATGGTCGAGATCAGCGCCTCCTGGGGCACATCAAGGAAACGCTCCTCGAAGCTGCACACCAGCGGCACCGGCCATTCGACCAGTGCGGTCACTTCATCCAGCAGATCATCGGGCATGATCGCGGTGCCCTGCTGCTCGGCAGCCAGTTGCTCCACGCGTTGGCGGATCAGCTCACGACGCTCGGCGAAATCGGCAATCACGTGGCCCTTGCGCAGGTCATCGGCGTAGCTTGCCGGAATGCTGATACGGATCTCTTCCGGATGGTGGAAGCGGTGCCCGCGTGAGGTGCGTGCGGCGTGCTGGGAGAGAATTTCCGCAGGGATGATCGAGTCACCCTGGAGCATCACCAGCCACTGGGTCGGGCGCACAAATTCGGTCTTGCTCGCTGCCCAGCGCATGCGCTTGGGAATCGGCAACGCCGCCAGGGCGCTATCAATAATAGCGGGTAGCAGGTCCGCTGCCGGTTGCCCGGGGATGCTTTGTACATAGCGCAGCTTGGGACCGCTCTGATCCAGGTCAGCAACCGACACACTGCACTTTTTGGCAAAGCCTTCGGCGGCCTTGGTCGGTTTGCCTTCGCTGTCGAAGGCGGCTTGCACTGGCGGGCCGTCCATTTGCTGGGTGCGGTCCGGCTGCTGGGTCGCAAGTTGCGTGACCAGAATCGCCAGACGCCGGGGCGCTGCATAGTGGCGCGCGCTCTGGTATTCCAGCCCGGCCTCCTTGAGGCCCTTTTCAACGCCGGCAAGGAAGGCTTCAGCCAGGGTCTTCAGCGATTTGGGGGGCAGCTCTTCGGTGCCCAGTTCTACCAGAAAATCCTGAGCCAGCATTATTCGGCCTCCTTGAGTTTGGCCAGTACTTCATCACGCAGTTCGGGCGTGGCCATCGGGAAACCGAGCTTGGCGCGGGCCTGCAGATAACTCTGGGCGATGGCGCGGGACAGGGTGCGCACACGCAGTATGTATTGCTGACGCGCAGTCACAGAAATGGCCCGGCGTGCATCCAGCAGGTTGAAGGCGTGGGAGGCCTTGATCACCATTTCGTAGGCTGGCAGCGGCAGCTCGGCAGCCATCAGGCGGTTGGCTTCGCTTTCGTAGAAGTCGAACAGCTCCAGCTGTTTCTCGACGTTAGCGTGCTCGAAGTTGTAGGTCGACTGCTCAACCTCGTTCTGATGGAACACGTCGCCGTAGGTAACCTTGCCGAACGGGCCGTCGGAATACACCAGGTCGTAAACCGAGTCTACGCCCTGCAGGTACATCGCCAGGCGCTCGAGGCCGTAGGTGATCTCGCCAGTAACCGGATAGCACTCGACGCCGCCGACCTGCTGGAAGTAGGTGAACTGGGTGACTTCCATACCGTTCAACCAGACTTCCCAGCCCAAACCCCAGGCCCCCAGGGTGGGGGACTCCCAGTTGTCCTCGACAAAGCGGATGTCGTGCACCTTGGTATCCACGCCGATATGGTTCAGCGAATCCAGATACAGCTCCTGCATGTCGCCGGGATTCGGCTTGAGCACCACCTGGAACTGGTAGTAGTGCTGCAGGCGATTCGGGTTCTCGCCGTAACGGCCGTCAGCCGGGCGGCGGCTGGGCTGCACATAGGCGGCGTGCCAGGTTTCCGGGCCGATGGCGCGCAGGAAGGTGGCGGTGTGAAAGGTGCCGGCGCCCATTTCCATATCGTAGGGCTGGAGGATCACACAGCCCTTCTCTGCCCAGTAACTCTGCAGGGCAAGGATCAGGCCTTGGAAGCTTTGCGTGGCTGGATTGGTCTGAGTCACGTGATTTGTCCGGTTAGGCTTTAAAATAAAGGCCGCAGTATACAATCAGACGGCCCCGGACATACAGGAATGGCGTGGATTTGCCAGGGTAAATAGCTCGCCTGGGCGGGATTTCTTCCGCGTTTCCTCAGCGGTCGGGCTGTTACAATGCACTGACTTCAACGTGAGACTATCAACATGGCTGCTATCGGGCGCTTCAACACCCTGCAAATCGTCAAGCATACGGGCTTCGGTCTATACCTCGACGGTGGGCCGGACGGCGAGATTCTTCTGCCCAACCGCTATATCCCCAAGGATATTCCGACCGAAGACGAGGACTGGCTGAATGTCTTCATCTACCTCGACAGCGAAGACAAGCTGATCGCCACTACCGAGCAGCCCAAAGCCCAGGTAGGTGAATTTGCCAGCCTCAAGGTCAGTGAGATCAACCAGGTCGGCCTGTTCCTAGACTGGGGCCTGCCCAAGGATGTGTTGTTGCCGCACTCCGAGGAAAAGCGCCCGCTGAATGAAGGCGATTATTGTGTGGTCTACCTGTATCTGGACAAGCACAGCAGGCGGATTACCGCGACCGCGCACCTAGACCGCTACCTGGACAAGCTACCGGTGCGCTACAAGGTCGGCGAGCAGGTCAACCTGCTGATTGCCGGGACTACCGATCTCGGGTTCAAGGCAATCATCAATCACCAGCACTGGGGCCTGGTGCACAAGAATGAGGCCTTCAAGTTCCTGCGCAGCGGCATGCAGGAGGTCGGTTATATTCGTGAAATCCGCCCGGACGGCAAGATCAGCCTGAGCCTGCAACCGGTCGGTAATGACGCCGGTGATACCTTGCAAAAGCAGATCATGCTGCGCCTGCAGGAGCAAGGTGGCGTGTTGATGATCAGCGACAAGAGTCCAGCGGAGCTGATTGCCCGTGAGTTTGGTGTCAGCAAGGGTAACTTCAAGAAGGCCATTGGCGGGCTGATGAAGCTTGGACATATCCGTATCGAGCCGGATCGCATTGAGGCTGTCTGAATCGTTCAACAGCAGCGCCCGCGCTGCACAGGGGGATTGATGTCCGTTTCCGATTCGCTTGCCCTGGTGCGCTGCCAGTGGTGCTCGACCGACCCGGTCTATCAGCAGTACCACGATACCGAGTGGGGCGTGCCCGAATACGATGCCCAACGGCTATTTGAGAAGTTGCTGCTCGATGGTTTTCAGGCTGGACTGTCGTGGATCACGGTGCTGAAGAAGCGTGACCGCTACCGCGAGGTGTATCGCGGCTTCGACCCGCATTTCATGGCCAATCAGACCGATGAGCAGTTGCTCGACCTGCTTGAGGATAGCGGCATTATCCGCAACCGCCTCAAGGTCAAGGGCGCACGCCAGAATGCTCAGGCCTGGCTGCGCTTGGCCGAGCAGACCGATCCGGGTGTCTGGCTTTGGCAGTTTGTCGGTGGCAAGCCGTTGGTTAATCACTTTGAGCATATCGGCCAGGTGCCGACCAAGACGGTGGAGGCGGAGGCCATGAGCAAAGCACTGAAAAAGGCGGGCTTCACCTTTGTCGGCCCGACCATCTGCTATGCCTTCATGCAGGCTACGGGCATGGTCATGGACCACACCACCGACTGTTTTCGCTATGCGCCGCTGTCGGCCTGAACCACCCCACCCCTCGCCGCCCTGCGCGCGGGGTATTACACTGTGCAGTGTTGATTGATCGGGAGTAGTGCGTGGATAGAGTCAAAGGTGCCATCGTTGTCGGCTTTCTCAAGCTGTTTTCCAGCTTGCCCTTTACCTGGGCCCAGCGCATGGGTGCGGCACTGGGTTGGTTGATCTGGAAGCTGCCGAATCGCTCACGCGAGGTTGTCAGAATCAATCTGCGCCATTGCATGGCAGAGCTGTCCGAGACCGAGCGTGAACGCTTGGTGGGCCAGACTCTGGTGGATACCGGGCGCAGTTTCGCTGAGAGCGCTTGCGCCTGGATGTGGCCTCCGCAAAAAACCGTGGCGTTGATCAAGGAGGTTGAGGGGCTCGAAGTACTGCAAGCGGCGCTGGCCGAGGGCAAGGGTTTGGTCGGCATTACCAGCCACCTGGGTAACTGGGAGGTGCTCAATCATTGGTTCTGCTCGCAGTGTTCACCGGTAATCTTCTATCGTCCACCAAAGCTCAAGGCGGTTGATGAGTTGTTGCAACGTCAGCGTGTGCAACTGGGCAACCGAGTAGCGCCCTCCACCCGGGAAGGCATCATCAGTGTCATGCGGGAAGTGCGCAAAGGTGGCGCAGTGGGCATTCCGGCCGATCCGGAGCCAGCGCTGAAAAGCGGTGTGTTTGTGCCCTTCTTTGGCGTTGCGGCGCTGACCAGCAAGTTTGTCCCCAATCTGCTCAAGGGTAACGATGCTCGGGCTGTATACCTGCACTGTGTCAGGCTGCCCGACAACAGCGGCTTCAAGGTGTTGGTGGAAGCGGCTCCGGCGACGCTCTATAGTGATGATCCGAATGAAGCCGTTGCGAGCATGAGCAATACCATCGAGAGTTACGTAAGACGCTGGCCAAGTCAGTACATGTGGAGCATGAAACGCTTCAGAAAGCGCCCGGAGGGTGAGAAAAAATGGTATTGAAGTCGAATCGATAAAATCAATAACGAGGAATAGCATGGCCAATCAGCGACAGCACCCGCGCACGCCGATGCGCTGCCGGATACGTATCAGTCATCCGGATATTGGCGATGTATTCGGTTTTACCCGCGACTTGTCCGATGGCGGCGTATTTGTCGAAAATCCCGATTTGGCTGGTCTGACGGCGGGTACCAAGGTCAAGGGTCAGGTCCAGGACATGCCGATTCCGGCTCCGGTGCTGGCGATGATTGTGCAGCGCACCATTGCCGGTGAGGGTGCGGGACTGGCGTTTCTCGATGAGGACCCTGAGGAGGATTAAAACCTCCTCCAGCGCTTCCCTAGCGCCGCCAGAACATCGGGGTGAAGAGCACCAGCAGGGTGAAGACTTCCAGACGTCCAAGCAACATGGCGAAACTCAGCACCCACTTTACTGAGGACGATAGGTTGCCGTAGTGCGCGGATACATCGCCTAGACCGGGACCGAGATTGTTGATACAGGCGGTCAGCGCGGAAAACGCGGTGACGAAGTCCAGGCCCGTACCCAGCAGCAACAGAAACAGCACGGCGAAAGCAAAGACATAGACCGCACAGAATCCCCATACCGCTTCCACCACACGGTCCGGCACCGGCTTGTAGCCAAGCTTGACCGGAAACACGCCGTGCGGGTGTAGCAGCTTCTTGGTTTCCCGCGAGCCCTGCTTGTAAAGCAGCAGTACCCGGATAACCTTCATGCCGCCCCCGGTCGAGCCGGCACAGGCGCCAATAAAGCTCGCGTAGAGCAGCAGGAATGGCAGAACCGTGGGCCAGGCCGAGAAGTCGGTGACACCAAAACCGGTGGTGGTCGCAATCGACACGGTCTGGAACGCCGCGTAGCGCACTGAGGTCAGGACGTCGTAGTGCTGGAAATGGATCAGAATCACACAGCAGGCAACGAACAACGCGCCCAGAATCAGGATATAGGCCCGGCATTCCGGATCCTGCCAGTAATTCTTCAGTGAGCGGAAGCGCCAGGCCAGGAAGTGCAGCGCGAAATTGATCCCGGAGATGATCATGAACAGGATGCAGATCAGCTCGATCAGCGAGCTGTTGTAATAGCCGATACTGGCGTCGTGGGTGGAAAAGCCGCCGATGGCCACGGTCGAGAAACTATGACCGATGGCATCGAACAGGCTCATCCCCGCAGCCCAGTAGGCCAGCGCACAGGCCAGGGTCAGGCCAGCATAGATGAACCAGAGCACCTTGGCGGTCTCGGCGATGCGCGGCGTCAGTTTGTTTTCCTTCAGCGGGCCGGGCATCTCTGCACGGTACAGCTGCATGCCGCCGACGCCGAGCATCGGCAGAATGGCTACCGCCAGCACGATGATACCCATACCGCCGAGCCACTGCAGTTGCTGGCGATAGTACAGCAGCGATCTGGGTAGGGTATCCAGGCCGGTGATCACCGTTGCGCCGGTGGTGGTCAGGCCGGAAAAGGACTCGAATACCGAGTCAGCTACGGTCAGATCCGGCATCTCCAGCAGGTACAGGGGTATAGCACCGAAGAGCCCCAGTACCAGCCAGAACAGCACCACGATCAGGTAACCATCGCGGGTACGCAGCTCACTGCGCTGCTTGCGGGCGGGCAACCAGACCACCAAACCGGCAATCAGGGTAATCAGGAAGCCGACCATAAAGGCTTCCCGTGCCTGTTCACCATAAAAGTAGCCCACAGCCACGGCGGGCAGCATGCTGGTGGAAAACAGCATTAGCAGGATGCCGAGAATGCGCTGGATCTGTAAAAACTGCATGCGGCTGGTTACCTGACGCCTGTAAGCATGAATGGGCCCATTAGAAGAATGTCAGTCCAACCTGGAACAGGCGCTCAACGTCGCGAATATGCTTCTTGTCGATAACAAAAAGCACCACATGGTCTTCGGATTCGATCATGGTCGAATCGTGGGCAATCAGCACCTCGTCATCGCGCACAATGGCGCCGATGGTAGTACCTGGCGGCAGATTGATCTCGCCGATGCGCCGCCCCACCACCTTGGATGAGCGTGAGTCACCGTGGGCCACCGCTTCAATTGCTTCAGCAGCACCCCGGCGCAGGGAGTAGACATTGACGATGTCGCCACGGCGCACATGGGTCAGCAGCGTACCAATGGTGGCCTGTGAGGGGGAGATGGCAATATCGATCTCGCCGCCCTGCACCAGGTCGACATAGGCCGGGTTGTTGATCAGCGCCATGACCTTGCGTGCGCCCAGGCGCTTGGCCAGCATCGACGACATGATATTGGCCTCGTCGTCGTTGGTCAGGGCGCAGAAGATATCCACGTCCTCGATATTTTCCTCGACCAGCAGTTCCTGATCCGAGGCGCTACCGTGCAGCACTATGGTCTTGTCCAGGTTCTGCGACAGGTAATCGGCACGGGCCTTGTTCTTCTCGATAATGCGCACCTGGTAGCGGCTCTCGATGGCTTCAGCCAAGCGTTCACCGATATTGCCGCCACCGGCGATAATTACCCGTTTGTAGTTCTTTTCCAGGCGTCGTAGTTCGCTCATAACCGCGCGGATATCGTGCGCCGCAGCAATGAAGAACACCTCATCGTCGGCTTCAATAATGGTGTCGCCCTTGGGAATGATCGGGCGGTTTTTGCGAAAGATGGCCGCGACCCGGGTGTCGACGCCGGGCATGTGCTGGCGTAGAAAGCGCAGTTCCTGACCGACCAGCGGGCCACCGTAGTAAGCGCGCACTGCAACCAGTTGCACCTTGCCCTCGGCAAAGTCCAGGACCTGCAGGGCGCCGGGGTTTTCGATCAAGCGTTTGACGTAGGTGGTCACTGCCTGTTCCGGGCTGATCAGTACGTCGATGGGTACCGCTTCGTTGTGAAACAGACCACCCCGGGTCAGATAGGCCGACTCGCGGATGCGGGCAATCTTGGTCGGAGTGCGAAACAGCGTGTAGGCCACCTGGCAGGCGATCATGTTGGTTTCATCGCTGCTGGTCACGGCGATCAGCATGTCGGCGTCATCGGCGCCGGCCTGGCGCAGAATGGTCGGAAAGGAGCCTTTGCCGACGACGGTGCGGATATCCAGGCGATCACCCAGATCGCGCAAACGCGGCCCGTCGGTGTCGACCACGGTAATGTCATTGGCTTCGCTGGCCAGCTCGGCCGCCAGGCTGCCACCTACCTGACCGGCGCCGAGAATAATGATTTTCATATTTCTGACTTCCCCTCGTTCCCGGGAGTGTAGCGCCCGGCTGCCGGGCTGGCGCTAATTTTCATCAATTTTGCCAGGTAAAAGCCATCATGCCCGCCCTCCTGAGGCAGCAACTGACGACCATGGGGCTGCGCCACACCGTAGTCGGCGACTATCGTCAGCTCTCGAGCGCCGGGTTCACGGGCCAAAAAGGCGGCGATTACCTGGGTGTTTTCCCGCGGTAGCACCGAGCAGGTGGCATAGACCAGGATGCCGCCGACCTCAAGCGTCTGCCATAGGCGATCCAGTAACTCGCCTTGCAGTTGCGCCAGGGCGTCGATGTCCTCGGCTTGCCGGGTCAGTTTGATATCCGGGTGGCGACGGATTACCCCGGTAGCCGAGCAGGGCGCATCCAGCAGGATGCGCTGGAACGGCTGCCCGTCCCACCAGGCGGCCAAATCGCGGCCGTCTGCGGCCTTGAGGGTGGCAGACAGGCCCAGGCGCTGCAGATTGTCGCTAACCCGTTGCAGGCGCTGGGGCTCCAGATCCAGAGCTATAAGCTCATTCAGCGCTGGCTGCAGTTCGAGAATATGGCAGGTCTTGCCGCCCGGCGCGCAACAGGCATCGAGCACCCGCTGGTCGGGCTTGAGTTCCAGTAGTGGCGCTGCGAGTTGGGCTGCCTCGTCCTGCACACTGACTTGCCCTTGGGCGAAGCCGGGCAGCAGCTGTACATCACTGGCTTGTTCCAGGCTAACGCCCGACGCACTGAACGGGCTGGCGCTGGCCTCTATCCCGGCGTTCTGCAATTGGTGCAGATACTCGGCACGCGAACCCTGCAACTGATTGACTCTCAGCGTCATGGGTGGATGCAGGTTATTGGCTGTGCAAATGGCTTCCCAGTGCTCTGGCCAGTCAGCCTTGAGCTGCTTCTGTAGCCAGCGCGGGTGGGCCAGGCGGATAGTCGGGTCGTGCTCCAGGCCAACCAGCAACGCCTGCCCTTCACGCTGGGCGCGGCGCAGTACGGCGTTCAGCATGCCGCGCGCCCAGGGCTTTTTCAGCGTTCTGGCGGCGCCAACAGTCTCGTCGATGGCAGCATGGGCGGGGATGCGGGTATAGAGCAGTTGGTACAGTCCAACCAGTAGCAGTGCATGCAGATCACGGTCTGCGGCCTTCAGTGGTTTCTCCAGCAGGGCGTTGGCCAGGCCGTCCAGGCGCTGGAACCAGCGAGCTGTGCCAAAGGCCAGCTCCTGGGTCAGGCCGCGGTCACGCTCGGCAACATGCTGTAGCTGCGCTGGCAGGCTGGTGCCCAGCGAGGCCTTGCCAGCCAGTACTGTCGCCAGCGCATTGGCGGCCGCCAGGCGTGGGCTCACTGGCCGTTCTCCAGTTGCTGGCCAGGGGCAAACTGATCGCGGCGGGCGTTATAGATGTCACTGAACGCCAGCACCTTGCCGCCAGGCAGCTGCATACGCGTCAGGCGCAGGGCGCCGCTGCCGCAGGCCACCAGCAAGCCGTCCTTGCTGCAGTGCAGAATCTCGCCAGCTTGGCCGTTGGCGTCGGTCAGCTCGGCGGCATGGATTTTCAGTACCTGTCCTTGCCAGCGCGCATGGGCCAGCGGCCAGGGATTGAAGGCGCGGATCAGGCAGTCCAACTGATTTGCCGGTCTGCTCCAATCTATGCTCGCGTCGGTTTTGCTTAGCTTGTGCGCATAAGTCGCCAGTTGGTCATCCTGGGGTTCGCCTTCCAGGGTACCTGCGGCCAGGCCTTCGATTGCCTGGATAACCGCGGGCGGTGCGAGTTCGGCGAGCCGGTCGTGGAGGCTGCCGCCGGTCTCGCTGGGACTGATTGGCGTGCTTACCTTGAGCAGCATCGGGCCGGTGTCCAGGCCCGCTTCCATGCGCATGACGGTGACGCCGCTTTCGCTGTCGCCCGCTTCTATTGCCCGCTGGATAGGTGCTGCTCCACGCCAGCGCGGCAGTAGCGAGGCATGACTATTGATGCAACCCAGGCGCGGGATATCCAGCA
>JBKBSI010000054.1:0-18450 GCA_046291745.1 Pseudomonas sp. | reverse complement strand
GCCCAGCCTACAACTGCTGGAAGAAATTGGCCTGCCACCAGAGCAGGTAGTGTTTGAAATCACCGAACTGCAAGGCAGCATTCACGAACTCAAAGACGCTGTAAGACGCTATCGCGAGGCAGGCATTCGCATCGCCATTGATGACTTTGGCGCAGGCTACTCGATGCTCGACCGGGTACTGGCGTTGGAGCCGGATATCCTCAAGCTGGACATACAGCTGTTTCGCCAAGCAGCCAATGGCAGTGCCAGCAGTGGCGACTTTATCAAGGCACTGGCGCTGATGGCCGAGAAAAGCGGCTGTTGGATCATTGCCGAAGGGGTAGAGACCGAACAGGAACTGCACTTCGCCCTGGAGTGCGGAGCGCGCTACGTACAGGGTTATCTGTTCGCACGCCCGGCGGAGAGTTTTTTACCGGCCAACGCCGTGCAGGCGTCATTCGCCAGAATGCGTGACGACTATGCCCAGAGCAAGCTGGCCGAGCGCGCCAAGCTGATGGAGCTGCGCAAGTCCCTGTCCACACTCTTTGTCGAACTGCAGCACTGGCTGGCCAAGGGCGGCAAACCTACCGACCTGCCCTCCCCATCGGCTTACCCCTGGCTGCTGCGCTGCTTTCTCTGCGATGCCCACGGCACGCAGATTTCGCCCAACTACGAATGGTCCGCTGACAAACAGTGGCAGGCCGACCCGCGCTACCTGGATCACAACTGGTCCTGGCGTCCGTATTTCTATCAGATACTGGCCGAAGCCGGGCAGGACAGCCGCGTGATTCTGTCCAACCGCTACCGTGACGCCACCACCAATCAGTACTGCATTACCTCCGGCCTGTTTATCGACGACAGTCGTCACCTGCTGCTGGTGGATATAGATACCGCCCTGATCTGAACGGGCTGGATGACAGCCTCCCCTGCGATTGCAATAATGGCCTGACAGCATAGGAAGCGCCTGCCAGGCCGCCCGGCTTACACCGGCGAGCATCCCAGGCGCCGCAAGGACACCGCATGACCGCCATTCACATTGCCAAGCCCGCGCTGGTCTGGAAAGCAGGCTACCAGGCCCTGCAACACATCAATGAACAGGGCCTGCAACCCAGCGATGTGCACATGATTCCTGGCGCCGCCGGTGGTCCCAAGGCACTCGGCATTCAGGGCCTGGATCTGGCCCTGTTTGGTGATTGGCTGGCCCGCGCACCCCAGCCGCGCAGCCTGATTGGCGCCTCCATCGGCAGTTGGCGCTTTGCCAGTGTTTGTCTACCGGATCCAGTAGTCGGCCTGCGCAACCTCGGCGAGCTGTATACCGGAATGGCTTTTCCCAAGGGCGTGACCATGGCCGACATCAGCCTGCGTTGCGGACAGATGCTGGATGATCTGATCGGTGGCCAGTTGCACAGTATTCTCAGTAATCCGCAATACCATCTGAATGTGATGGTCGTGCGTAGCCTCGGGTTATTGCAGCATGACAGTCGTTCGCGCCTGGGCTTGGGCCTGGGTGGCGTGGTTGGCGCCAACCTGCTTGGGCGACGCTTTCTCAAGCGCTATTTCGAGCGGGTGATCCTGCACGACCCGCGCCAGCGTCCGCCGCTGGCGGATATGCAGGACTTCGCCAGTAGCCATGTCAGTCTCAGTACCGACAATCTACGCGCAGCACTGATGGCCTCTGGCGCCATTCCCATGGTCATGTCGGCGGTACGCGACATTCCCGGCGCCAGCCAGGGCGTCTACCGTGACGGCGGCTTGCTCGACTACCACCTCGATCTGCCCTACCAGGCACCCGGCGTGGTGCTTTACCCGCACTTTGTCGACCGGGTTATCCCCGGCTGGTTCGACAAGCCCCTGCCCTGGCGGCGCAGTAATCCGGAACAGTTGAAGAATGTGCTGCTGGTAGCCCCTTCGGCCGAATACCTGGCCAGTCTGCCCTTTGGCAAACTGCCCGACCGCAAGGACTTCAAGCGCTTCGAGGGCGATGACGCGGCACGCCAGCGCTATTGGCGCACCGCCATGGCGGAAAGTGAGCGACTCGGCGACGAATTCCTGGAACTGGCCACCTCCGGGCGGGTGCATGAACAGCTCAAACCCCTTTAATCCGTCTACCGCAGCATGAAGCGCTACCTGGCGCTACCCACCGCTAGCCACAACGCCCTGGATGATGCGCTGATATTGCTGCGCCTGGCAGTGGCCTACACGCTGCTGGGAATCTTCGGACACTATCTTGCAGCAGCCATTATGCGTCTGGCCTTTCAACACTGGCATATCGACAGCCAGTTTCTACTGCTGGATGCCCTGTTTGCCGGACTGACCCTGCTCGGCAGCCTGCTGCTCGCCCTCCTGCTGGCCCCTGCACGACCTATGCGCTGGCTGTTTGGTACCGGACTATCGCCACTGGGGATCATGCTGGCCGTGCTGTTTGCGGTCAGCATGGTGCTGCTGGCCAACCCGCTGGCCAACTGGCTGGATATCCATCTGCCCGGCGAAGCACTGGTAACCGAGCTGCAAAGCCAGCCACGCGCCATCACCCCTCTGCTGGACCTGCCAACGCCCCGACTGCTGGCCGGGCTATTGATCGCTATCATCTGGGTGCCGCTGGCCGAGGAAGTGGTATTTCGCGGCTGGCTGTTCAGGGGCCTGCTGCACACCCGCCCCGGGGTCTGGCTGGCACTGCCGGTAACCAGTCTGATTTTCGCCCTGATGCACAGCTTCTACAGCCCCGGCGGTATTCTGGTCATCGGCCTGCTCGGCCTGCTGCTCGGCTGGCTGCGCTGGCGCTACGAGCAACTGGCCCTGTGTATCCTCGCCCATGCCCTGTATAACGGCCTGACCCTTCTGCTACTGGTACTACCCCTGCCATGAACCCGCACCATCTAGAACCCACCTGCCCACTATGCAAGAACAGCACGCGCTGGTTTCACAGCGACCGGCGACGCCACTATTATCAGTGCCCAACCTGTGCGCTGGTGCACGTACCCAAGGACTGGCAACTGGACGCGACAGCGGAAAAGGCTGTTTATGATCAGCACCAGAATATTCCCGACGATCCCGACTATCGGCAGTTTCTCTCACGCCTGGCCGACCCATTGTTAAGCAAACTGCCGCCAGCCAGCCAGGGCCTGGACTTCGGCTGCGGCCCCGGACCCGCACTGGCGGCCATGCTCAGCGAAGCCGGCCACAGCATGGCGCTATACGACCTCTACTACTTCCCCCGACCCGAAGTATTCGGGCAACAATGGGACTTTATTACGGCCACGGAAGTGGTGGAGCATCTGGCCGATCCCCAGCGCGAACTGCAGCGCTTATGGGGCTGCCTTAAACCGGGCGGCTGGCTCGGCATCATGACCAAGCGCGTGGAAGACCCCGCCGCCTTCGGCAACTGGCACTACAAGAATGATCCCACGCATATCAGCTTCTTTGCCGCCAGCACATTTGCATGGCTGGCGCAGCAGTGGGAAGCCGAGGTGGAATTCTGCGGCAGGGATACCGTGCTTATACAAAAAAGGCCTTGAATTAAAGGCCTCTGACAGGAAGGGAGCGGGAACCAGACATAGCGAGGGTCACGAGGGTCAGTCGAGCACCCGGCGCGCGCCTGTGAAGGCACGCTGCCAATAGCTCGCCTGCAGACTGTCGACCCGCACCTTGCCACCGCTGCTGGGCGCGTGCAGGAAACGGCCGTCGCCGACATAGATACCGGCGTGGTCAACCCTGCGTCTGCTGTTGGTGGCAAAAAGCACCAGATCGCCGGGCTGCAAGTTGCTAGCCGAGGGCTTTTTCGTCGACATGGCGCTGAGGCCAGCGGTAGTGCGCGGCAGATCCACACCTGCCGCCTCGCGGTAAACGTAATTGATCAGACCGCTACAATCAAAACCGGTGTCCGGCGTGCTGCCACCGTAGCGGTAGGGTGTACCAACCAGACTGATAGCCTGGAAGATCACATCGGTATGCACCGTAGGCAGGGTCTTGCCACTGAAATCCCGGGTCGGCAATTTCAGCGTCACATCAGCCCGCGCAGGCGCTGCGGCCGAGGGTGACGTGGCGATTGGTGCGGTCGTCGGCGTGCTCGAGCAGCCCGACAACAACGCGGCTGCAAACAGCGAAATAAGCACGTATGAACGCATGAACCACCCAGTATATTGTGACAATGCTTTAACCATGCAACGCAAGCCTCTGATCGTCAAGCTTTTTTACTAAAATCCGACCAAGTCAATGATTCACTGTATAGGCCAGCATCATCGACAACTGGCACATCGGGCGATTGCTCTGTGCGTGCAACTCATTGAAGTAAGCTTGGGTAGCGGCCAGATCGCGCTGGCTGGTGGGCACCTTATCCACCACACCACGGGCATTCAGCGCCGCCACCACGTCATTGGTCGGCACAAAGCTATCCTTGCCGACCATGCGCAAGAAACGCGGTGCGGATAGCCCTCCCAACTGGTTGCCGCGCTTGGCCAGCAGGCGCCAGAGGCCAGTGATATCGGTCACCGGCCAATCAGCGATCAGCTTCCCGACACTGCCCTGTTCGGCACGCATGTCCAGCAGCATCTGGGCATTGCGCGGCACGCTTCTGAGCTTGCCGAGATGACGAATAATCCGCCTATCCTGCATCAGCCTCTCGATATGCTCGGCGCCCATCAGCACCACCTTGTCCGGATCAAAGCCGAAGAACACTTCCTCAAAGGCCGGCCACTTGGCATCCACCAGGCTATGCTTTAGTCCCGCACGAAATACCCGCAGAGCCAGCATAGACAGGTAACGATCGTCACTCAGCGAGCGCAACTGCTCGGCAGTGCGGCAGCTCGGCAATTGCGCCTCCAGCGCCGCGGGCGAACCGAAGCGGTTGACGCAGAAAGCCTGCAGCCGTGCGTACTCGTCCATTCCAGGCTCCCTGCCGCTGCGCGGCTTACAGATTCATCAGACTGAGAACGCGCGGCGCGGCCGTCTCATCCACACGCAGATTGGCGAAGTCGAACAGGTGAGTATCAGCCAGTTGCGAGGGATGCACGTGTCGCAACGAACGGAATATGGCGTCTATACGCCCGGGAGTCTCGCGCTCCCAATCCTGCAGCATCTGCTTCACCACCTTGCGCTGCAGATTCTCCTGCGAGCCGCAGAGGTTGCAGGGGATGATGGGAAAGGCCTGCAATTGGGCGTAGGCGGCAATATCCTTCTCACTGCAATAGGCCAGCGGGCGGATCACCACGTTGCGCCCGTCATCGGAACGCAGCTTGGGCGGCATGGCCTTGAGGTTGCCGCCGTGGAACATATTGAGAAAGAAAGTCTCGACTATATCGTCGCGGTGGTGCCCCAACGCCATGCGGTTGGCACCGATCTCGTCAGCGAAGGTATAGAGGTTGCCACGGCGCAAGCGCGAGCACAGCGAGCAGGTGGTCTTGCCCTCGGGTACCTTGTCCATGACGATCGAATAGGTATCGCGCTCAAGGATATGGTAAGGCACGCCCATCTGCTTGAGGTAGGCAGGCAGCACTTCTTCGGGAAAGCCCGGCTGTTTCTGATCTAGGTTGACCGCAACCAGCTCGAAGCGAATCGGCGCGACCCGCTGCAGGTGCAGCAGCATGTCCAGCAGGGTGTAGCTGTCCTTGCCACCGGACAGGCAGACCATCACCTTGTCGCCCTCCTCGATCATGTTGTAATCGGTCACCGCCTCGGCGGTCAGGCGACGCAGGCGTTTCTGCAGTTTGTTCTGATTCACACTGAGGCTGGACATGGACAACGGATCCGCTTGAAGGCAAAGCGGGCATTTTAACCGCAAACCGCCGCGCAAAAAAACAAAACCCCCTGCGGATCCGTAGACCCACAGAGGGCTTCATACCGATTGGGGGATCAGCGCAGGTAGACCGGCCCTACACCCATGCCCCAGAAGATCACCGAAGTCGCCATCATGGCTACCAGCACCACCAGACCAACGGCCAGGATCGAGCTGGAGAACATGAAACCTTCTTCCGGCGGAATGTCCATAAAGATCGGAATGCCCTGATACAGCAGGTAAACCGTGTAGCAAATGGCTGCAGTGCCCGCCAGCATACCCAGCCACAGGCTTGGATACAGGGCAGCTACACCGGCCAGGAACAGCGGCGTAGCGGTATAGGCAGCGAATACCACGCAGTCGCTCAGCGTCGGGCTGGAATCATAGGTGCGCGCCATCCAGTGAATAAAGGCGCCCATGACTGCAACACCCACGAGCATCGCGAGGTAAGACAGTATGGTAAGTTGCAGTGCGCTGGCCTGGGTCAGCTTGACGGCTTCGGTGGTGCCGATTGCCCAGCCCACCTGGGTGGTGCCGATATAAGCCGAGACAACGGGAATAGCTGCGAGCAGCAGCACATGGGTAAGGTACATGTGGCCGATGGTTTCTTCTTCACCCTTGATCTCTTTCCATTCGCGATCAGGGTGGGTAAACAGCCCCACAACATGGTGAATCATGGTCTAACCTCCAGATTATTATTCGTCCCCGCGGTCCTGACTCTGCGTCGGCAGCGGGTGCTCGGGTGCGACGCTATGTCGCATTCCCATGTCTCCGACTATAGCCAAATTTGGCTACGATGTGCGGCCATCCCTTAGAGCGATTGGCGACTTCAAGCTCTTCCGTAATAGCGTTGCAGTATTAAGAAAGCCGCATTTATCGCCTGTACCTGCCCTGTATCGCCGCCACGATCCGGATGATGCTGACTGACCAACGCCCGATAGCGCTGTTTTATCTGGCGTGGACTGACCGGTTCGGCCATGTCGAATACCACCAAGGCTTCATCCACCTCGTTACGAGCCACGGCAAAGGGACCCTGACGGTAGCCGTTGAGCAGGCGCTCGACATCCTCGCTGTGGGTGCTGGCCCACTGCTGCCAATCCAGATAATAGCTGCGCAGAGGATCCGGCAGTTGTACGCCCTCTGGCCCACTCTGCCGCCGCAGCAGACGAATGCGCATGGCGTGCACCTCAAGCTCCTGCTGCTGCGCAAGCAGGCGGTCAGACAAGCGGTAGAGGGCATGGAACAGCAGAAAGTGAGTCTGGAACAGCTGCAGTGGGTCGCGCAGGGCACCCGGCGCGGCAAACAGCGAGTCCGGAAAGGCCTCGGCCAGCGCGCGAATCAGTCTGAACTCATCCAGGCCAGCGGGATGCTCCGCCAGGGTTGCCAGCACAAAGGGCTCAAAACCGTGCGGGAGCAGATCGTCGGGTAATAATTGGCTCATGGCGTCAGTGTAATGCATCGCTGCGGCTCACCCCAGTCGCCCTGTAATGCAAACGCCATCAAGTCGCCATCAGACTGTCACGCCAAACCCCTATGAATGTCAGCACCTGAAATAAACCAAGGACTTTGACATGAACAAATGGGTACTCACCGCCACCGCCGCTGCACTGCTGGCAGCCATGGCCGGCTGTAATTCCGGTAGCAGCAGCCGGGATGACGAAACCGAAGCCACGTCGCCTCCGGTAACCACACCACAAAGCATTTCACTGAGCCTGCTGGGCCGCTACAGCTCCGGCGAGTACGGCGTCAGCGCCGCCGAAATACCAGCCTATGACCCGCTCAACCAACAGATCTTCGTGGTCAACGCCCTCAACGGCGCAGTGGATATCATCGACGCCCGCGACCCAGCCAACCCGGCTTTTATCGAAACCCTCACAGTTGATGATGTCGCCCCGGGAGCAGTGGTTAACAGCATCGCCTATCGCGACGGTCTGTTGGCGGTCGCCATCGAAGCCAGCCCCAAAACCAGTCCTGGTTACGCAGCCATCTACGACGCCACCAGCCTGGAGCGCCTGAGCCTGACTCAGGTTGGCGCCCAGCCAGACATGCTGACCTTTACCCCGGACGGCCGTTACCTGCTGGTCGCCAACGAGGGCGAGCCCAGTGATGATTACGCCATCGACCCGGAAGGCTCTGTCACTGTGATCCGTCTAGACGGCAGCGACATTACCCGCATCGACACCGCAGGCTTTAGCGCCTTCAACAGCCAGAAGCAGGCGCTGCTCGACAAAGGTGTACGCATCTTTGGCCCCAACGCCAGCGTTGCCCAGGATATGGAGCCCGAATACATCACCGTTTCCGCCGACAGCCGCACCGCCTGGATTGCCCTGCAGGAAAACAATGCCCTGGCCAAGCTGGATATCGCCAGCGCGCGCATCACCGATATTCTGCCCCTGGGCTTCAAGGACCACGGCGTGGCCGGTAATGGTATCGATGCCAGCGACACCGAAGGCGAAATCAATATCCGTACCTGGCCCGGCGTAGTCGGTATGTACCACCCGGACAGCATTTCCAGCTACAGCGTTGACGGCAAGACCTATATCGTCACCGCCAACGAGGGCGATGCCCGCGCCTGGGGTGAAACCAATCAAGCCTATTGGGATGGCGATGCGAGTCAGGGCTTTGTCGAAGAAATTCGCCTCAAGCATCTGGTACACCGCAACGGCTTCAACCGCCGCGTTGGCGATGACATGCCGCCACAACTGAACGCCCTGGCCGCCGGCGCCCTGCTCAATCCTGATGTATTCGGCTATTGCGGCGCCCGTGCAGGCGAGCCTGGAGACTGCCGTGAGGACGACCTGCTAGGCCGCCTGACCGTTAGTTGGGTAAATGGTTATCGCAAGGACGCAAGCGGTAATCCGGTGATGTTTGACAGCAGCGGTAACCAGAACCCTGCTGGCGATCGCCTGATGTATGACCAGATCTATGCCTTCGGCGCACGCTCCTTTGCCATCTGGGACGAGGACGGCGCTCTGGTCTGGGACTCCGCTGATCAGATCGAACAGTATATCGCCAGCGACGAGTGCATGGCCGGTTCCGAGCGGGATATCCCCTGCCAGGACTTCTTCAACTCCAATCACTCTGCCGGTGACAGCTTTGACAACCGCAGTGATAACAAAGGCCCTGAGCCCGAAGGTGTAGCCATTGGTCAACTGGGCGCCAAGACCTTTGCCTTTATCGGTCTGGAGCGCATGGGCGGCATCATGACCTATGACATAACCGACCCTGCAGCACCGGTGTTCATCGACTACATCAACACCCGAGAGGACTTCGTGCTGAATCCGGAGACCAATCTGGCCGCTGCTGGCGACCTGGGCCCCGAGGGCATCGTCTTCGTCCCAGCCGATGAGTCACCTAATGGCGAAGCACTGTTGATCTTGGGGAATGAGGTAAGCGGCACTACCGTGATCTTCCAGATAGACCAGCAGTTGTAACACCCGGCTCCTGCGCTGCCGCCACGGCAGCGCAGGATCTCACAACAAAACTCTCAGCTGTTTTCGGCCAGAAAGGCCTCCCCTGCCTGACGACTATCACGCACCGCCTGCAAAAACTCATCGCCCCAGCGGGTGATATCGTTGTGCTGCACCACGCCGAACATTTCCCGAATTCGCGCCTCGCGCTCCGCCCGGCCCAGGGTCAAACCCAGGTACAGGGTATCGCGCAGATCATGCGGGTCGTGTGGGTTGGTCAGCAACGCACCGTGCAACTCAGCGGCAGCCCCGGCAAACTCCGACAGCACCAGCACCCCTTTACCTTCACACAAGCCCTGGGTAGCCACATACTCCTTGGCCACCAGGTTCAGCCCGTCACGCAATGGGGTAATCCACATCACGTCGGCCATCAGGTAATAGGCAATCAGCTCACGGAACGGAAACGCCCGGTAGAAGAAATGCAGCGGCGTCCAGCCGACTTCCGAAAACCGCCCGTTGATCCGGCCCACGGCCTGCTCTATCTGCGCCAGCAGGCTGTCGTAAATGGTCATCTCCCGCGCCGCTGGCACACAGATGGTAATTAGCGAGACCTTGCCGATCAGCTCCGGGTGCGCCTCAAGCAAGGCCTCGAAGGCCAGCAGTTTGGGCAGAATGCCCTTGGTGTAATCCAGCCGCTCGACCGACAGCACCACCTTGAGCCCCTTTAATTGCTCGCGCAGCGTTTCCATCTCGGCCTGACATTCCGGCTGATCAATCACCTCCTGCACGCGGTTCACATCCAGGCCCACCGGATGCGCGCCCAGACCGATATGCCGACCGTGCACACTCATGCGCCGGGTCATCTGGTCCAGCCCCACCGCGCAGCCATAGGTCAGAAAGCGCGGTGCGCAGCCCTGGGTTTCGAGAATCTCCACCGGCGCCACACCACGCACCACATCGACAAAGTTCTCCGACTGTCGGGGAATATGAAAGCCCACGTAGTCGCATTGCAACAGACTACCGATGATCTGTCGGCGCCAGGGCAGCACGTTGAATACATCCGCCGAGGGGAAGTAGGTGTGATGGAAAAAAGCGATATTCAGATCCGGCCGCAGCGGCCGGAGAAAGGCTGGCACCATCCACAGATTGTAGTCGTGCAGCCAGACCACCGCGCCCTCCGCCGCCTCTGCCGCTGTGCGTTCGGCAAACAGCTGATTGACCTTGAGAAACACCGCCCAGTCCTCCTCACGGAAGATCGCGCGCTCCCAGAAAGTGTGCAGCGTCGGCCAGAAGGCTTCCTTGGAAAAGCGTTTGTAGAACACATCCACATCGTCCTTGGTCAGCGGCACCCGCGCCGCGACCAGATTCGGGAAGCGCTCGTTATCAACCTTGGTATGCACCTCGAACACCCGGCCCTGACGCGGATCGTGGATCGACCAGGCGACCCAGGAGCCGCGCTGCCCCCCGGCAAAGAAACTCAGCAGCGTCGGCAGAATACCGTTTGGTGAGCGCGGCGCGCGGCGCACCAGTTGCCCCTCCTCCACCACTTCCTCATAGGGCAGGCGGTGGTAAACCATGACCAGATCGGCCTTGCCCTTGATCCCCAGATCCGGCAACTCGGAATCCACACCCTGCTGACCAAGGAAGCCGAAATGCGCAAAGGCCTCAAGAATGCCGCCGCAACCACTCAAGCGTGCATGCAGTACCTTGGCCCGGTCGGCAGTGGCTTCCAGCAACGCAGTCTCCGACTCGCCAACACAGACACCCTTGAAACCCTGTTCGTACATGGACAGATCATTCAGGGTATCGCCAGCGACCAGTACCTCACCTTCCGGAATGTCCAGATAATCCACCAGGCGCCGCAGTGTCGTGCCCTTGTTGACGCCCGCTGGTAGACAGTCCAGATACATGTCAGCGGAAAACAGCAGATCGCAGCCCAGGTCGGCTACCGCCTGGCGCACCTCGTCAGTCACCGCCCCCGGCTCACAGAAATATGAGCAGCGACGCTGCTGCGGCACGTTCTGGCGCTCCAGCCCCTCAAAGTAGGCCATACGCTCGGCGACTATCTGCTCACCGGGCCAGGTCGCCTCGATCGCGCTCTGCAGGGGGTACACCGACTGCAGGTTGACCCCGTCTACCAGGGTCGCACCGACATCACAAATGATGTAATCCGGACGCGGTATCGCCGGGTCGGACAGCAGTGGCACCACCACTTCCAGGCCGCGGCCGGTAACACACACCAGGCGGATGCCCGGGTGCGCATCAATCAGTTGATACAGGCGCTGGCGATTGTCCGGATCGCCAGCGAGGAATGTGCCATCAAGGTCGGTCGCCAGAATCATCTGTAGTACTCCTTTTCGAGTCCGTGTCGAGGACCGGGCTCTCGGGGGTCAGGTCAGCATCTGCTGGAGCCTGGGGGGAGGGAGAAGTGGAATCTTGCATTTCAGCACGGGGCTTGTCTTCGGCTGCTTCGGCATCTTCGAGCATCATCTCCAGTACCGCCGGAGAGGTGCGCACCATGGGGATAAAGTGCGCTGCACCATCGACGATCTTGTCCTTGCCCAGACGCGATTGCTGCAAGGCATACAGCCCGCAAAGACCGAACATCAGCATAAAGAACAGCGGCAACGCCAGCGGCGCAGTCAGGCCCATCAGCCAGCCCGCCAGGGCCGGGCCGATTGCGGCGCCAACCCCATGCAGCATCAGCAGCGAGGCATTACCGGAGAGAATATCCTCGTGGTGCAGGTGATCAATCAGATGGGCCACGGCCGCCGGGTACACGGCAAAAGCGCCGCCACCAAAGAGTGCCGCCGCCACCAGCAACCATTGACCAAAGGGCCCGAGCAACGCCATCAGCAAACCACCCAGCGCCGCCAGCGCGGAGATGATCGCCAGTGCCAGACGTCGATCCACACGGTCGGAGAGCATACCCATGGGCCACTGGAACAGCGCCCCAGCGACAATAACCAGGGAAACGAAGGAAGCGATCTGCGTGGTTTCCATACCCATGCGCCCGGCATACACCGCGCCCAGGCCCCAGAAGCCACCCATTGCCAGACCCGACAACAGTGACGCACTGCAGGCCACCGGCGCCGCCTGCCATAGCCGCCGCAATGACAGACCGGGTGTATCACCGATCACCGGTTGGCTCAGGCGCGTGGCCACCACTGGCATCAGTGCCACCACAATCAGGATCGCCGCCAGGGTAAAAAGCATAAAGCCCATAGGGCTGTCGAAGCGCAGCATTTGCTGGGCCAGCGCCAGCGCACCCAGGTTGACCGCCATATAGGCGGCAAACACCTGGCCACGCCGCTCCGGCGGCGCCTGGGAGTTAAGCCAGCTTTCGATCACCGTATAGATGCCGACCAGTGCCGTGCCAGTCAGTACGCGCAGAATCAACCATACGCCCACATCAACCAGCATTACATGCAGCAGCACCGTGGCCGCCGCTGCTGCGGCAAAGAAGGCAAAGGCACGCACATGCCCCATGCGCCGAATAATCTTCGGGCACAGCCAGGTACCAAGAATGAAGCCCGCAAAATAGGCCGAGCCCATAAGGCCCAGCGCTTGGTCAGTAAAGCCCTCGCCACTGCCACGCAGGGCCAGCAAGGTATTGAGCAGACCGGTGCCCAGCAGCAACAGGGCGATACCGGTCAATAGCGCCGCGATAGGCAGCAAAAGCTTGATCATATAGCCGAATCCTTGGGTAGCCGAGGAATTCAGACAGGGGGGTGCAAAGTCAAAAGTGCTTGATATTTATGCTGTTGTTGAAAAAACCATACCCCATCCACCGCCGGGTTACCAGCCGCAATGCCCGCAACTGCCCTTCGATTTCCACCCCGGCAACGGCTACACTAATAGCCATCATCACCAATCGGACCAGCCCATGGCGCGCTTCAAAGACCTTGCAAGAAAGCTGTTTTCTCCCCTGCTCGACCCACTTGAGGCGGGCGAACAACCCTACACCTATACCCCTCGGGCGCGCCTGATTCTGTGGGTTGTGGGCATCCTCTTCCTGGGTATCGCCTGCGGCCTCGGGTTGTTTCTACCAGAGGGTGTCGACATCGCCTTTCTGATCCCGGTAAGCATATTCGGCCTGGCCGGACTCTTCGCCATCATCGTTGCCGGGCTCGGCAGCAAACGGGCGGTTGCCAAGGTATGGGGTAATCGTTCCTAAGGGAGGCCGCAGCATGGCCAACAAGCAGTTGCTGATCGTCGCCCATGCGCCCTCAGACAATACCCGCAAGCTGGTCGAGGCGGTGCTCAAGGGCGCCCAGCACGCAGATATCCAGGGCGTCAGCGTCAGTTGGAAGCCGCCACTGCAAGCCCAGCCTGAAGACGTTCTGCAGGCCGACGCCATTATCCTCGGCACTACCGAAAACCTCGGCTACATGAGCGGCGCGCTGAAGGACTTCTTTGACCGTTGCTACTACCCGGTCCTGGAGCAAAAGCAGGGCCTGCCCTGCGCCCTGTATATTCGCGCCGGTCTGGATGGCACCGGCACGCGGCGGGCGGTGGAGTCTATTGTGACCGGGCTACGCTGGGCCTGGATCCAGGAGCCGCAGGTTTACAAAGGCTCTTGGCAGGACGATTTCCTTGTGCAGGCCGAAGAATTGGGCATGACCATGGCCGCAGGCCTTGAAGCAGGCATTTTCTGACAAAGTTCACCTAAACGGGTCTTCTGAAGGGGCGGCGATGGCTCTATACTGGGCCCATGGACAGACTCATGGCACGGCTAGAGGAATGCTACCAGTTGGCCGAAGCGCACTTTAAGCGCTCCTTTCCCCGGCCCCTGGTAGAACTGGACCTGCGCGGACAGCGGGCTGGCGTAGCCTACCTGTGTCGCAACCAGCTGCGCTTCAATGGTCAGATGTACCGTGACCACAGGGAAGACTTCCTGGAACAGACCGTCCCGCATGAGGTGGCCCACCTGCTAGCGCATCTGATCTATGGCCCGATGATAAAACCCCATGGGCCGGAATGGCGGGCGCTGATGACCGAGCTCTATCAGCTACCGGCCAAGCGCTGTCACGACTACCCGGTAAAACGCCGGGGTGCTAGCTATTACTATCGTTGCGGCTGCACCGATGACCTGCCCTTTACCGCGCAACGGCACGCCCTGGTACGCCGCGGCCGCCAATACCAGTGCCGCCGCTGCGGCAGCCTGCTGCATTACACTGGCCGAAATGACCGGCCAACAGAGCGCCTGGCAGCCGCCAGTTGATCAGGCCTCAGCCCGCTCCAGCAGGGACGGCAGCCCCTGAAGCAGCAGGTTGTTCAGATCCATCGCCTTGTCCAGGCGGCCCTGATCAAAGCGCTCGTCCATGGCAAAACCACCCTTGAGCAGATCCCGCAACATATCGGTGGATTTCGCAGTAATCTCATTGGCGCTGCGCAGCGCTTCCAGCAAGCCCTGGGCGTAATCGCGCAGGTCGCTATTGACCGCGCTGGCAGGTGATTCCTGCCCGGATACCCGGCCATAGGTTTCACTGACCTGACGCACACTGGTCTGGGTCAGGTTCAAGGACATCGAAGCGAGCTGCGTGCCGTCCATATCCAGTGCCAGAGCCCGATCAAAGGCTCCCTCGTAATCACCAGAATAGAACTGTCCAGCCAACTCCTGCACCTGCCCCAGCAGACCCTCAAGCGCTTTGCGCTCCTGAGCGTTCAAGTCGCCCTGCACATCCACCTGCCACATGCCTACCTGCAACTGGCTGCTACTGCTGTTCAGTGACACCTGACTGTTACCCTGACCGGCACTGGCATTGACCTGGCCGGAAGACATCTGCGCCGAAGCCTGGGCAATGCTGATCCGCAGCGTATCGCCCTCGCGCGTAGTCACCGACAGGTCGAAAGTCTGCGCTTGGGCCTCGAAGCGGCTGGCGCTGGCAGACAGGGAAACGCCCTTGCCCGGGCCATTGCCCGGCAGCAACCGCTCAGCCATATCGGCCAGACCGGTCTGAATGCGGTTGTAGGTGTCATCGATATCCGCTGCCACCTGCCCCTTGAGCACACCCATGCCATCAAGAATCTTGCGCGCCTCGGCAAAGCCCTGCTCAACGCCTTTGACGGCTTGATCGTAGAGCTTCTGCAACTGTTTGGTATCGCCACCAGCGGCCTTTTCGCTTTCCAGCCGGGCGCCAATAAAGCCCAGCACGGTATCCGCCACCTTACCCGGGGAGAAATCCGAAGCCTTGCCGTTGAGGCTGCCCTTGTCCAGCCCAAGGCGCTCGGCCAGGCGGTTGGCAAGAGTCTGCTGAGCATCCACTGCACGCTGCGCAAGCCCCGTGCCCGGTGCGCTTTGACGCACCAGCCCAGGGAGAATGGAATTCGATTGAGTCATGGCGATACACCTCCGGTTAATGACGGGTTATCGGCCTGCTGTGGAATAAATGAATGACCGTTGGTCGGCAAACTCAGCCCAGCGCCCCCGACTGACGCAAAACCTCACGCTCTGTCTCACTCAGACCCAAAGCGGCCAATACTCGTTCCGTATCCGCACCGAGTGGTTTGCCAATATGCCGTGGTGCAGGTAGCTCGCTGCCGAACACGATGGGGCAAGCCATCTGCGCCTGACAGCCCTCCCCGACCGGCACCTGGGTAACCAGCCCGCGTGCTTGCGCCTGAGGATGGGCTAGCGCTTCAGGCAGGCTGAGCACCGGCTCGACACAGGCATCCACTGCGGCAAAGCGTTCACACCAGACGGCAAAGTCCTGTTCGGCAAAAGCCTGTTTCAGTCCCGTTTTCAGGCGCTGCATCTGCTCCGGTTGGCGCGACAGCCCCAGACTGGCCAATTCCGGGCGCCCCAGGGTCGCGCAGAGCAATTGCATGAACTGCGGCTCCAGGCTGCCAACCGCCATCCAGCGGCCATCGCGGGTAGCGTAGTAGTCGTAAAAGCTACCGCCATTCAGCGTAGTCGACTCCAGCTCCGGCACCTCACTGCTGGCCAGGCAAGCCGCGCCAGCCATGGCATTCAGACTGAAAACGCAATCGGTCATGCTGATATCCACCTGCTGACCTTCGCCCGTCTGCTGCCGGTGAATGACTGCCGCCAGCAAGCCCGCCACCGCATGCAGCGAGCCACCGGCCACGTCCGCCACCTGCATGCCCAGTGGCAGCGGCCCGCTGTCCCGGCGTCCGGTGTAACTGGAAAAACCGGCCAGGGCCAGATAGTTGATATCGTGTCCGGCCCGGTCGCGATAGGGCCCGGTCTGGCCATAGCCGGTGATGGATACATAGATCAGACCCGGGTTGATCTGCTTCAACGCCTGATAGCCCACACCCAACCTGTCCATCACCCCAGGCCGGAACTGCTCGATGACAATGTCGTAGTCCGCTATCAGGCGTTTCACCAGGGCCTGGGCCTCGGGCTTTTTCAGATCCAGCGCCAGCGAATCCTTGTTGCGGTTCAAATAGGCATGGCTGGCCGAGGTGCCGTCGGCGTGCGGTGGCAATAACCGAACCAGGTCGGCGCGGCCAGGAGACTCCACGCGCAACACCTCTGCGCCCATATCCGCCAGTAGCAAAGAGGCAAAGGGCCCCGGCAACAGGGTGGAGAAATCCAGAATCTTCAATGAGGCCAGCGGACCCGCCATGGTGACTCCCTAATCGTCTTACCGGTTATCTGTCGGCGCAGCAGAATGCTGCTTGATACCAGCATAGCCAGGGGGCTGACGCAGGCCAAAGGTCAGGTCAGCCAGACTCCGGACCAATTAGCCACAAAATGCCACACAGATAGGCGTAGACTGGCTTTCCAACTCTTTCAAGGAGCCAGGACCATGTCCCAGCTTATCGATGTTTCCTCGCTGGCCGCCGCACTGGACGCGCCGGATCTGATTCTGTTTGACGTGCGTTTCGCCCTTGACCAGCCCGACCAGGGTCGCGTCGATTTTGCCGCTGGGCATATTACCGGGGCCCGCTACCAGCACCTGGAGGAGGATCTGTCGGCAGCCGTGGTACCCGGCCAGACCGGCCGCCATCCACTGCCCGCCCCCGCCGACCTGCAGGCCTGCCTGCGCCGTAGCGGCGTCAACCGTGACAGCCTGGTCGTAATTTATGACCAGGGTCCGGGCCTGTTCGCCGCTCGCCTGTGGTGGCTGCTGCAATGGCTTGGACATGAAAAGGTGCAAGTGCTGGATGGCGGCCTTGCGGCCTGGAATGACCAGCAGCAACCCCTGACCCAGGAAACCCCGCGGCCAGTCAGCGAGGGCGATTTTGTCGCCAACCCCAACGACAACCTGCTGATCGACGCTGATGAGATTTTCAGACGCCTGGAAGACCAGAGCTTGCAACTGATAGACGCCCGCGCGCCCGAACGCTTTCAGGGCAAAGTCGAGCCACTGGATCCGGTCGCCGGGCATATCCCCGGCGCAGTGAATCTGCCCTGCGCAGGCAATACCGACGAGCGCGGTCAGTGGCTGACGACAGCACAGCTCAAGACGCGACTGGAACAAGCACTAAACGGCGACAGCGAATGGGTCAGCTACTGTGGCTCCGGTGTCACCGCCTGCCACAACATCCTGGCTGCGGTCCGCGCAGGCCTGCCGATGCCACGACTCTATCCCGGCTCATGGAGTGAATGGATCACCGACCCCAAACGGCCTACCGAGCCCGCTCAGGACGACTGATCAGCCAGTTCCGGCGCTGACGAGGCCCTGCGCAGGGCTTCTATATAGGGCCGTAGCGAGTACCCCAGGCGCGCTTCGAGATCATCCGCCCAACTGCGCAATGCCAGGGTCTCGAGGAACAGTTGGCCGGACTCGGGCACAAACAACAGAATATTGCCCTCCTCGACCGGCACCTGCAGGTAATCATCACCGAACAACTGCTGCAGCATGCGCCCGGCGTACGGGTGCCCAGTGGCGCCCAACTGCCACTGATTGATCACCATCACCCCACCCGGGCGCAATGCCCGGCGGCAGCGGGCAAAGAACTCGGCCTGCAGCTGAAAGCGTGAAATACCGCCCTCCATATACAGGTCTACAAACAACAGATCACAACTGGCCGGTGAAGCGCTGATATAGCGCTCGGCGCAGCCCAGCTTGATCTGTAAGCGCTCATCCTCACTCAGGCCCAGCCAACGGCGTCCGGCATCCACTACCGCCGGGCGCAACTCCACCGCGGTTACCTGCCCCGGCTGGAAGTGCCGCAGCAGGCAGTTCGCCAGACTGCCACCGCCGAGCCCCAACAGCGTTACCTGCACAGGCTCTGGGCGCCAGAACAATGCCAGCAGCATGGCCCGCGTGTAGTCGTATTCCAGCCACGCCGGATCAGCGGTAAAGCAGCAGCTCT
>JBKBSI010000053.1:0-18583 GCA_046291745.1 Pseudomonas sp. | reverse complement strand
AGCCGCTGGGCGGACCAACTGACCTGGCAACTGTGTCATCAGGACAGCCAGACCCAGCAGCAGACCTTTCAGAATCGTGTGGTCGCTGGCGCGCCGAGCTCGCGCAGCCGTGATTCCCGCTACGAAGAATCCCTATGGGCCCTGACCTCGCAGCTAGAGAAAGATTTCAACTGGGGCGCGACAGCCCACCGGCTGATCTATGGTGCCGACTTCAAGCGCCTTGAAAGCAGCGACCTGCGGCGTGGCCAGGAGACCCTGGCGAGCACTGGCGTCAGCACCCCGATAGCGCCGACCAGTGACTTTCCCGATCCTACAGTTACCGAGATTGCCCTCTTTACCCAGGACAGCATCAGCTTCGGGGCCTGGACGCTAACGCCGGGGGTGCGCTATGACCGCTATGAAATGAAACCACATGTCACGCCCGAATACCTGAACAGCGCTGCCACCGACCCCAGCCCGCCGCGCTACCGCGACTCTGCGGTGTCGCCCAAGCTGGGGGTGATCTACCAACTCAACCCGCAACACAACCTGTACGCGCAATATGCCGCGGGCTTCCGCGCGCCGCAGCCGGTCAGTATTTTTGGCGAATTCGAAAACCCCGGGATGTACCGCACCCTGGCAAACCCCAACCTCAAGGCTGAAACCAGCGACAGCTACGAGCTTGGCCTGCGCGGCGAGTACTCCCAGGGCAGTTTTGGCCTGGCGCTGTTCCATAACCGCTATGACGACTTTATCGAGCAGGTACGGCGGCCCTCCAGCGTTCCCGGCTTCCCCTTCGGTGAATTCCAGAACGTCAACCTGGACAAGGTCACCATCTATGGCGCCGAAGCCCGTGGCGAACTCTACCTGGACAGCCTGGGCCTGCCGCTCGGCAGCCGCACCCGCGCCAGCTTGGCCTATGCCCGCGGCAAGGACAAGGAAAGCGGCCAGCCGCTCAACAGCGTAGACCCGCTCAAAGCGATTATCGGGCTGGGTTACGACGAGCCGAACGGCCACTACGGCGCAGAGCTGATTCTGACCCTGGCGGCGGCCAAGTCGCATATCGACCGCACCCAGACCGACGGCAGCCCCTTTGCCACCTCGGGTTACGGCCTGCTCGACCTGACCGCCTACTGGCAGGTAACCGAAGCCTTCGCGATCAATGCCGGGCTGAACAACCTGACCGACAAGCAGTACTGGCACTGGAGCGATGTACGCACCCTGGCCGAAGACACCCCAGGCCTGGCGCGTTACTCGCAACCGGGACGGCATGCGGTGGCCAATCTGATATGGAGCTTCTGAGACTGGCGTGAGGCTCGGGCAGAGGGGATAATCGGCGCATGAACGACGATGATGACTTTCTGCCCAAACCACTCTGCCACCTGGACCAACTCCCCGACCCCGGGAGCAAGGGCTTCACTTATCAGGGTCAGGCGCTGTTTGCGGTGCGCCAGGGCTCGCAGGTTTTTGTTTACGAAAACAGCTGCCCGCACCGCGGCATTCCCCTGGAGTGGGTGCCTGACCAGTTCCTCGACAGCTCCGGCCGCCTGATCCAGTGCGCCACCCACGGCGCCCTGTTTCTGCCAGAAAACGGTGCCTGTGTAGCTGGCCCCTGCGCCGGACAGAGCCTCAAGGCCCGCCCCTGTCACATCAACAACGGTCAGGTCTGGCTTGACTGATACGGCGCTATAACTCCACCGGCAACTGACCGGCCACGCGCAGTCCCTCGGCACTTGGGATCACCGACCAGGCAATTACCTCCACACCCGCCGCTACGGCTTCGCGCAGATAACGTCCGTAAACCGGATCAATCTCGTCGGCTGGGCGTACCCGCCTGATACCCGAGTGCATCACGCAGAACAGCAGACAAGCACGCTTGCCGCTGGCCACCACCTCGATCAGTTCAAGCAGGTGCTTCTGCCCACGCAGGCTGACAGCATCGGGGAAGGCGCCCATGCCATCCCCAAGGGCAAGGGTCACGCTTTTGACCTCCACCACGCAGGCGTGCGGATCGCTGAGTAGAAAATCAAAGCGGCTGTTACCGCCCGGCAGGCGCACTTCGGGCTGTATCCTCTGATAACCGGCCAAGGGCGCAATCCAGCCCTCGCGCAGCGCCGTGGCCACCACCCGATTGGCCCGCGCACTATGAATGCAGGCGATTTCGCCAGGCGCCGTCTCGACCAGCTCCCAGGTACCCGGCAACTTGCGTCCAGGCTTGTGTTCGAGGTTGACCCAGACTCTGCTGCCCGGCTCTGCACAGTTTTTCATCGAGCCGGTATTCGGGCAGTGCAGAGTGATTTCCCGGCCGTCATCCAGCAGGATATCGGCGAGAAAGCGTTTGTAGCGCCGCAGCAATATTCCGGGCACCAAGTCTGGGGAAAAACCGATCAACTGCTCGGCCATGTGCCCAACCCCCGCTGCAGCCGCTCCACTGCCTGCTCCAGGCGCGGTATTGAAGCCGTATAAGCGAAGCGCACGTGTTCACGGGCACGGTATTCGCCAAAATCCAGGCCCGGGGTAACCGCCACGTGTTGCTGCTCGATCAGATGACGACACAGAGCCTGACTGTCACCGCCCAGGCGCTGTGTGTCCGCATACAGATAAAAGGCGCCCTGAGGCGTCAAGGGTATACCGAACCCCAGTTCGCGCAACGCTGGCAGGAGAAAGTCGCGGCGCTGCTGAAAAGCCTCGCGGCGCTGTTCGCAGATCGCCAGACTCTCTTGCGTAAAGGCTGCCAATGCCGCGACCTGGGCCATGTGCGGGGCGCAGATATACAGATTCTGCGCCAGCTTCTCCAGTTCCGGCACCGCCGCCTCAGGTGCGACCAGCCAGCCCAGGCGCCAGCCGGTCATGCCGAAGTACTTGGAAAAGCTGTTGAGCACAAAGGCATCGTCACTCACCTCCAGCGCCGAGCAGGCATCGCCACCATAGGTCAGACCGTGGTAAATCTCGTCAACTACAAGATGCCCACCGAGCCGTGCGGTGGTTTCGGCAATGGCCTGCAGTTGCTGGCGATCCAGCAACGACCCGGTGGGGTTGGAGGGCGAGGCCGCCAACACCGCTGCACAATCGCTGCTCCAGTTCTGCTCTATCAGCTCCGCGTTAAGCTGATAGGCGGTATCCGGCCCGGTCGCCACGCGCCGGGCATGCGCGCCGACCAGGCGCAGAAAGTTGCTGTTGCAGGGGTAAGAGGGATCGGCCATCAACATCTGCTGACCGGGCTCGACCAGCAGCGCGGTAATCAACAAAAGCGCGGCCGACCCGCCGGGCGTGATCACTACTCGTGCCGGATCCAGGTCAATACCATGGCGCTGCGCGTAGAGACCGGCAACCGCTTCGCGCAGTGCTGGCAAGCCAAGCGCCGGGGTATAACCGGTAAAGCCGTCGGCCAGCGCCCGCTGGCCCGCTGCAACGATAGGCAGAGGCGTAGTGAAGTCCGGCTCGCCGATCTCCATATGGATCACATCGTGGCCGAGCGCTTCCAGCGCCCGGGCGCGAGCCAGCACGGCCATCACATGAAAAGGCTGAATATCCAGACTCCGACGAGCCCAGGGCAGTTGGCGCATTCCGTCCTCCCTTCTAAACTGCAGATGATACCTGCTAGGTCCCGGCAGCACAGCCGGTCGTCGAGGAGTGAGAATGAAAGCGCTCCATCTGGCGGCAAAGAGTAGCGCCGGTGCGCAGGTTCTGGTAGCTTTGCCCGCTTGCACGCCGCAGGCGGCACCCTCAGGTCATCTAGACGTAGGCCTGACACTGGACGATCGAGCTAAAAGTGAGGGGTTCTCATGCCCAGCAATGCCAAAGAAAAAGGTTCCATGTTGATTCGCGGATTCGCGCCCTATAAGGAAAAAAAGGGTGAGGATTATATGAGCGAGCAGCAGCTTGCGCATTTTTCCAGCATCCTTAACGGCTGGAAAAGAGAGCTGATGGAGGAAGTCGACCGTACTGTGCACCATATGCAGGACGAAGCGGCAAACTTCCCCGATCCGGCCGACCGTGCCAGCCAGGAAGAAGAGTTCAGTCTGGAATTGCGTGCCCGCGACCGCGAGCGCAAGTTGATCAAGAAGATCGACCAGACCCTGCAGCGCATCGAAGACGACGACTACGGCTTCTGTGATTCCTGTGGTGTGGAAATCGGCATTCGCCGTCTGGAAGCCCGTCCCACTGCTACCCTGTGTATCGACTGCAAAACCCTTGCAGAGATCAAGGAAAAGCAAGTCGGCAGTTGATCCAGCCGGTTCTGCGCCCCTGACCGCACAGGTTGAGGGGCGCAGGATACCTGTACACCCCTCCAGGTGACAGATCATGTCGCTTCCGCTCCAGCACTATATTGGCCGTTTTGCCCCCACCCCCAGCGGCCACCTCCATTTCGGTTCTTTGCTTGCAGCCCTGGCGAGTTGTCTGGACGCACGCCACCACAATGGCACCTGGCTGGTACGCATGGAAGATCTGGACTTGCCGCGCAACCGTCCCGGCGCCGCCGAACATATTCTCAGCACGCTGGAAGTTTATGGCCTGCACTGGGATGGCGAAGTGCTGGTGCAGAGTCAGCGTCAGGCCTTCTACCAGCAACAGATCGATATCTGGCTGGAGCAGCAGCGCGCGTTCTACTGCGACTGTTCGCGCAAGAGCCTGGCAGAGCATGACGGCATTTACCCCGGCACCTGCCGCGCCCGCCATCTCACCCCTGCCGCCGACCATGCCGTGCGGGTCAGAGTTCCAGACCGGTCCAGTGGCTTTGTCGACCGCCTGCAAGGCCCCTTCAGCCAAAAACTGCAGCAGGACGTCGGCGATATGATCGTGCGGCGCCGCGACGGTATCATTGCCTACCAGTTGGCGGTGGTGATGGACGACATCACCCAGGGCGTTACCGATATCGTCCGTGGCGCTGACCTGCTCGACTCGACGCCGCGCCAGCTCTGGCTTTATGAATTGCTTGAGCAGCAGCAGCCGGCCTATATGCACACCCCGCTGGTGGTGCGCCGGGAAGGTGAAAAACTCAGCAAGCGCCTGGCTTCCGCACCGCTGGACCCGCTGAAGGTCAGCGCCACCCTGCTTGAAGCCCTGGAACTACTGCAGCAGAATCCGCCCACCGCGCTGCGAGGCGCGCCGGCTGACGAGATTCTGGCCTGGGCCGTCCCGAACTGGGACGCGAGCAAGATCCCCGCCTGCCGGGAAATACGCCGCGACACCGCTGACGCAGAGGAAACTTGAAGTCCTGTTCCGGGTTTCCCTTGGCAAGTGCCTCGGGCCTGATTACCCTAATGCGTTATTTCCGCCCACACGGCAGCGCGCCGAGAGATTCCGGAAGCCCATGTATATTTACCGTCTGGTACTCTTGCTGGTGATCGGCATCTACCTGTTCTCCCCGGCCATCATGGACTGGTGGATACAGCCCCAGGGAGCCTGGTATCGGCCCTATGTGCTCTGGTTGATCCTGATCATTGCCGGCATCCTCCTACAGAGCCCGAAAGATGCCGACGAGCTTTGAACTAAGCCACCTGTTGCTGATCAGCATCATCTATCTGCTGACCCTGTTTGGTGTCGCCTGGATAACCGAGCGCGGCATGCTGCCGCGCGCCCTACTGACCCATCCGGCGGTCTATACCCTGTCGCTGGGCGTCTACGCCAGTGCCTGGGCCTTCTATGGCACCGTAGGCCTGGCCTACCAGTACGGCTACGGTTTTCTCACCTATTACCTGGGTATCTGTGGCGCCTTTCTACTGGCCCCGGTGCTGCTCAATCCGATCCTGCGCATCACCCGCACCTACCAGTTGTCCTCGCTGGCGGACCTGTTTGCCTTCCGCTTTCGCAGTACCCTGGCCGGCACTCTGACCACCGTATTCATGCTGGTCGGCGTACTGCCCCTGCTGGCCCTGCAGATACAGGCCGTGGCCGATTCGGTACAACTGCTGACCCAGGAAACCGGCCAGGACACCGTGGCCTTTGGCTTCTGTCTGCTGATTATCCTGTTTGCCATCCTGTTTGGTGCGCGGCACATTTCCACCCGCGAGAAACACGAAGGCCTGGTGATCGCTATCGCCTTCGAGTCGCTGGTCAAGTTGCTCGCCATTGGCGCCGTCGGCCTTTACGCCCTGTACGGCGTGTTTGATGGCCCCGCTGGTCTGGAGTCCTGGTTGACCAACAACCAGCAGGCCCTGACCACCCTACACACGCCTTTGCAGGAAGGCCCCTGGCGCACGCTGCTACTGGTGTTCTTTGCCGCCGCCATCGTCATGCCGCACATGTACCACATGGCCTTTACCGAGAACATCAACCCGCGAGCCATGGCCACCGCAAGCTGGGGCCTGCCGCTATTCCTGCTGGTGATCAGCCTGGCGGTGCCACCGATCCTCTGGGCCGGGTTGCACCTGAATGTGCCGACCAACCCGGAGTACTTCACCCTTGGCCTGGGTATGGCCGCCGGGGCTGACTGGCTGACGCTGATTGCCTTTATCGGCGGCCTGTCCGCCGCCAGCGGGCTGATCATCGTGGTTACCCTGGCACTGTCGGGCATGGTCCTCAACCATCTGGTGCTACCTGTCTATCAGCCCAGCGCCGACAACAATATCTACCGCTGGCTGTTATGGACCAGGCGCACCCTGATTGCCGCCATCATCATGGCCAGTTACGGTTTCTATCGCCTGCTCGGTGCCGAGCAGGATCTGGCCAACCTGGGTATCGCGTCCTTTGTCGCTACCGTGCAATTCCTGCCCGGCGCCCTCTCGGTACTCTACTGGCCGCAGGCCAACAGGCGCGGCTTTATTGGCGGCCTGATTGCCGGCATGCTGGTCTGGGCGGTTACCCTGCTGCTGCCACTGGTGACCGAACTGACCAGTCTGAGCCTGTTCGGCCAGGCCCTGAGCTTCAATGAAGATACCTGGCACCTTGCAGCCATTGGTTCGCTGGCAGCCAATATCTTTGTCTTTACCACCGTCTCACTGTTCACCCAGCGCAGCAGCGAAGAACGCAGCGCCGCCGAGGCCTGCTCGGTGGATAACGTCAGCCGACCCCAGCGCATGGAGCTGATCGCCGACTCGCCGCAGGAATTCGCCCAGCAACTGGCCAAGCCGCTGGGCAACAAGACTGCCCAGCAAGAGGTCGAACAAGCCCTGCGCGATCTGCAACTGCCCTTTGACGAACGACGCCCCTACGCCCTGAGGCGTCTGCGCGATCGACTGGAGGCCAATCTCTCAGGCCTTATGGGACCTTCGGTGGCCCAGGACATCATCGAGACCTTCCTGCCCTTCAAGCTGGCCCGCGAGGGTTATGTCACCGAAGACATCCACTTTATCGAGAACCGGCTGGAAGACTATCACTCGCGCCTGACCGGTCTGGCCGCTGAGCTCGACGCCCTGCGCCGCTATCACCGTCAGACCCTGCAGGATCTGCCCATGGGTGTCTGCTCGCTGGCCAAGGACAATGAGGTACTGATGTGGAACCGCGCCATGCAGGCACTGACCGGCATCAGCGCAGAGAGCGTCATAGGCTCGCGTCTGAGTAGCCTGCCCGAGCCCTGGAACGAGCTGCTCGAACGCTTCGTCGCCGACCAGTCTGCCCACCTGCATAAGCAGAAGCTGCAGGTCGGTGGCCACACCCAATGGCTCAACCTGCACAAGGCCGCCATTGATGAGCCCGGCAACAACGCCAGCAGCGGCCTGGTTCTGCTGATCGAAGATCAGACCGAGACGCGCATGCTCGAGGATGAGCTGATGCACTCCGAGCGGCTGGCCTCGATCGGCCGCCTGGCCGCCGGGGTAGCCCACGAGATCGGCAATCCGGTGACCGGCATCGCCTGTCTGGCGCAAAACCTGCGCGAGGAATCGGACCAGCCGGAAGCCCGGGAAATGGCCGAACAGGTCATCGAGCAAACCCACCGCATCTCGCGCATCGTGCAGTCATTGGTCAACTTTGCGCACGTTGGCAGTCGCCACAACAATGCCAATGAAGCCGTCGACCTGGCCACCTGTACCAATGAGGCGATACACCTGCTGTCACTCAACCGCCAGGGTCCGGAAGTGATTTATGTTAACCTGTGCAACCCAGATCATCTTGCCGCTGGCGATAGCCAGCGTCTGGTCCAGGTGCTGATCAATCTGTTGGGTAACGCCAGGGACGCGAGTCGCAGTGGTGACCGTATTACCGTCTTGACCCAGCAGAACGAGCACCACGTACTTCTGCTGGTGGAGGATCAGGGCAGCGGTATCGACAAGGCCATCATGGATCGGCTGTTCGAACCCTTTTTCACCACCAAACAGCCAGGGACAGGAACGGGGCTCGGTTTGGCACTGGTGTACTCGATTATCGAGGAGCACTATGGCCAGATCACTATCGACAGCCCGATAGATCCAACCCTCGAACGGGGCACGCGCTTTACCGTTACACTGCCCCGCTACAGCGTTTTGAACACGGCAACGACCGCCTGAACAAGGCCGTCGGACGCCGCATGAGGTAACTATGTCGCATATCCTTGTTGTTGAAGACGAAGCCATTATCCGCTCTGCCCTGCGTCGGCTGCTTGAACGCCACCAGTACCAGGTCAGTGAAGCGGGTGCCGTCAGCGAAGCGGTCGAACGCTTCGACCTGAGCAGTTTCGACCTCATCATCAGCGACCTGCGTCTGCCCGGCGAGCCCGGCACCGAGATGATTCGCCGGGCCCCGAACACGCCGGTGCTGATCATGACCAGCTATGCCAGTCTGCGTTCGGCCGTGGACTCCATGAAGCTCGGCGCAGTGGACTACATCGCCAAGCCCTTTGATCATGAGGAAATGCTGCAGACCGTCGCACGCATCATCCATGACAGCCACACCCGCCGTAGCGAGCCCGCGCCAAGCATCAACAACCAGCCGGAACGGGAAACACCCCAGGTTGCCACCGGCAGCGGCCATTCCATGGGCATTATCGGCTCCTGCGCGCCGATGCAGACCCTGTTCAAGCGTATCAACAAGGTCGCTCCCACCGACTCCACGGTATTGATCCAGGGCGAGTCCGGGACCGGCAAGGAGCTGGTAGCCCGCGCCCTGCATGAGAACTCGCGTCGCGCCAAAGCGCCGATGATTTCGGTCAACTGCGCCGCCATTCCGGAAACGCTTATCGAATCAGAACTCTTTGGCCACGAGAAAGGCGCCTTTACCGGCGCCACTGCTGGCCGCACCGGCCTGGTTGAAGCCGCAGACGGCGGCACCCTGTTCCTCGACGAAATCGGCGAGCTGCCACTGGAAGCCCAGGCGCGCTTGCTGCGGGTGCTGCAGGAAGGTGAGATCCGTCGGGTCGGCTCGGTACAGTCGCACAAGGTCAACGTCCGACTAGTGGCTGCTACCCACCGTGATCTCAAGACCCTGGCGCGCCAGGGCCTGTTCCGCGAGGATCTGTTCTATCGCCTGAACGTCATCGAGCTGCGCCTGCCGCCCCTGCGGGAACGTGGTGAAGACGTCATGCTGATCGCCCAGGCGTTGTTGACCCGCGCCGCCGAGAACATGAATCAGCACGGCAGGCACTTCACCGCCGAGGCACGCGAGGCGATCCGATTGCATACCTGGCCGGGCAACGTGCGTGAACTGGAGAACGCCATAGAGCGAGCAGCCATCCTCTGTGATGAGGATGCGATTACTGCTGAGCTGCTGGGCATTGAGCTGGATCCGGAATACGAGCGTGCCTCCCAGGCCACCAATGCACTGGAAACCATGCAGCATGCTGACAGTGTCAGCAATGAACCAACCGAGGATCTGTCACTGGAAGACTACTTCCAGCACTTTGTGCTTGAGCATCAGGAACACATGACCGAAACAGAGCTGGCCAACAAGCTGGGTATCAGTCGCAAATGTCTGTGGGAACGCCGTCAGCGTCTCGGCATTCCGCGCAAGAAAACCGCCAATTCCTGATCAGCAGGGTCTTTGCCAGGGCCCGATCCAGACGCTTTTGCGCTAAGTGTTACCGGTATCACCCCCGCCCACCGCACAAACTGTTACCCCCACAACCCGGCGACGTAACACTTCACCGGGTTGATAGGTAACGAATCCCCCGGCCAGCCCCACCTCGGGAAAAGCCAAAAAACCTCAAGTCATTGTTTTTAAACGAAAACACAAAGTTGGCACAGCAAATGCTTTATATCTGGCATAACAACAATAAAAACCAAAAACATAATAAAAATAATAGCTGACTACACACACAACAAAAACAAAACGTGAGAGTCGTAGCAAACTGATTTTTTTGGAGAGTGTGGCTCTACTCTGGACAGGACGTCCAACCGGACACAGAACAATAAAAGTTGCCCGAGCAACCAGACAGTCCCCGACCATAGATAGGTCAAGCGTAGTTCAATAAGCTTCCAAAGCAATCCGTTTGTTTTTGGGCAGCCCGGGATGGGCCAGTCATAGGGCGACAATGTCGCCTCTGCCTAACAAAAACAAATTAGCTCGTAAAAATAAAAATAAAAATCTATTAGGGGGAGTTCATACTCCCCTTGAGCTTTCTTCCCCCCTCGTATTACCTAATCCAATCAGTCCATTCCTGTTCCAAATACCGCCTATATCTTGTACTTCCTCAGCCAATATGTGCTTGTAATTCAATTTTCGCGCCAATCAGGCTAGAATGCCCCTCAATCAAGTCAGGCTGCCCCAGGTACATTCGCCAGGTCGTCTTCAGGGTGTTCACTCCTCTGCTATGGCGCAAGACCCCTCAGTCATGCCCCTGACATACATGCTAATTTCAATTGCCCATGACAGGGGCACTGAATATGCCGGTGGAAAGCCTGCCCCTATGATTCGAAAGCTGTTCAAGAAATTACCTACGCCCTTTGGTCGCCCGGCCCGCAGGCGCACTACGCCGTCGGTTATTCCGGCCAGCCAGCATACGCTGCGGCGCGAACGTATCAGCAAGAACGCCGTCAACGTGGTCGAGCGTCTGCAGCAAGCCGGTTATCAGGCTTTTGTCGTGGGTGGCTGTGTACGTGACTCACTACTGGACATGACGCCGAAGGACTTCGACGTCGCCACCAGCGCCACGCCAGAGCAAGTCCGCGCCACCTTCCGCAATGCCCGCCTGATCGGCCGCCGCTTCAAACTGGTTCATGTGCACTTCGGCCGGGAAATCATAGAGGTAGCCACCTTTCGCGCCAGCCACGCCGACGACGCCCAGACCGGTGAAGCCCAGAGCGACGAGAAGTCGCGCCAGAGCGAGTCGGGTCGGTTATTGCGCGACAACGTATATGGCAGTTTCGAGGACGACGCTCAGCGCCGCGACTTCACCATCAACGCCCTGTACTACGATGTCAGCACCGGTCATATCCACGACTATGCCAACGGCATGCACGACATTCGCGAACGTCTGGTACGGCTGATCGGCGATCCGGTACAGCGCTACCAGGAAGATCCGGTGCGCATGCTGCGCGCTGTGCGTTTCGCCGCCAAACTGGACTTCGAGATCGAACCCCATTCCGCCGAGCCGATTCCGGATCTGGCGGAACTGCTGTTCGACATACCGCCCGCACGGCTGTTCGACGAGTCGCTGAAACTGCTGATGAGCGGCCAGGGCGAGAAGACCTTTGACCTGCTGCACTACTACTACCTGTTCGAACCGCTGTTTCCGGATACCGAGGAAGCCATCGAACAGAATCCAGACTACAGTCTGGCGCTGATACGTCAGGCGCTACGCAACACCGACCAGCGCATCAGCGAAGGCCGCCCGGTAACCCCGGCGTTTCTGTTCGCTGCGCTGCTCTGGCCTGCGCTGGAGCCACGCATCAAGGCCCTGGAAGCCAAGGGCATCCCGACTATTCCGGCGCAGCAGCAGGCCGCCCAGGACCTGATTACCGAGCAATGTCAGCACATAGCCATTCCCAAGCGCTTCAGCGTACCGCTACGCGAGATCTGGGACATGCAGCCGCGCCTGGAGCGTCGCAGCGGACGCCGCGCCGACCAGTTACTGGAGCATCCGCGATTCCGCGCCGCCTATGACTTCCTGCTCCTGCGTGAAGGCGCCGGAGAGGAAACCGGGGGCCTGGGCGCCTGGTGGACCCGTTACCAGGATGTGGGCGAGGATCAAAGGCGCAAGATGATTGCCGAGCTCGGCGACCGTGCCGGTGGTGCCAAGAAGCCACGCAGCCGACGCAAGCGCAAGCCACGGACCAACGCCGAGTGACCAGCAACCGCTGCTACATCGGCCTGGGCAGTAATCAGGCCGATCCGGCCGAGCAGCTCAGCCGTGCCTGCGAGGCTCTGCAGAGCCTGCCCGACACTCAGCTGGTAGCCGTTTCACGGCTGTATCGCAGCGCCCCCATGGGGCCCCAGGACCAGCCCAGCTACCTTAACGCCGTCGCAGCACTGGATACCCGCCTCACTCCTCTGGAGCTGCTCGACGCCCTACAGGCGATAGAACAAGCTCAGGGTCGCGAGCGCAAGGCCGAACGCTGGGGCCCGCGCACTCTGGATCTGGATATTCTCCTGTACGGCTCCGAGCAGATTGATCTGCCACGCCTGCAGGTCCCGCACTATCATATGCATGCCCGCGCCTTTGTTCTCTACCCGCTGGCTGAACTCTGTCCCGATCTGCAACTGCCCGACGGCACCAAGCTGCAGGCGCTACTAAAAAAATGCCCCGCAGAAGGCCTTCAACCCCTTGCCGACCAGCTCGCACAAGGGTAAAAGATGACTCGCAACCGTGCACCCAGGCTTCAGGGCTATACTTGCTACCATGTAAATGGCGCCCTGATCCTCACAAGCCCGCGCTGTGACACAATCCAGCCCGAGCCCAAATTTACGACGCCTCCCAGAGGCCGAACCAGTGGAATCTGCCATGTCTGATGTAACCCTGACAACGCTGAACAAACTCAAACAGGCCGGTGAAAAGATCACCTGTCTGACCGCCTACGACGCCACCTTTGCCAAACTGGTGAACGAAGCCGGCGTGGAGGTCATTCTGGTCGGCGACTCGCTGGGTATGGTACTGCAAGGTCATGACAGCACACTGCCAGTCAGCGTTGAAGACATGGCCTACCACACCCGCGCCGTCAGCCGCGGTAACAGCAGCGCCTTTATCATGGCCGACCTGCCATTCATGTCCTACGCCAGCCTGGATCAGGCATTGGCCAACAGCGCCAAGCTGATGCAGGCCGGTGCGCACATGGTCAAGCTCGAGGGTGCCGGCTGGCTGGCCGAAAGCATCTCGACTCTGGTGCGCAATGGCGTGCCGGTCTGTGCCCACCTGGGCCTGACACCGCAAGCGGTCAACCTGCTGGGCGGCTACAAGGTACAGGGGCGCCTGGACGCCCAGGCTCAGGCCATACTCGATGATGCCAAGGCGCTGGAGGCCGCTGGTGCCAGCATGCTGTTGCTTGAATGTGTGCCCAGCAGCCTGGCCAATGCGATTACTGCTGCGGTCTCGATCCCGGTTATCGGCATTGGCGCCGGTAGCGGCACCGACGGTCAGGTTTTGGTCATCCACGACATGCTAGGATTGACTCGTGGACATCGCCAACCGCGCTTCGTGAAGAACTTCATGCTCGACCAGACCGATGTCCCCTCTGCCCTGCGCGCTTATGTCGATGCGGTCAAGCGTGTAGAGTTTCCAGCCGCCGAGAACGAGTTCTGAATCAATGAACACCCTGCACAGCATTGCGCAGTTGCGCGCAGCCCTCGCCCGTGCCCGTCAGGACGGCAAACGCATCAGCCTGGTACCAACCATGGGCAACCTGCACGCCGGGCACCTGACACTGGTAGAGAAGGCCCGGCAGCGCACCGATTTCGTGGTCGTGAGCATTTTCGTCAACCCGCTGCAGTTCGGCGCCGGGGAAGACCTGGATAGTTATCCGCGCACTCTGGAAGCCGACCAACGGCAACTGCTTGATGTTGGCGCTGATCTGATCTTCGCGCCCAACGTCAACGAGATGTATCCCGAAGGCATGCAGGGGCATACGCGCATCAGCGTGCCAGTGGTCTCCGAAGGCCTCTGCGGCGCCAGCCGACCCGGCCATTTCGAAGGCGTGGCAACGGTAGTGAGCAAGCTGCTGAATATCGTCCAACCCGATCTGGCGGTATTCGGTCAGAAGGACTTCCAGCAACTGGCGGTGATCCGCAAGATGGCCCACGACCTGTGCCTGCCGGTACAGATCATGGGTGAGCCGACAGTGCGCGCCGAAGACGGTCTGGCGCTGTCCTCGCGCAATGGTTACCTGAGCGAGGCCGAACGCCAGATCGCCCCCGAGCTATACCGCACCCTGCAGTCCATTGCCAGTGACATTCAGGGCGGCAAGCGGGACTACCCAGCCCTGATCGAACGTGCCCGCAAGCACCTGAAGAAGGCTGGCCTGCGTGCCGATTACCTGGACCTGCGCGATGCCGTCACCCTGAACCCGGTCACCAGCGAAACCCGCGACATGGTGGTGCTGGCCGCCGCTTATCTGGGCAAGACCCGCCTGATCGACAATCTGCACTTCGAAATCGCCTGATCCCCCTGGGCGTTCTGCCCTGATTTAACTCTGAGCCCTTCCCGCGTGCGCCTCCAGGCGTTCGCGGGGCGTTGGCGCCTGCGTATCAGACCAAAGAAGGGTTGAACTGGTCCTCTTTATAGTCAACGCTTGCAGGCAGATAAATCATTGCTCCCAGCAGACAAAAACAAGAGGACACCAGCCATGTACAAGATCGAGAATCACAAGGTATCCGATGCCGCCCGACTCAATACGCATATTGACGAGGCCGGATACCAGCGGCTCTACCGACAGTCGATCGACGAGCCCGATACCTTCTGGGCCGAGCAGGCTACGCGCTTTCTGACCTGGGAAAAGCCCTGGAGCAAGGTTCACGAAAGTGACCTGAGCAAGGGTGAGGCGGCTTGGTTTATCGATGGCAAGCTCAACGTCAGCGTCAACTGCATCGACCGCCACCTGGAAAAACGCGGCGACCAGACGGCGATCATCTGGGAAGGCGACGAACCCAGCGATGACAAGCACATCACCTATCGCCAGTTGCACGAGCATGTCTGCCGCCTGGCCAACGTGCTGCGCGCGCGCGGCGTGAAACGCGGCGACCGTGTGTGCCTGTACATGCCGATGATTCCCGAAGCCGCCTACGCCATGCTCGCCTGCTCACGCATTGGCGCTGTGCACTCAGTGGTATTTGGTGGCTTCTCGCCGGACGCGCTGCGTGACCGCATCAACGATTCCGACTGCCAGGCGGTAATCACCGCTGATGAAGGCGTACGCGGCGGCAAGCGCGTACCCCTGAAGCAGAACGTGGAAAAAGCCCTGAAAGAGTGCCCCAACGTGCACACGGTGGTGACCGTGCAACGCACCGGTGGTAACGTCGATTGGCACCCACATCGCGACATCTGGTACCACGAGGCCTGCGCAGCTGTCAGTGCCGACTGTGAGCCCGAGGCCATGGACAGCGAAGATCCGCTGTTTATCCTCTACACCTCCGGTTCCACCGGCAAGCCCAAGGGCGTGCTGCACACCACCGGCGGCTACCTGCTGGGGTCGGCCATGACCCACCACTACGTGTTCGATTACCACGAAGGCGAGGTCTACTGGTGTACCGCCGATGTCGGCTGGATCACCGGGCACTCCTATATTGTCTACGGCCCGCTGTGCAATGGCGCCACCACGCTGATGTTCGAAGGCGTACCGACCTACCCCGACGCCTCACGCTGCTGGGATATCGTCGACAAGCACCAGGTCAACATCTTCTACACCGCACCTACGGCTATCCGCGCGCTGATGGCCCAGGGTAACGAACTGGTAACCAAAACCTCCCGTGCCAGCCTGCGCCTGCTTGGTAGCGTCGGCGAGCCGATCAACCCGGAAGCCTGGGAATGGTATTACCACGTGGTCGGCGAAATGCGCTGCCCGATCGTTGATACCTGGTGGCAGACCGAAACAGGCGCGATCATGATCACCCCGCTGCCCGGCGCCACCGATCTCAAACCCGGTTCGGCTACCCGGCCGTTCTTCGGTGTCGAGCCCGCACTGGTCGACCCAGAGGGCAACGAGCTGGAGGGTGTAGCCAGCGGCAACCTGATCATCAAGCGCTCCTGGCCAAGCCAGATCCGCACCGTGTACGGCGATCATCAACGCCTGATCGACACCTACTTCAGCGCCTACAAGGGCGTGTACTTCACTGGCGACGGCGCCCGCCGCGACGAGGATGGCTACTACTGGATCACCGGCCGGGTCGACGATGTACTCAACGTATCCGGTCACCGTATCGGCACCGCCGAGGTGGAAAGCGCCCTGGTACTGCACGATTCAGTGGCTGAAGCCGCTGTGGTCGGCTGCCCGCACGACATCAAGGGCCAGTGCATCTATGCCTACGTGATGCCCATGCGTGGCATCACCCCGAGTGAGGAGCTGGTCAAGGAGCTCAAGGCCTTCGTTGCCGAGCAGGTAGGCTCATTCGCCAAGCCGGACTTCGTGCAATGGACCCCTGGTTTGCCAAAAACCCGCTCGGGCAAGATCATGCGCCGCATTCTGCGCAAGATCGCCTGCGATGAGCTGGATACCATCGGCGATACCTCCACCCTGGCCGATCCAGCAGTGGTCGAGGAACTGGTTGCACACAGATTGAATCGCGCCTGAGACAACTTGTTCTGACCTGAAGAGCCCTCTATGCTGTTGCCCTTTGGCAAACCGCACAGAGGGCTTTTTCATGCAAGACGTCGTAATTGTTGCCGCCACCCGCACTGCCATTGGCAGCTTCTCCGGACAGTTCGCCAGCGTACCGGCCCACGAGCTGGGTGCCACGGTGATCCGCGCCCTGCTGGAAAAGACCGGTATCGATCCAGCCAGCGTCGACGAAGTCATCCTCGGCCAGGTACTGACTGCAGGCTGCGGGCAGAATCCGGCGCGCCAGGCAGCCATCCATGGCGGCCTGCCCTTCTCCGTCCCGGCACTGAATCTGAACAAGGTCTGCGGCTCCGGTCTCAAGGCGCTGCACCTGGGTGCCCAGGCAATTCGCTGCGGCGATGCCGAAGTTGTTATTGCCGGTGGCCAGGAGTCCATGAGTCTGTCCCCGCACCTGCTGCCGACCTCGCGCAGCGGCCAGCGCATGGGCCATGGCAAGCTGGTCGACAGCATGATCCACGACGGCCTGTGGGATGCCTTCAACGATTACCACATGGGTATCACCGCCGAGAACCTGGTGGACAAGTACCAGATCAGCCGCGAGGAGCAGGACGCCTTCTCCGCCGCGTCACAGCAGAAGGCCGTAGCTGCCCAGGAAGCCGGATACTTCGACGCCGAGATCACCCCGGTCAGCGTACCCCAGCGCAAGGGCGATGCCCTGCAGGTAACCAAGGACGAGCAACCACGCGCCGGTACCACCGCCGAGTCGCTGGGCAAGCTGCGTGGCGCGTTCAAGAAAGATGGCAGTGTTACCGCAGGCAATGCCTCAAGCCTGAACGACGGCGCTGCTGCAGTGATGCTGATGAGCGCCGACAAGGCCAAGGCGCTGGGCCTGCCAGTACTGGCAAAGATCGCCGCCTACGCCAATGCCGGTGTGGATCCGGCGATCATGGGTATTGCCCCGGTCTCCGCCACCCAGCGTTGCCTGAGCAAGGCCGGGTGGCAGATCAGTGATCTGGACCTGATCGAAGCCAACGAGGCCTTCGCCGCCCAGGCACTGGCCGTCGGCAAGGAGTTGAAGTGGGATGCCAGCAAGGTCAATGTCAACGGTGGTGCCATTGCCCTCGGCCACCCGATCGGCGCCTCCGGCTGCCGGGTACTGGTTACCCTGCTACACGAGATGATCCGCCGGGATGCGAAAAAGGGCCTGGCGACCCTGTGCATCGGCGGCGGCCAGGGTGTCGCGCTGGCTCTGGAAAGAAGCTAAGGGCTACTCCCGGCTCAGTTTTCAGTCTGTACCGCTCCATCAGTGGCCGCATCGGTCACTGATGGGTCAGGTAGCAGCGGATCACTACCGTCCATGGCCGTCAGATACACCTGCCAGATATCCCGAGTGCGTGCCCGGGTGTGCTCCAGCAAACACTGGTTATGCATCGCACCACGAATGCTGCCATCCTGCCACAGCATGTAAACCGCCGCGCAATGGGCATTGCGAAAGGTCAGCCAGCTCTCCTGAGCCTGTTCCATGGCGGTCAATGCCTGATCTTCCTCGGTGAGCTGCTGCCGCGCGGCAGTCAGGTAATCTTCCTGCTGCTGCTCCGCCTGCAATACCTGGTCATAAAGACACTGATTGATTTCGATGGTACTGACCGCCTCGGCGCAGTGCTCTTCCAGCATGCCGCCAGCGGCCGCGGGCAATCCGCACACAAGCAGCATCCAGGCGAAAACCCGCGAGGCTTGGAGATGACTATTCAAGATTATTCCCCCTAATGATCAGCAGCGCTGCAACCAACCAGGATCTGAGGCTGCGACGTGGCGGAAACACCCACCAGCTCGCCAGCACCAGAGCCCCAAACAGGCTGTACAGCAGAATAAACACCCATTCAGGGGCATCGTAATACAACAGTTGCTGGAACCAGTACTGTATAAAGCCGCCGCCGTAGGTATCGGCGCCGGCCTGGCTACGCAGCCACATTTCCAACGTGGTCAGCGGGCAGACTATACCCAGCCAGGCTTCGGCAACCACCACGGCGATGATGAGCAGATGCAGC
>JBKBSI010000052.1:0-18943 GCA_046291745.1 Pseudomonas sp. | reverse complement strand
GTACGCAATGACTGAGCTGTTCAGGGCTTATGGGCTTGCTCAGGTAGTCATTCATGCCGCACTGCAGCAGCTTGCGTCGTTCCTCACTGAGTGCGTGCGCGGTCAGTGCAATGATCGGCCTTGGCTGGCAGTTGGCAAGTTCTTCGCGCAGGCGTAGCTCGGTAGTGGTCTCACGGCCATCCATGCCGGGCATCTGCACGTCCATGAAGATCAGATCGATACTTTCGCTGTTCGCCAGCTCCAGCGCCTGCTCGCCGCTGGTGGCGGTCAGCACGTGCGCACCCATTTCCGTAAGGAAGGTTTCCACCAGTTTCAGGTTGGCTTCATTGTCATCCACGCAGAGCACTGTCAGTGATGGTGTGCGGGGCAGGGCCGCTTGCACGGGTAGGGGGCCGGTACCTGCGCGCTCGGGTTTGAACAGTAGGTTGAGGGCACGGTACAGCTTACGGGTACAGATTGGCCTGGAAAGCAACTGACACTCGTTGGCGGGCAACTGATCCAGTGCCGGATAGTGCTCGGTGGTGTCGGTCAGTACCAGGGTCTTGCACTGCTTTGTGCTAGCCCAGTGCCTGAGTTGCTCCAGTAGCTCATCTGCCTGACAGTTCGGCGAACGCGTGCTGATGATCAGCAACTGCTGACTGTCGTTACCCTTCTGCAATTGCAGATCCGCAACCTGCTCGTATACCTGAGCCTCTAATCCAAGGTCCTCCAGGCTGTGTAGCAGTGCCTGCCGGCTCAGTGGCATGGACTCGATTACGGCTGCACGGACGTCTGGGAGGGCTATGGTCGGCAGGTCGTCGCCAGCTTGGCTGGACTTCTCCAGGCGCACGGTAAGCCAGAATTCCGAGCCCTGGCCGGGTTCGCTATGCAGGCCGATTTCGCCCTGCATCTGTTCCACCAGCCGTTTGGCGATGACCAGCCCCAGCCCGGTACCGCCAACTTGCCGCGACAGGGAGTTATCGGCCTGGCTGAAGGCCTGGAACAGCGATTTTTGCTGCAGAGGCGTCAGTCCCATGCCGGTATCGGTAACGCTGATGCGCAGCAGGGCGTGGCTGTCGTCCTCCTGTTCCAGCATGGTACGAATACTGACCGAGCCTTCCTGGGTAAACTTGATGGCATTGCTGACCAGGTTGGCGAGGATCTGTTTCAGACGCAGTGCATCGCCGCTCAGCCCCAACGGGGTATCCCGGTAGATGATACTGACCAGCTCCAGGCTCTTCTGGTGCGCGGCGGGCGCCAGCATGGTCAGGGTGTCCTGGATCAGGTCGCGCAGATTGAACGGTAGATTGTCGAGGACCAGCTTGCCCGCTTCGATTTTGGAGAAATCCAGGATTTCGTTGATGATCGCCAGCAGGTTGTCGGCGGACTTCTCTATGGTGCCCAGGTACTCGTGTTGGCGATTGCTCAGCTCGGTGCGTTGCAGCAGGTTGCTGAAGCCGATGATGCCGTTGAGCGGTGTACGCAACTCGTGGCTCATATTGGCGAGAAATTCGGACTTTATACGGCTGGCCTCAATCGCTGTCTTGCGCGCCATATCCAGCTCGATATTCTGAATTTCAATGGTTTCCAGGGTTTGCCGCAGATCTTCGGTAGCCTGCTCAACATTCTGTTGCATTTCACCCTGAGCGCTCTGAAGCGTTTGCGCCATGGTATTGATGCCCTGCGTCAGCTCGTCCAGTTCCCGGCTGCTCTGCTCGGTCAGGCGAACATCGAGTTGGCCCTTGCTGATGCGGCTGATGGCATGGTTGGCGGCCGCGATCGGATCGCTGATGCGGCGGCCCATACTGTTGATGAGTATTGCCGCGGCGCCGAGTCCGAACAGAATCAACAATAGCGTGTGCAGCAGCATTTGATAGCGTCGCAGGCGAGTGTTGCCGTGGCTCAGCTCAACCTCGAGCCAGCCCAGTAGTGCGTCTGGCTCGATTCTGGTGTTCTGCTGCAGGGCGAGCAATTCCGGGCTGGCCAGCAGTGGTAGTAGAAAGCGGCTGCTGCTGCGGCCGACCTGGACCTGCAGGCCGGTCCCCGCGCCCAGATCCTCGACGCCCAGGGTGCGCTCGGCGGCAAGCATGGTTGGACCGCTATGCTCGAGTATCTGACGCTCGCTGTCATACAGGCTGACGGCGCGCACATCACTGCGGTTCAGGGTGCTGGTAAGGCTGGCCCTGACTTTGGCCGGATGCTCTTCCAGTAACGCGGCGGCGGCGGCGGTTTGCAGGTGCTCGACAGTCAGGAAGCCACGCTCCAGTAACTGCTGGTCCAGATCCTGCGAGGCTTGCCAGCTGAAGTAAGCACCCAGCGCCACGGCCAGTATGGCGGTCGGCACCAGGGTCATCAGCAGGATGCGTGCCTTGAGGCCGATCTCACTCATTGTATGTATCCCTTTCTCTGATGTCGGTATCATAGGCGCTGTTGAGAAAAAGCACAGCATTCGGTGCCTGGTTCTATGCCGGGCCATAGCTCCCTGGGTGGACGATGAATAACGACTTTCCGACCATTGCCGATTTCGTCGGCAATACCCCGCTGGTCAAACTGCAGCGCCTTCCTGGCAAAACCAGCAACACCATACTGGCGAAGCTGGAAGGCAACAATCCGGCTGGCTCGGTCAAGGATCGCCCAGCACTGTCGATGATCACTCGAGCCGAGCTGCGTGGCGAGATCAAACCCGGCGATACGCTGATAGAAGCCACCTCGGGCAACACCGGCATTGCCCTGGCCATGGTCGCGGCGATCAAGGGCTATCGCATGATTCTGATCATGCCGGACAACATGAGTGCCGAGCGCAAGGCGGCCATGAGCGCCTATGGTGCAGAACTGATTCTGGTCAGTCGCGAGGACAGCATGGAGGGTGCCCGTGACCTGGCTCTGAAAATGCAGGCCGAGGGCAAGGGCAGGGTGCTGGATCAGTTCGGCAATTTTGATAATTCCGAGGCCCATTACCAGACTACCGGTCCGGAAATCTGGCGCGACACGGGCGGGCGGGTAACACACTTCATCAGCTCCATGGGTACCACGGGAACCATCATGGGTACCTCGCGTTACCTCAAGGAGCAGAATCCGGATATCCAGATTGTTGGACTGCAGCCAGTGGAAGGGGCCTCTATCCCGGGCATCCGGCGTTGGCCACAGGCTTATCTGCCGGGGATCTTTCAGGCGGAACGGGTCGACCGGGTAATAGATATGGGCCAGCAGGAGGCAGAGATCGTCATGCGGCGTCTGGCCCGGGAGGAGGGAATCTTCTGTGGTGTCTCCTCTGGCGGCTCGATAGCTGCAGCACTGCGCTTGTCCGAGGAGCTGGAAAACGCCCTTATCGTGGCAATTATCTGTGACCGGGGCGATCGTTACCTATCTACCGGTGTGTACGAAGCGCAGCCATGAGAACCCATCGCGGCCGCGCCAGACCAGCAGCAGAGGGCCCGGCGGCGGTGGGTCAACGCATCGAGCTGAGCCTTGAACGGCTTAGCCACGACGGCCGTGGCATAGGCCGCTGGCAGGGGCGCACGACCTTTGTTGATGGTGGTTTGCCGGGTGAGCGGGTCCAGGCCCGGGTTACCAGGGCGCGCAGCAAACTGGTGGAGACTCGGCTGGAAAACCTGCTGCAAACCAGTGACCAGCGCCTGCAACCAGCCTGCCAGCATGCGCACCTATGCGGCGGCTGTAGTCTGCAGCATATGCCCGAGTCGATGCAGCTTGAGGTCAAGCAGCAGGCGCTGGCCCAGCAATTGCAACATTTTGGCGCCGTAACGCCGGAAAACTGGATGCCGCCACTGCATGGTCCGGCCTACGCTTATCGTCAGCGCACGCGGCTGGCCATGCGTTGGGATCCGCGCGCCGGTCGGCTTCAGGTGGGTTATCGCCAGCGTGCCAGTAGCGAGCTGGTCGAGATCAGTCAGTGCCCTGTTCTGGTGCCTGAGCTCGAGCAGTTGATACAAGAGCTGATCCCGGTGTTGAGGTCGCTCGATGGCCGCGCGGGGCTTGGGCATGCGGAGCTGACTTGGGGCGCCCCGGGGGTGCTGCTGATACGTCATATGCAGCCCTTGTCGGCTGAGGACCGGCGGATACTGCAGGCGCTAGCCGAGCGCCACGCAGTGGGTCTCTGGTTGGACGAAGGTAACGGCAGCGTCCCCTGTGTGGACAATGCCGAGCTGCCAGCTTACCCGTTGCCCGATGAAGGGCTGCGAATGACCTTTGCGCCGGGTGATTTCATTCAGGTGAACGCCGCTGTAAATCAGGCGATGGTCACCCAGGCGCTGGATTGGCTGGCAGTACAGCCCGGTGAGCAGGTGCTCGATCTGTTCTGTGGTGTGGGTAATTTTTCCCTGCCCCTGGCGCGCCGGGGTGCCCAGGTTACGGGTGTGGAGGGCAGTAGCGAGATGGTCGAGATGGCGCGTACCAACGCCCTCAACAATCAGCTTGAGGGGTTGCACTTTTTTCAGGCCGACCTGTCCAAATCGGGTGAGGTGGACTGGCTGCCCTCGGCCTGCTCTGCAGCCCTGCTTGACCCACCCCGTGAGGGCGCAGAGCAGTTGGTGCAGCGGCTAGCAGCATCGAAGGTGCAGCGCATTCTCTATGTATCCTGCAACCCTTCCACGCTGGCCCGGGATGCTGGCTTGCTGGCTGCCAAGGGCTACCGGCTGGTACGGGTTGGGATTATGGATATGTTTCCGCAGACGGCCCATGTGGAAGCCATGGCGCTGTTTGAAAAGGGGCCGCGTAACAAGGCGGTCTGATTGGTCCAAATTAAAGGACGTAGTCGTGTCGATAACAACGAATAACATGCAGGTGCAACGCTAATGGTTCAGGTCAGGGCTCAGCACCCCACTAACCTTGACGGTAGTGTCAACATCGGTGCCTGGATCGAGCGTATCCAGCAAAGGGTGCCGCTGACCTCCCCGCAGGTGCTCCAAGAGGCTTGCGAATGGGCTCTGGAGCTGGAACAGGCAGCCATCGAGGCCGAGAATATCTGGGCCGACGGGGCCAGCAGTTACCTTACTGGCCTGGAGATGGCCGAGATTCTGGTAGAGCTCAAGCTTGATCAGGATTCGCTGGTCGCCGCTGTGGTTTATCGCGCCGTACGTGAACGCAAGACTGATCTGGCCGAGGTCGAGCGCCGTTTCGGCGCTGCAGTGGCCTCGCTGGTCGACGGCGTGCAGCGCATGGCGGCGATCAGCGTGTCGCAAAACCCGGCCAAGGCCAATGCCTTCAGCGCCCAGTCCCAGGTCGAGAACCTGCGCAAGATGTTGGTGACCATGGTCGATGACGTGCGCGTGGCGCTGATCAAGCTCGCCGAGCGTACCTGCGCCATTCGTGCGGTCAAGGATGCCCCCGAGGAAAAGCGCTATCGGGTGGCGCGCGAGGTGTTTGATATCTACGCGCCCCTGGCACACCGCCTGGGCATCGGGCACATCAAATGGGAACTGGAGGACTTGTCCTTCCGCTACCTGGAGCCCACCCAGTACAAGCAGATCGCCAAGTTGCTCGACGAGCGTCGCCTGGATCGCCAGGAATACATCGACGAGGTTATGCAGCAGCTCAGGCACGAGCTCGAAGAGGCCGGCATCCAGGCCGATATCACTGGCCGCGCGAAGCATATCTATTCGATCTGGCGCAAGATGCGCCGCAAGGGCATCGACTTCAGCCAGGTTTACGATGTGCGCGCCGTGCGAGTGCTGGTGCCGCTGGTACGCGACTGCTACACCTCGCTGGGTATAGTGCACAGCTTGTGGCGACATATTCCCAATGAGTTTGATGATTACATCGCCAATCCCAAGGAAAACGGCTACCGCTCACTGCATACCGCGGTAATTGGCCCCAGCGGCAAGGTGCTGGAAGTTCAGATACGTACCCAGGCCATGCATGAAGAGGCAGAGCTTGGAGTCTGCGCGCACTGGCGCTACAAGGGTACGGATGCCAGCAGCTCCTCGTCGAATGCCTACGAGGACAAGATTGCCTGGCTGCGTCAGGTGCTGGAATGGCACGAGGAAATGGGCGATATAGGCGGCCTGGCCGACCAGTTGCGGGTGGATTTCGAGCCTGACCGCATCTACCTCTTTACCCCCGATGGGCATGTTCTGGATGTGCCCAAGGGTGCTACGCCACTGGACTTTGCCTATCGGGTACATACCGAGATCGGTCACAGCTGCCGCGGGGCAAAGGTCAACGGCCGTATAGTGCCGCTGAACTACATTTTGCAGACGGGCGAACAGGTCGAGATCATCACTGGCAAGCACAGTGGCCCTAGCCGCGATTGGCTGAATCCCAACCTCGGTTACGTCAATACCTCGCGAGCACGGGCCAAGGTCCAGCACTGGTTCAAACAGCAGGCCCGGGATCAGAATGTCCAGGCCGGTAAGCTGATGCTTGATCGTGAACTTACGCGTTTGGCGCTGAACGGTGCCGACTACGCGCAATTGATTGACCGGCTGCATATTCGTAGTCAGGAGGATCTTTTTGCGGCAGTCGGCTCCGGCGATATCCGCCTGATGCACGTGGTTAATGTGGCCCAGCAACTGATCGAGCCCGACAGCCACAGCGAGCAACTGGAGCTGATTCCACGCCGCCCAAGCAAGCCGGGACGGCGTGGCGATGTCTATATCCAGGGGGTTGGCAACCTGCTTACGCAATTGGCCGGTTGTTGTCAGCCAGTCCCGGGAGACCCGATTGTTGGCTATATCACCCTCGGCCGCGGCGTTACCGTGCACCGTGCTGATTGTGCCACGGCCATGCAGTTGCAGGATCGCGACTCGGATCGGCTGATCGAGGTCAGTTGGGGTAGCGAGCCGATCCAGACCTACCCGGTGGAGATCTTTATCAAGGCCTATGACCGCTCAGGTCTGCTGCGTGATGTCTCGCATATGCTTGCCAGCGACAAGATCAACGTGCTGGAAGTCAGTACCCGGACCAACAAGGATGACAACTACGCGGTCATGTTGTTGACGGTCGAGGTCCCTAATATCGGCATGCTCGGGCGCCTGCTGGCACGCATCAGTCAGTTGCCGAACGTGATCGAGGCCAGGCGCAATCGCAAGGAAAGCAGTGCATGAGTTATCAGTTGGATGATCTGCTGTATCTGATGCAGCGCCTGCGCGATCCAGAGCACGGTTGCCCCTGGGACCTTGAACAGAACTTCGAGACTATTGTGCCGCACACCCTTGAAGAGGCCTACGAGGTAGCTGATGCGATTGCCGAAAACGACTATCCACAGTTATGTGGCGAGCTCGGTGATCTGCTGTTTCAGGTGGTGTATTACGCCCAATTGGGCGAGGAGGCTGGGCATTTTGCCTGGCCCCAGGTAGTGCATGGCATTACCGCCAAGCTGCTGCGCCGTCATCCCCATGTGTTTCCCGATGGGCAACTCAGAACGCCAGCGGGTACCCTAAGCCTGGCGCCGCAACAGATCAAGCAGCGCTGGGAGGAAATCAAAGCCGAGGAGCGCGCTGAGCGTGCCTCTGTGCCGCAACAGCTGTCGCTGCTTGATGATGTGCCGCGAGCCCTGCCTGCATTGAGTCGAGCGCAGAAACTGCAGAAACGTGCTTCCAGGGCCGGATTTGATTGGGCTGAGGCGCCGCCGGTTTTGGACAAGGTCAGCGAGGAGCTTGATGAAATCCGGCAGGCGCTGGCTGAGGGAGATCGCGAAGCGGTAGCCGAAGAAATCGGCGACTTGCTGTTCGCCATGGTCAATCTGGCCCGGCATCTTGAGGTCGATGCCGAAACGGCACTGCGCAAGGGTAACGAAAAATTCGAGCGGCGCTTCCGCTTTATTGAGGGACAGCTATCCTCTGCCGGCGAGTCGGTGCAACAGGCCGGACTGGCGCGGCTCGACCAGCTATGGGAGCTGGCCAAGCGGCAGGGCCTCTGACTACCCCTTGGGGTAGATCAGCCTAGTGTTGAGACTCTTCCTGCTGGTCAGTCAGGGCTTGCAGGTGCTGACGACTCAAGGCCAGGTAGCGCGGTGTTGGGCCAACGTCGTCATACAACGGGTCACCCATCTCATCCACTGCTATGATCTTTTTGCCAGCCTGATAGGGCAGGCTGGCCTCGAGTTCCTCAAGTGCGCAGCTCAGCAGGTCGGTAATCAGATCCTCGACGCGGCGCTTGGGATACATTTCCTGCAAGGCAGCCAACCTGGCTGCGTCTTCGATAGGTAGTTTGACCTTGTAGGTGTTGCGCGTGAGGCGGCCTTTGGCACTGCGTTCCCACTCTTGGGTAAGTTCACGGATCTTCATGGTTTCCCCCATTGTGTAATCTACCGCTTATGGCGGCTCTATAATTCTAGACCATGAATAGGTGGTCGGGTTCAGCTTGTGGCAATGTGCTTCGGGGCTTGTCAGGCCGCGTTCGGCCAAGCATGCTGTTGAGTCTGGATGCTCCGGGGAGACCACCATGACCGAGATTGACGCGCGCCTGCGCGAAGACGTACACGAGCTGGGAGAGCTGCTCGGAAACACCATCAAGGTGCACCTGGGCGAGGCATTCCTGCAGCGTATTGAGCAGATTCGTCTGGCGGCCAAGCGCGGTCGCAAGGACGATCAGGCGGCCCATGATGCGCTACTGGCGACCCTGCATGAGTTGCCTGACCGCGAGCTGCTACCGGTCTGCCGTGCTTTCAATCAGTTCCTCAATCTGGCCAATATTGCCGAACAGTATCACCAGGTCCGGCGCCGCCGTGCGGACGAGCCAGTGGGCTTCGAAGCGGGCTGTATCAGTGCCCTGTTCGAGCGTCTCGCAGCCTCTGGGCACGGCAGTGCCAGCGTCGGTAAACATGTCGGTGAACTGGATATCGAACTGGTGCTCACTGCGCACCCGACCGAAGTCACCCGGCGTACCCTGATTCAGAAGTATGACGCCATAGCCTTGGCTCTGGCGCGTCGCGACCACGATGACCTGAGTGTTGCAGAGCAGGCAGCGGTCAGGGCGGATCTGGCCCGGTTGATCAGTGAAGCCTGGCATACCGATGAGATACGCCGCAGTCGGCCCACGCCGGTGGATGAGGCCAAATGGGGCTTTGCGGTTATCGAGCACTCCCTGTGGTACGCCGTACCGCGTTTCCTCCGCGGACTCGACAGCGACTTGCAGCAGGCCACCGGGCAGCAGCTGGATATTCGCAGTGCACCGGTGCGCATTGCCTCCTGGATGGGCGGGGACCGGGACGGCAATCCTAACGTCACATCCAGGGTGACGCGCGAGGTGCTGTTGCTCGGCCGCTGGATGGCGGCTGACTTGTATCTGCGCGATGTCGAAGCGCTGTCCAATCAGTTGTCGATGCAGGCAGCCAGTCCTGAGTTACTGGCGCTCAGCGGTGAGGTGGATGAACCCTACCGTGTGGTGCTCTAGCACGTTCGTGAGCGCTTGCAGGTAACCCGGGACTGGGCTGCTGCAGCAATCCATAACGACCTGCCGCTGCCGGAGGCCGCGTTGGCCAGCCTGGACGACCTGCGCCTGCCGTTGGAGTGCTGCCACGCCTCTCTGGTTGAGCAGGGCATGCAATTGATCGCTAGCGGTCCGCTGCTCGATACCCTGCGGCGGATCAACTGTTTCGGGCTGGGGTTGGTGCGCCTGGATATTCGACAGGACGCGGCGCGCCACACCCAGGTACTGAGTGAGCTGACCAGCCACTTGCAACTGGGTGACTACGCTACCTGGGATGAAGCGCAGCGCTGTGAGTTTCTGCTGGCCGAGTTGCATAATCCGCGGCCGTTGCTGCCAAGGCGTTGGCAGCCAGGCGAAGAGGTGTCCGAGGTACTGGATACCTGTCGGGTTATCGCCACTCAGCCCAGTGAGTTGCTTGGCTCCTATGTCATTTCCATGGCCTCCAGTCCCTCCGATGTGCTGGCGGTAAAGCTGCTGCTCAAGGAAACCGGGGTGGATTGGCCGATGCGTGTGGTGCCGCTGTTCGAAACCCTGGATGACCTGAACAACGGCGCCCCAGCGATCGACCGGCTACTATCCCTGCCGGGCTACCGCGAGCTGGTGGGCGACGAGCAGGAAGTCATGATCGGTTACTCCGACTCGGCCAAGGACGCGGGTACCCTGGCCGCTGGCTGGGCACAGTATTGCGCGCAGGAGGCGCTGGTCGCCGTATGCCAGAAGCATGGCGTGCGTTTGCGCCTGTTTCATGGCCGCGGCGGTACCGTGGGCCGCGGTGGCGCACCCGCGCACATGGCTATCCTGTCGCAGCCTCCGGGCTCGGTGCAGGGTCAGTTCCGGGTGACCGAGCAGGGCGAGATGATTCGCTTCAAATATGGCCTGCCGGATATCGCCATTCAAAGTCTGCAGCTCTATGTCAGTGCCGTGCTGGAGGCCAGTCTGCTACCACCGCCAGCTCCCGAACCGGGCTGGCGAGCCCTGATGGAAGCTCTGGCGCAGCGCTCGGTACAGGTCTATCGTGGGGTAGTAAGGGAGGAGCCGCAATTCGTCGAGTACTTTCGTCAGGCTACCCCGGAGCAGGAACTGGCTCGTTTGCCGCTGGGCAGTCGGCCGGCCAAGCGCCGTACCGGCGGCGGCATAGAAACCCTGCGTGCCATCCCCTGGATTTTTGCCTGGACCCAGACCCGGCTGATGCTGCCGGCATGGCTTGGCGCCGGACAGGCTCTGCGTGAGTCGATGGATGCCGGACAAGCCGATGTGTTGCGTGAGATGATGTCGCGCTGGCCGTTTTTCCTGGCACGTATAGAAATGCTGGAAATGGTTCTGGCCAAGTCCGACGCGGGCATAGCCCGGTTTTACGAAGAGCGGTTGGCCGAGCAGACCCTCTGGCCTTTGGGGCAGCGCCTGCGGTCCTCGTTGCAGCAGGCGGCTGAGACGGTGTTGGAATTGCGGCAGAGTGACCGCCTGCTGGCGCACAATCCTGCCCTTGGCGAGTCGGTAGCCGTGCGCAATCCCTATACTGACCCGCTGCATCTGTTGCAGGCCGAGCTGTTAGGGCGTACCCGCATGCAAGGCGGTGCTAGCGATTCCGATCTGGAACGCGCTCTGCTGGTCACGGTGGCGGGTATTGCCGCTGGCATGCGCAACACCGGATAGGCTCGCAGGCCGCATACCAAGGCCTGCGACTATGGTCCGGCTTGTGCGTGCCGGATTGTAAGTGTATGTTGAACGCCCTTTTCGCATACCCAATCAATGCGATCTATTAGTGGCGTCAGCCCCTCGGCTGGCGTTGCCAGCCTCCGGTTCCGTGCCGTGGGCGGCCCGGTTTGTGTATCTTTTAGGAGTTAAACTATGCGAGTCATCCTGTTGGGCGCGCCCGGCGCGGGCAAGGGCACACAGTCCCAGTTCATTTGTGGGCACTACGGTATTCCGCAGATTTCCACTGGTGACATGTTGCGCGCTGCGGTCAAGGCGGGCACTGAAATGGGGCTGCAGGTCAAGCAGGTCATGGACAGCGGTAGTCTGGTGTCCGACGATCTGATCATTGGCCTGATCAAGGAACGAATTGCTCAGGATGACTGCCGCAACGGTTTTCTGTTTGACGGCTTTCCGCGCACTATTCCCCAGGCTGAAGCACTGAAGGAATCTGGCGTGAAGATTGACCACGTGCTGGAGATTGCCGTGGATGATGAAGAAATCGTCGAGCGCCTGTCCGGTCGCCGCGTGCATCCTGGCTCTGGCCGGATCTACCACGTTAGCCACCAGCCACCCAAGGTAGAAGGCAAGGATGATGTTACCGGTGAAGACCTGGTGCAGCGTGATGACGATACTGAAGCCACAGTGCGCAACCGGCTGAAGATCTATCATGACCAGACCAAACCACTGGTTGCCTTCTACCAGCAACTCTCCGATGCAAATGGTACGCCCAAGTGCAGCAAGGTTGAAGGTGTTGGAACTGTCGATCAGATTACCAGCAAGGTCATGCAAGCCCTGAGCTGAGTGATGCAGTTGCTGTGAAGACCGGGCCCGTGCCGACCAGCACGGGCCTTTTGCATTGGCTACAATGCGGCACCTCGCCGCCGAATCGGATTGCCAGCCTGTCATGACTACACTTCTTGCACTGGATACTGCCACTGAGGCCTGCTCTGCGGCGCTGCTGTATCAGGACCGAGTGATCAACCGCTTCGAAGTCATACCGCGCCTGCATGCCCAGCGCTTGCTACCCATGCTTGAAGAGCTGCTTGTTGAAGCCGGTATTACCCTGGCGGATGTCGATGCGCTGGTCTTCGGTCGTGGCCCGGGGGCCTTCACCGGCGTGCGTATTGCCACCGGTATGGTTCAGGGTCTGGCGTTTGCCAGTGGCAAGCCGGTGATTGCGGTGTCCAATCTGGCAGCGCTGGCCCAGCGGGCCTGGCGCGAGCATCAGGCCGAGGAGGTCTGCGCCGCGATTGATGCGCGTATGGATGAAGTCTACTGGGGCTGCTATCGGCTGCAGCAGGGCGTCATGCAGTTGGTTGGCGAGGAGCGCGTTTGTGCTCCCGAGGCGGTGGTTGTGCCAAATGGATTCGCGAACCCTTACGGTGCTGGCACCGGCTGGCAGTACGCCGAGCGTCTGGCAGTAACGGCGCAGGCTAACTGGCCACAGATGCTGCCTGATGCACAGGACCTGATCAGCCTGGCACTGCCGCGCTGGCTGGCTGGCGAGGTTCAGGATGCGGCCGATGCCCAGCCAGTATACTTGCGCGACAAGGTCGCTACGCCGAAACAGCAGAGCGGTTCGTCGGCTTGATTTTGCCTTTTATCCTGCGTCAGGCTAATCTGCAAACCGGCAAGTTGGCCTTATCTCACCTGGAGTCCGTTGATGCGTCTGGATGGGTATATTCCATTCAATGCGCTCCCCGAGCGCAGCACCCGCCCTGTTGTCCCACCGGCCAACAGTGAACCTGCGCGCGCCGGTCAGACTACGGCTGCCGCACCGGTTGAACCAAATCGTGCGCTGGCGCCCAGGGCCGTCAATGCGGCTGCGGCCAACGCCGAGTATATTCCAGCCCGCCGCGAGGCCCAGGAACCGGTTTATGGCAAGGCCAACCAGGCGCTGTCCAGTTATCAGTTCACGGCCAATCTGCCTGTCAGCGAGGAAGCCGAAGGCATTTTCGGTATTGACCTGTTTGCCTGATCCCGCCGCTGTTTCTGAAGCTCTTCGATGACTGCCTCTTCGCCTGTTGCTGTAATCAGCCTGAATGCCGACTATATCCAGCTTGCCCAGCAAATGGCTGCACGGCTTGGTGTCCCGGTGGCCGACACTGCTACCGAGGATTATCCGTTATTACTGTGCGTTGGCGCTGAGGGCTTGAGCCTGCAGGCCACCGGACCGGATGCTCCGGGTGCGGTGCGGGTGGATTTCGTTGAAGGAGCCATGGCCCACCGCCGCCAATTTGGCGGTGGCGCAGGGCAGATGGTGGCCAAGGCTTGTGGCTTGCGCGGTGCTCTGCGGCCGACGATCCTTGATGCCACGGCGGGACTCGGGCGTGATGCTTTTGTGCTGGCGTCACTGGGTTGTCAGGTCACCCTGATAGAGCGTCAGCCAGTGATTGCGGCACTACTGGCAGATGGTTTGGAGCGTGCACGACAAGCTGGCGGTGAAGTGGCGGAGATCGCTACGCGTATGCGGTTGTTGGACGGGGACGCCATCGAGCTGATGCGAGCCTGGCAAGGCCCAGTGCCACAGGTTGTGCACCTGGATCCGATGTTCCCCCAGCGTGACAAATCTGCATTGGTAAAAAAAGAGATGCGCCTGTTCAAACCGCTGGTGGGCGAGGACGCAGATGCTCCGCAGCTACTTGCTGCTGCCCTCGAACTGGCCAGCCATCGCGTCGCCGTCAAGCGCCCGCGCAAGGCCCCAGCGATCCTTGGTACGCCGCCAAGCGCGGAGCTTGGCGGGCAGTCGAGCCGCTATGATATCTATGGCAAACAGCGGCTTTCCTGACGGGCTGCCTTAGTCTTTTGCGCTCACCGCCGTACTCTGAGTAGTCTTTGCCACTTGCCGGATCGACAGGCGGATCTCTGCGCTCAATACCCGTTTTGCGGTATTTTCGGCAATGTTTTCCAGCCCAGGTTGATAATGCAAACGACCCTCGGCATCACTGGCCAGTACCTGCAAGGCTTCCAGCCGTTGAATAAATTGGCGGAACAGCGTCTTGTCGAATAACTCCGGAGCATTCAGGCCATGCAGGATCGACAGACGCTGCGCCATGACGCTGCATAGGGCCTCAAGTTCCTTGGCGGTCAGGCTGCCATTGGGATGGTTGAGCAGCAGCGCCGAGGCCATGTAGAAGCGCTCGAGCGTCTGCAGAATACTGCGCGCCAATAGGCTAAGCAGCACGAACTCGGCAGAACTGGGGTCAGGGCGTATGACCTGGCCGTTTTCCTCCTGCAACAATCCTTCGGCTATCAACCCGTCGATCCAGGCAGTAATTACTCCGGGGAGCTCGGCTTCATGCCATTGCAGGAATAGCTCGCCCTGCAGATAGGGATAGATAGCGGTAACCAGTTTCTCGATATGCTCGCGGCTCATGCGCGGGTTGTTCAGGAACAGGCAGGCGATCAGTGCAGGCAGAGCAACCAGATGCAGCACATTGTTGCGGTAGTAGGTCATCAACACGGCCTGGGGCTCATCCAGAAACAGGATTTCGCCCAGTGCGTCGGATTGCCTGCCGATCAGTTTCAGGTCTTCGACGTAGCTGATCAGGGCCCGCCCATCGCCCTCAGGCAGTGTCACGCTGGGGCTGTAGGGTACCCTGCGCAGCAGCGCGCTATAGCTGTTGAGCATGCGTGACAGCGTGGGTTCATCCAGCGCCAGACGTGCGGTAGACAGCATGGTCAGGGCCACCAGATTCACTGGGTTGGCATCGGCGGCAGCATTTATGGCATTGGCCAGGGTGCGCGCCAGTTGCCGCGTGGTGTCGCTCAGCCACTCGGGCTTGTCATCGGGCCCATAGGCTTGCTGGCGCCAGTCGGGCTGCTGCTGATCGAGAAAACCGGACAGTGACACGGGCTCACCGAAGTTGATTGCTACTTGGCCAAAACGCAGTTTCAGTGCCGAAAGCACGCGGAAGATATCGAAGAAGGATTCCTTTTTCTTTTCCTTGCCGCGTAGTTCACCGAGGTAGGTGCGGCCTTCGAGTACGCGCTCATAACCTATATAGACTGGTACGAAGACAATCGGCCGCCGCGATGAGCGCAGAAAGCTGCGCAGGGTGATCGACAGCATGCCGGTTTTAGGGTCCAGCGTACGACCGGTACGCGAGCGGCCGCCCTCGATAAAGTATTCGGTAGGAAAGCCGCGGCTGAACAAACCGTGCATGTATTCGTTGAACACGGCGGTGTAAAGCGCGTTGTCCCTGAAGGTGCGGCGCATGAAGAAGGCGCCGCCACGGCGCAGAATGCCCCCCACCACCGGCATGTTGAGGTTTATGCCGGCAGCGATATGCGGTGGTGTCAAACTGTTCTGGAGCAGGATATAGGAGAGCAACAAGTAGTCGATGTGGCTGCGATGGCAGGGTACGTAAACAATCTCATTGCCGCGGGCGATACGTTGTACGCGCTCGATATGATTGATGCGAATGCCTTCGTACAGTTTGTTCCAGAACCAGGACAGCACCACTTCGAGGAAGCGGATGGTGCTGTAGGTGAAGTCCGAGGCTATTTCGTTGGCATAGCGCGTAGCTTCCTGGCGCGCCTTGGCCGGATCAATACCCTTTTCCTCGGCTTCACGCAGGATAGCTTCGCGGACCACCGGCGATTGCAGCAGGCCCTTGATTAGAGTGCGCCGATGCGACAGGTCGGGACCCACTACGGCGCCGCGCTGCTGACTGAAATGCACGCGCAACAGTCGGTTGACCTTGCGCTGATTGCGCGCGTGGCCCAAGTCTTCTGCCACCAGTTGTTGCAACGACAGGGGCTCGCCAAAACGCACGCGGATCTTGCGACCGTGCAGCAGGATGGCGAAGAATTTACGCAGGCGCCCACCTACTGCCCAGTTGTAGGCAAACAGCAATTTGATGGGCGAAGACTCCGCATCCGGTGACTGGCCCCAGAACACGCTAACAGGCACCAGTTGAACCTCCTCGCAGGTCTGGCTTTCAACCGCCTCAAGGGCTCTTAGTAGGCGTGGAGCTTGTCCGCGCGGGTCTGGGCGTCTGACCCAGGATCTGGCGCGACTGAGAAATGCATAGGATTCCTCTTCATCCAGGCTTTCATGTGGTGCGCGTACTGGTCGTGGCAGACCGGCCTTGACGCACTCCCGGTCGACCACAATCAGATCCGACAAGGAGCGGTAGGGCAGCACGTAGATGATCGGTCGCGCTGGATCCAGATGCAGGTTCACTGTCGAGTTGCCGATGCCGTCGGAACGAGCCCAGATAAACAGCAGGCGACGCAGTAGACCGAAGCGCAGGCGTCCAAAAAAACTTGAGTAGACAGCAGACATGGTGTTCTCTGGGGCGGTTTAATCGGCGGGCGGCTGGGCCAGTGCCCTGTTATCGTGCTGATTCTAGCGGTTTTAATATCCTGTTACAGCCTGATATGCGCCAAGCCCCCGGTTTTACTAGATGGCAAGGGTTGAAATGCGCGCTGGGGGTTCATATAGTCACTGCCTTGAGCGCTGATCCATTCCTTGCTGTCGTGCCAAAGACAGGGGACGCTGCCTCGGCGTACTGACCTCGGTATCAACCGGTTGTCTGCGTCCAGTGCTGCCCGTTTCCCCCCGCCCGACACCAATCAATGTATCCTTGCGCGTTGTGTTGCCCGCAGCCTTGCGGGGCATCGGTATTTTTGGGGGAATTCGGAAGAGGCCATGATAAAGATAAACAGCCTGACCAAACGTTTCGGCGAGCACGTCGCCGTGGACAACCTGTCCTTTTCAGTAAGTCCGGGCGAAGTGCTCGGCTTTCTGGGGCCCAACGGGGCCGGTAAATCAACGACCATGAAGATGCTTACCGGCTTTCTGACGCCCGATGGCGGCTCGGCCTCGGTATGCGGTTTTGATATTCAGACGCAAACCTTGCAGGCTCAGCAGCAGATGGGTTATTTGCCTGAAGGCGCTCCTTGCTACGGCGACATGCGCGTCAAGCGCTTCCTCGATTTTATCGCCGAAGTGCGTGGCTACAGTGGTACCGAGAAGCACAAGCGGGTTGCCTGGGCTGCCGAGCAGCTTGAGCTGCAAGCGGTGCTGGATCAGAGCATTGAAACCCTGTCCAAGGGTTTCAAGCGCCGGGTCGGGCTGGCCCAGGCGATTCTGCATGACCCCCAGGTGCTGGTACTGGATGAGCCGACCGATGGTCTGGATCCGAACCAGAAACATCAGGTACGCAAGCTGATCCAGCAACTGGCCGAGAGCAGCAACAAAATTGTGGTCATTTCCACGCATATTCTTGAAGAAGTCAGCGCGGTCTGTTCTCGCGCCGTGGTCATTGCTCATGGCAAGCTGCTGGCTGACGGTACGCCGGACGAGCTCGAGGCCCGTTCGCGCTATCACCAGGCGGTTACCGTGGCCCTTGAGCAGCCGGTCGATAGCGCACCGCTGCTGGGTTTGCCCGGGGTGCTGGAGGTCGAGCAACAGCGCGAGGGTCGTCTGATTACGGTGCTGGCCAAACCCGGCGAAGTGATCTTTCCGGCCGTTGGCCAATATGCCAAGGCCCACGACTGGCCGGTCCGTGAGCTTTCGGTCGAGCGTGGCCGTCTGGATGAAGTCTTCCGTCGTCTGACCGCGGAGGATGCGGCATGAAAAATCTGGGTGTGATCTTCAAACGTGAGCTGGGCAGTTACTTTGCAACACCGCTGGCTTACATCTTTATCGTTATCTTTCTGGTGCTGTCGGCGGTGTTCACCTTCTATTTGGGTGGTTTCTACGAGAGCGGTCAGGCTGATCTGAATGCCTTTTTCAACTTTCACCCCTGGCTATACCTGTTCCTGGTGCCTGCGGTAGCCATGCGTTTGTGGGCGGAGGAGCGCAAGTCCGGCACCATCGAGCTGCTGATGACGCTGCCGGTATCCCGCGCCGATATGGTGCTGGGCAAGTTTCTGGCGGCCTGGGTGTTTGTCGGCCTGGCGCTGGTACTGACCTTTCCGATCATCATTACTGTCAATTACCTGGGGTCGCCAGATAACGGCGCGATCATCACCGGTTATATCGGCAGTTGGCTGCTGGCTGGTGGTTATCTGGCCATTGGTTCGTGCATGTCGGCCTTGACCAAGAACCAGGTCATTGCCTTTATCGTCAGTGTGGTGGCCTGCTTTATCTTCATGGTCAGCGGCTTTTCGTTGTGGTTGGATCTGTTTACCGGTTGGGCACCCCAGTGGGCGCTTGACGCCATTGCCTCACTCAGTTTCCTGATTCGTTTTGATGCCATCAGCAAGGGTGTCCTGGATCTGCGTGACCTGCTGTATTTCGTATCGCTCATGGCTGTGTGGTTGCTGGCTACGGCGATTGTCATCGACCTTAAAAAGGCCGATTGAGGCAAAGGAGACAGAATAATGAAAAGAGTATTGTATTCCGGTACCGGTCTGCTGGTACTGCTGTTGGCCTTCGTCGCCTTCAATATGGCTTCCAACGTGCTGTTGCCCGGTGCGCGCCTGGATCTGACCGAACAGAAGCTGTTTACCATTTCCGACGGTACCCGGCAGATCCTTGAGGATCTGGATGAGCCGGTGACCCTGTATTTCTTCTTTTCCGACCGTGCCAGCAAGGACATGGTCATCCTGCGCAACTATGCGCGTCGGGTGCAGGAACTGCTGCAGGAGTATGAGCGGGTTGCCGGCGGCAAGCTGAAGCTGCAAATCATTGATCCTCAGCCGTTCTCGGAGGCAGAGGATCGGGCGGCAGAATTCGGTTTGCAGGATATACCGTTGCCGCAAAGCGGCGAGAAGCTCTACTTTGGTCTGGCTGGTACCAATACGCTGGCCGAGCGCGAGGTGATCCCGTTCTTTTCGCTGGAGCAGGAGGGGCTGCTCGAGTACGAACTGAGCCGTCTGATCAACACCCTGGCGCAGCCGGAGCGGCCGCAGATTGGTCTGGTTGCGG